>DATFJY010000348.1:0-20297 GCA_035268905.1 Desulfotignum sp.
TTTCAAACCATCCTGGCAGGCAACCAAACTTCAGACGGTAAGAAAAAAGAAAAAAAAACAGCCCCGCCATTGGATCTTTTGCTTGCCCCCAACCCCAAAAGCCCCTATCCTGTGTTCCAGAGTTTTGACAAATCAGCCCGATTTTCCCTCAATGAACTGTGCGCTGCCCTCATTGCCCTGGGAGATCTTGATTTTGCTCTGAAATCCTCATCCATGGAAGCAAAGGTGGGCATTGAAAATTTTGTGATCATATTCTGTCAAAAAGGAGGCTGGCTTCATGCAGCGGAAAACCAAAATAATTGCAACCATTTCTAACCTGAACTGTTCCAGGCAGTTTATTGCAGGGCTCTACCAGGCGGGCATGAATGTGGTCCGGCTCAACACCGCCCACATGACCCATGCGGATGCTCTGAAAGTGGTGGAAAACACCCGGGCGGTTTCTGAAAAAATCGGTATCCTTGTGGACACCAAGGGTCCGGAAATCCGCACCTGTGATGCCAAAGCCCCTTTGACCGTTCACCATGGTGATTATATCCGCATCACAGGGGATCCTGAGGGCATCTCCCATGGTGATATCATCTATGTGTCCCACAAGGGGTTTGTCAGGGATGTGCCCATGGGCAGTTCCGTGCTCATTGATGACGGCACGGTGGCCCTGGCGGTGATGCACAAGGATGACCAGTATCTGGTCTGCCATGTGGAAAACGACGGGGTGATCCATGCCAGAAAAAGTGTGAATATCCCGTCCGTTCATGTAAAATTGCCGGCCCTGAGCGAAAAAGACAAAGGATTTATCGCATTTGCCGCTGACCATAACCTGGATTTTATTGCCCATTCTTTTGTGCGGAACAAAGCCGATGTGATCGCGGTACAGGATATTCTGGACCAAAAAAAATCTTCTATCAAAATTATCGCCAAAATCGAGAACAGCCAGGGGGTGGACAACATAAAGGAGATACTGGACCATGCCTACGGGGTAATGATCGCCAGGGGAGACCTGGCCGTGGAAATCCCCACGGAAAAGATCCCCTTGATCCAGAAAAAGATCATCACCACCTGCATAGAGCGGCGCCGTCCGGTTATCGTGGCCACCCAGATGCTGCATTCCATGATCGATTCTCCCAGACCCACCCGGGCCGAGGTGTCTGATGTGGCCAATGCCTGCCTGGACCATACCGATGCCCTGATGCTGTCCGGAGAAACCGCCAGCGGAAAATACCCGGAAGTGGCGGTGCGGACCATGGCCAAAATCGCCAGAGAGGTGGAAACCAACCTGAGCAGTTTCATCAACATTCCCTATTCATCTGAAAAAATGGTCACTGCCTATCTGGCCAAGGCAGCAGTGAAAGCGGCCCTGCGGCTGAACACCAAAGCCATTGTGGCAGATTCCCTGACAGGGGGCACCATCCTGGCCCTGGCAGCCTACCGGGGGGATAACCCCATCTTTGCCCAGGTCTATGACAAACGCGTGATGCGGCAGCTGTCGCTGTCTTTCGGGGTAACCGCAGATTACATTCCCATGAATGCCGGGTCCATGGAAACCCTGACACTGTCCATCTGCCGGCTGCTGGATGAAAAAAAACTGGCCGATGATTCTTTGATCATTGTGCTGGCCGGTAGTTTCGGGCCCACCCACGGGGCATCTTTCATTGAAATCGCCTCCGCCGGTACCATGAAGGAAAAATGTGTGATTGCCTGAATCACACTGAAAGATGCTCGGGTTTTTGAAACAGCTCTTCCGCCCTGTAGGAGCTTCTCACAAACGGGCCGGCCGCCACTTTGGTGAATCCGATGTTACGGGCGGTCTGTTCCAGGTGTTCAAATTCTGCCGGCGGATAATACTTTTGTACATCCAGATGGTGTCGTGTGGGCTGCAGATACTGGCCCATGGTGAGCATATCACAGCCATGGGCAAACAGGTCCTGCATGGTTTGTTCCAGCTGGGATGCGGTTTCTCCCAGTCCCACCATGATGCCGGATTTGGCCGGCATATCAGGGTTCAGCTTTTTTGCGCTGCTGATCAGATCCAGTGAGCGCTGGTATACCGCTTCGGGCCGGACCCTGGGATACAGCGCTGCCACGGTTTCCATATTGTGGTTGATGACATCGGGATTTGCATCTACAACGGTTTTCAGGGCAGCCATATCCCCTTTGAAATCCGGTATCAGCACTTCCACCCGGATGGTCTGGTCCATCTCTTTTCCCAGTGTTTTAATGGCCTGGATCACGGCGGCAAAATGGGCAGCCCCCCCGTCAGGCAGATCGTCTCTGGTGACAGATGTCACCACCACATATTGCAGCCGCAGTTCCCGGACGGCCCGGGCCACCCGGTCAGGTTCCCGGGGATCTACGTCCAGGGGAGGGCGGGCGGTGATGTTACAGAACCGGCAGTTGCGGGTGCACTGGTCTCCTAAGATCATAAAGGTGGCCGTATCTTTGGAAAAGCATTCAAACATATTGGGGCAGTTGGCTTCCTGGCAGACCGTATGCAGCTTTGCACCGGCCAGCAGCCTGGTGACCCTTGCATAATCTCCACCCCTGGGCAGCTGTTTTTTCAGCCAGGCCGGTTTGCCGGCTCTGGCACCAGGTTTATGAGACATGGGCAGCCTCCCTGACAGTTTCAAAACCAAATACACGGCAGAAACAGGTGACAAATGTTTCTTTTATCGCCTGCATGGGAACAGGGTTTTGTTTTTTTGGGGAGGTGTGGAGCTCATTTTCCAGGGATGTCATGGACACCCGGGAAAGACCGCAGGGATTGATCCAGGAAAACGGGGTCAGGTCCAGAGACACATTCAAGGCCAGTCCATGGATCGTGATGCCGTGTTTTATGGACAGTCCCACAGATCCGATTTTTTTATTTCCTTTCCACATGCCATGGTTGCGGGGATCCCGGTGAATGGCCACCCCGAAATCCTGTGCTGTCCTGCCCATGATCTCTTCGAGCCCATATACAAAATCGGTCACCCCGATGCGGGCATGTTCCAGGTCCACCACCGGATACAGCACAGCCTGGCCCGGCCCATGATAGGTGATGTTTCCCCCTCTGTCCGTCTGGACAGTGTCCACCCCCTGTGTATGCAGAAAAGTGTCAGAAACCATCAGGTTTTCCCGGCCGCCGTTTCTGCCGAAGGTGAAGACCGGGGGATGCTGCACAAAAAACAGGTGGTCCGGTATTGCACGGTCCTGGATTTTGCCATTGCGAATGTCTGTTTGACGTGCCAGGGCACGCCGGTATTCCAGGACCCCTAAGTCCTGGAATACACAGACGGATTTGCTGGATCTTACCCTTGCAGGCATGGCTTTCTGGCAGCACTGACTTCATCCAGACGGGTCACCTTGGGCAGAACCGGTGCCCGGGTCAATTTTTCCGGTTCACTTTCTGCTTCTTTGGCAATGGCCTTCACCGCATGGATAAACTGATCAATGTCTTCTTTGGATTCGGTTTCCGTAGGTTCTACCATGATCGATCCTTCCACCACCAGGGGAAAATACACCGAGGGCGGATGGAATCCATAATCCAGCATCCGTTTGGCCATATCCATGGTGGTGATATGGTGTTTTTTCTGATGGGCATCATTGAACACACATTCATGCATGCAGGGCCGGTCATAGGGCAGGTTCAGGGTGCCTTTGAGGCTTTCTTTGATGTAATTGGCATTGAGTACTGCCAGGCGGGATACATCCAGCAATCCCCGGGCCCCCATGGTCAAAATATAGGCATAGGCCTTGACCATGACCCCGAAATGGCCGTAAAAGGTGTGCAGCCGTCCGATGGAGTCCGGGCAGTCGGTGATGAACCGGAAGGTATCCAGGTCTTTTTCCACCCTTGGGACAGGCAGAAACGGGATCAATTTCTCCACTACCGTTACCGGACCGGATCCCGGACCGCCGCCGCCGTGGGGCGTGGAAAATGTCTTGTGCAGATTGAGATGCATCACATCAATGCCGATTTTTCCAGGTTTGACAACCCCCATGATGGCGTTCATGTTGGCCCCGTCTCCATACACAAGGCCGCCCTTGGCATGGACGATATCACAAATCTCCTTGATATTTTCTTCAAACAGTCCCAACGTATTGGGATTGGTGATCATGATGCCGGCCGTATCCTCATCCATGACCGCTGCCACGGCTTCCGGCTCCAGGATCCCTTTTTCACCCGAATTGAGGTTGATGCTCTGGTATCCGCACAGGGTGGCGGATGCCGGGTTGGTGCCGTGGGCCGTATCCGGGATGATGATTTTGGAGCGCTGCCGGCCCTGTTTGGCATGATATGCATGGATGATGAGCATGCCTGCCAGCTCCCCATGGGCACCGGCGGCCGGCTGCAGGGTCACCCCGGCGAATCCGGTAATTTCCGCCAGATATGTTTCCAGGTCATACATGAGGCGCAGGGCCCCCTGGGAGCATTCATCTCCTGCAAGGGGATGTGCCCCGGCAAATCCCTGGCGGGATGCTTGGACTTCGTTGGTTTTGGGGTTGTATTTCATGGTGCAGGAGCCCAGGGGGTACATGCCGGAATCCACCCCGAAATTCCACTGGGACAGCCTGGTATAATGCCGTACCACATCCAGTTCAGACAGCTGGGGCAGATCCGGTGCCTCGCCGGTCAATGCCGGATCCAGGGGGGTTGTGTCCACATCTGCACGGGGCAGGGATATGGCGCATCTGCCTTCGCGGCTTTTTTCCCACACATTGGGTTCATTGAAAATCAGTCCTTTGGTGCCTGGCTGCCGGGTCATTATGCCACCTCCTTTGCCAGCTGGTCCATTTCCTGTCTGGACACTTTTTCCGTGGCGCAGAACAGGTAATGGTTGGTGAGTTCAGGGTAAAACTGTGCCAGATCCAGGCCGGCAAACATGCAGTGCCGGTTGATCAGGTCCGCCCGTTTTTGTGCAAAATCCTTTGGTGCTTTCATGACAAACTCGTTAAAAAACGGGGTGTCAAACACCGGCGTAAAACCGGCGCCCGTGAGAACAGATTTCAGGTATACAGCTTTGTCATGGTTGAGCTGGGCAATTTTTCGGATCCCGATTTTGCCGATGGTGGACAGGTACATGGCGGCTGTCATGGCATTGAGGCCGTTGTTGGAACAGATATTGGAGGAGGCTTTTTCTCTTCTGATATGCTGTTCTCTGGTGGACAGGGTCAGTACATACCCGTCCTTTCCATTGGTGTCTTTTGTCCGTCCCACCAGGCGGCCGGGCAGGTCCCGCATCAGTTTTGAAGTGCCGGCCAGAAGGCCCAGACCGGGGCCGCCGAAAGATTTGGCGATCCCCAGGCTCTGGCCCTCACCAGCCACAAGGTCGGCCCCGAATGATCCCGGGTTTTTCAAGATTCCCCAGGCCAAAGCTTCCGTAAATGAGGCGATGAACCGTATTTTTTTGGCATCCGCCACTTTTCTGAAGGCCCCCAGGTCCTCGATATGTCCGAAAAAATTGGGAGACTGGACAGCCAGGCCCGCAATATCATCCATGCCGTCCAGGGCGGTGGTGTCGGTCACACCCTCTGTGGTATGGGGGATCAGCACCATTTCATATCCAGTGGGTTTGAGATAGGTCTCGATGGTCTGCCGGTGGCTGGGATGTACCAGGTCGGACACGGCAATTTTATTGGCTTTTTTGTTCTTGCGCAGGGCGATAAGGGCGCATTCCGCCAGGGCTGTACCGCAGTCATAATGGGAAGCTGTGGCAATATCCATGCCCAAAAGCCGGGTGACCATGGTCTGAAATTCGTAAATACCCTGCAGGGTTCCCTGGCTCACTTCCGGCTGATAGGGGGTGTAGGCGGTGGCAAATTCAGATCGGGATACCAGGTAGGGAATGATGGCCGGGATGTAATGGTCATAACTGCCGGCACCAATGAGGCAGGTATATCCCTTGCATGCGATATTATCCGAGGCCAGTTTTTCCATGTGGTCATTGAGGTCCCATTCGCTCAAGGGGTCCGGCAGGTTCAGGCCGTCTTTTGTTTTCACGGCATCGGGTATGGTATCGAACAGATCATCCAGAGAGGTGCGGCCGGTGACAGCCAGCATCTCTTTGATGTCTTCTTGTGTATGTGGCAGATAACGCATGGCTTATCCTTTCAGCATCTCAAGATATGCTGCTTTGTCCATCAATGCATCTATTTCAGCATTGTCGGAAGGTTTTACCTTGATGATCCACCCGCCCTGGTAGCAGTCTTCATTCACCAGTTCCGGGGCATCTTCCAGGTTTTCATTCACCCCTACAATCTCCCCAGAGATGGGCATATACATTTCTGATACCGCTTTGACCGATTCCACGGAACCGAATTCCTCTTCTGCGGCAAATGAATCCCCCACTTCCGGCAGTTCCACAAATACGATTTCCCCCAGCTGGTCCTGGGCATAGTCGTTGATGCCGATGGTGACGGTATCGCCTTCCAATTTTGCCCATTCATGGTCTTTGGTGTATTTCACATCTTCCGGTAAATTCAGGTCATTGATCTCTTTCATAACAGCCTCCTTTTTTTTAAATAAAATGACGTATTTTTTTTCTTGCGGTTCTGTCCGGCCGGATGTCCTTTACAATGGTCACGCCGATGGATCGCTTGCCTTCTTTGAGGGTGAGGTGTGTACCCGGTTCCAGCTGTTTTGAGACCATGACAAAGCCGCAGGCAATGCCTTTGATTTTTATGTTGTCAGGCAGATCCGGGGTGGCGATGCTCACGATTTTGCTGTCGTGCCAGGTGATGCCCATGTCGGTGGCACAGGTGAGCACATGCCCGATCTGTTCCTGGTTGTCATCAAATACCCCGGTATTTTCTCCGGCAGCCACTTTTCGCAGACTGTCCCCTGCAAACGGAAATACATATACATCGTTTTCTGCGGGAACCAGGGCATCAGCACCCAGAAAATCTTTGGTGAAGCCGGATTTGTCCGCTGTATACGGCAGGGCAAAATCCCAGGGATGGTTCATGAATTTATAATGGCCGATATCCTGGTGGGACAGGGGCAGGCAGGCCCCGGCCCGCAGAGAATCCCTGGCACCCAGACCGCAGGCAGTGATGCCGTAATCCTTTCCTGCGGCAAGCACATCCTGCCACAGGGCCACAATGGCATGGGGGGCAAGGAAAATTTCAAACCCGAACTCTCCGGTATACCCGGATCTGGACAGCAGCACCGGGGTGCCGTCATGGAGTTTGACCGCATTTGCACCGGGGTTTTGGGGATCAAAATGGCCTTTAAAGGAAAAATAGGGCATGTGGTCAAATACGGTGTCAGGTGAGTGGATCAGTTTGGACAGGATCCGGGCTGCATTGACCCCCTGGACATCCATTTTGGCAATTTTCCCTGACAGATCGGTGATGGCGGCATCTTTATTGTTTTTGCGGGCTGCCAGATGCGCGGCAATGGGTCCGCCCATACCGGCATTCACACAGACCATAAACCGGTTGTCTGAAAATTTATACACAATGGCATCATCCAGGCAATGGCCTTTTTCATCCAGAAAAGCGCCGTACACACACCTGCCTTCAGCCAGGGGGGTCAGGTCCCGGGTAAAGCAGAAATTGAGTAGGGAAAACGCATCTTTCCCGTCCACAGTGATACAGGCCATGTGACTGGTGTCAAATATGCCGGCAGATGTGAGGACAGCCAGGTGTTCATTCTTGACCCCGGTGTCATACCACAGCGGCATTTCATATCCACCAAAATCAGCCATATTGGCATTGGCATCAAGGTGCCACTGGTGCAATGGTGTGGTTTTCAAGCTGGTATTCATAGCAACTACCTTTCTCTATATTGCGGCGTTAAAAAAATAATGGTGCTCCCTGTCCATGGGTTAAAAAATATAGGGCACTTTTAAATTATAGGATTTATACACAACAAATGTTTCCACCGACCGTACCCCTTCGATTTTGGAGATCTCTTCTGTGTAGAATTCCAGAAGACCAAACCCTTTTTTAAACAGCACCAGGATGACAAGGTCAAACCGACCCGTGACCACGCTTGCGGAAATAACCCCTTTGAGCCGGCTGATTTCTGCACCTTTCTCCACCAGGTTCATCTCAGACAGCTTGATACCGATGATCACCACCCGATGGCCGGGGAGCATTGCCGGGTCCACCAGGCCGCAGATTTCCAGCACCCCTTCCTCCTGGAGTTTGTTGACCCTGGACCGGACCGTGTTTTCTGTGATCTGCAGTTTATCCGCTATTTTTTTAAAGGATTTTTTCCCGTCTTTGAGTTCTCTGATGATATCAATATTGGTTTTGTCGATTTTCATTATACCTCTTTTTGTGCTGAAGAAATGATGAAAACATAAATTTTTTTTAATTATCTTGATAATTAGACCAGTATAATGATAATGTCAATTAATTTTTAAAAATTTTGTGAAAATAGAAATTTTATATAAAAATTCAATGAAATTCCTTTATAACAGGAAAAAAATCGCAAAAAAAAATACCATTACACCAAAGGAGTATACCATGGGCAGAAAAATCGTTGTTGTGGGCGGGGGACCGGGCGGTTATGTGGCAGCACTGCGGGCCGCATCTTTGGGAGCGGATGTTGTGCTCGTTGAAAAGGAACATCTGGGGGGCACCTGTCTGAACTGGGGATGCATCCCTTCCAAAATCATGAAAAATACGGCGGAAATGCTGCACAAATGCCGCAAGGCAAAAGAATTCGGCATCCATATGGACGGGGCCGTGCTCCCGGACATGGCCGGGCTGATGGCCAGAAAAGACAAGATTCTTGATTCCCAGCGCACCGGTATTGCCGGACTCCTCCAGGGCAGAAAGGTTCATGTGGAAAAGGGATGCGGCCGGATCACCGGCAGGGGAACCGCAGAGGTCACAGCCGCAGACGGCACCACCACCTCCCTGAACTGGGACAAACTCATCATTGCCACCGGCACCGCACCCATGAATGTGCCGGATTTTGCCTTTGACGGCAAAAAAATCCTGTCATCCAATGATATCCTGGTTCTCGACCATATCCCTGAATCGCTGACCATTGTTGGGGGCGGTGTGATCGGGTGTGAGTTCGCCTGTATTTTTGCCGCTCTCGGCACAAAGGTGACGGTGGTGGAGGCCATGTCCAGGCTGCTGCCCCTGCCGTCGGTGGATGCTTCCATGTCCAGACTGCTGCTGCGGGAGATGAAAAAACAAAAGATCACGGTGTTTTGTGACACGGTTGTCACTGCCTGTGACACCTCAGCCAAAGGGTGCCGCATTTCTCTGTCCAAAAGCCCGTTCACAGACAATCCCAAGGCAAAAGATCCCAAAACCGATACCCTGTGTTCCGATCTTATGGCGGTGTGCATCGGCAGAACCCCGCTCTCATCTGATCTGGGGCTGGAAACCATCGGCCTGGAAACCCCGGGACCTGGTTGGATTCCGGTCAATGACCGCATGGAAACCGGGGTGGAAAACGTCTATGCCATTGGCGATATTTTGGGACCTTCCCGGGTGATGCTGGCCCATGTGGCCTCCCATGAAGGTCTGGTGGCGGCAGGCAATGCCATGGGGCAGGCGGATACCATGTCCTACAATGCCGTGCCCGGGGCCATTTTCACCATGCCGGAAATCGGTACCGTGGGGATGAGCGAAGCGGAGGCCCTGAAAAGCGGTCTGGCTGTTGATACGGCATCCGTCAACTTCCGGGTGCTGGGCAAGGCCCATGCCATTGATGAGATCGCCGGGGAAGCCAAAATGGTGGTGGAAAAAGATTCCGGCAAGATTCTGGGGGTGCATCTCATCGGGGCCCATGCCACCGACCTGATTGCCGAAGCCACCCTGGCCGTTTCAAAAGGCTTGACAGCACAGGATATGGCCCATACCATCCATGCCCATCCCACCATGGCGGAAATCATGGGAGAGGTGGCCTCCAAGGCGGTGGGCATGCCGGTGCATGGATAATGCGCCCCTGGTGCTTTGCGCCTCGGCTTCTCTTAAAATGAACAAAATGGGGAGGGGTACCTGGAGTGCGGGTTTTCTCGCGGTGCCTTATTCTTCACATCTGCCGAAAAAACAAGAAAATGGGGAGGGGCATTGGGGTTGCGGATTTCCCGGGCCAGGTTGCAAGTACAACCATATGGTACATCAGGCCCCCAGATAGGCTTTTTTCACCTCCGGGTTATCAAGCAGTTCATCTGTGGGCCCTTCCAGCACCAGGGAACCATTTTCAATGACATACCCTCTCTGGGCGAATTTCAGGGCCAGCCTGGCATTTTGTTCCACCAGCAGGATGGTGGTGCCCAGTTTGTTGATCTCCCTGAGGGCATCAAACATGTCCAGCATGAGCAGCGGGGCCAGCCCCATGGAGGGCTCATCCAAAAGCATCATCTGGTGTCCGGACATATACCCTCTGCCAACGGCCAGCATCTGCTGCTCTCCGCCGGACAGGGTGCCTGCCAGCTGATGGCGGCGCTCTTCCAGCCGGGGAAACAGGTCAAACACCCATTTTCGGTCTGCTTCTATCTGGTCTTTGTCTTTTCTGGCAAAACAGGCAAGATTCAGGTTTTCCGTTACCGTGAGGTTGCCAAAAATGCGGCGGCCTTCCGGTACATGGGAAATCCCCAGTTTTGAGACCACCTTGTCTGCCGAATATTTTAGAATGTTCTGGCCGTTGAATTCCATCACAGACCCGGCCTCACAGGGTATCATCCGGGAAATGGCCCGCAGGGTGGTGCTTTTGCCGGCACCGTTGGCACCGATGATGGTGAGAATTTCTCCGGCTGCCACGGAAAAGCTGATGCCGTGCAGGGCCTTGATATTGCCGTAGGATACGTTCAGGTTTTGGATGTTCAGCTGCATCAGGTCATATCCTCCTTGCCCAGATAGGCTTCTATCACCTGGGGGTTGTTCTGGATTTCTTCCGGCGGGCCTTGGGCGATCACTTCTCCGAATACCAAAGTCTGGATGCTTTCACACAGCTCCATGACAAATTTCATGCGGTGTTCGATCAGAAAAATTGCCACGTTGAAATCCTGGTGCACCTGGCGGATGATGCGGATCATTTTCACCAGTTCATCGGGTGTCATGCCGGCTGTGGGTTCATCCAAAAACAGTACTTTGGGGTTGGTGGCCATGGCCCGGGCCATTTCCACCCGGCGCTGTGCCCCATAGGGCAGACTGGTCACCAGATCGCCGGCATATTTTTCGATATCAAACAGCTGCATGAGGCGAAGGGCATTTTCCCTGACCTTATTTTCCTGGTCCCGGCAGGCCCGGGTGTTGAAAAACGCTCCCACCAGCCCATAGTCCAGCTGTGCATAATGGGCCATGCGGATATGGTCCATCACATTCATGTGCCGCCACAACGCCAGGTTCTGGAAAGTTCTGCCCAGGCCCATGGCGGCAATCTGGTTGGTTTCCAGGCCTTTGATGTTTTTGTTTTCCAGCAGGATCTCGCCTTCAGTGGGGGTGTAGACCCCGGTGATCAGATTGAAAATGGTGGTTTTGCCGGCCCCGTTGGGACCGATGAGGCCGAAAATCTGTCTGGGTGCAATGCTCAGGTTGTAGTTATGAACAGCCCGCAGTCCGCCGAAAAAGTGGGTCATGTTTTTTACATGCAGCAGCGCGGTCATGGGGACACTCCTTGTTGGCGTTTGTGTTTGGCTTGCAGCAGTTTTTTGGCATTGATCTCCGTAAAGGAGATCAGCCCATAGGGCCTGAAAATCATGACAAAAATCAGAATCAATGGAATGATGATCCACTTAAACAGCTCCAGGGGGCGCAGGGCCTCACCCAGGACATTGATACTCACCGCCCCCACAATAGAGCCCACAATGGAGTTGAGCCCGCCAAAGTAGACCATGGCCAGAATTTCCGCAAGGCGGTTGATGCTGAACATGCCCGGGTTGATATAAGTGAGCACATGGGCGAAAAGACCGCCGGCAATTCCGGCCCAGAAAGCACCGAACATAAAGGCGGTCATTTTGGTTTTTCGGGTTTTGACTGTCATGGATTCTGCAGCTGCTTCATCATCTCTGACCGTGTTCAATGCCTTGCCGTAAATCGAGGTGACAAAATTGTGGATGACCCAGATGCACAGCAGGGTCCAGAAAAAAATGACAGGCAGCGGGGCCAGATCCGGCTGGCCTCCCATTCCCCTGGCACCGCCGATGATATTCAGATTTTCAACGGCAGACTTGACAATAAACATGAATGCCAGGGAGATAATGGCCAGATAATCCCCCCTGGTGCGAAAAGAGGGAATGGCAACGGCCAGTGAACCGATGGCGGCAGCAGCCCCTCCTGCCACCAGCACCAGGGGAAACAGATAGGGACCCAGGGCCGGCGGCAGCAGGGCAGTGCCGAAAATTTTGTCATTGGTGAACAGCAACAGGGTAAGAATGGAAGATACATATGCCCCCAGGGCCATGAATCCGGGATGGGAACAGGAAAATTCCCCCTGGTACCCGTTGATGACATTGACACTTACCGTGAGAATAATGGAAACAAGGGTGAGTTTGACCACCAGTACCCGGTAATCGTTGATACCGGCCCATAAATGGAGAATGGCATAAAAACAGACCAGGTGGATGACAGCCGAAAGCCACAAGGGCAGTTTTTCCAGCAGGGCGGCCCCGGGATTGGTGATAAAACAGGAAAGCTTTGCCACGGCCAGTACCGGAATAACATAAACCACCAGGTCATAGGCAAGGGCACCGGGTATCATCACCGGTTCCTTGAGCATGATCAACGCCCCGAAAAGCACGGGTATCTTGGGCAGCCCCAGGTAATAGGAGATATAGTCATACCCCCAGAAATATTCAATCAGCACCGCTGTTAAAATACCCAGAAACCAGCCCAGCATGGGTACTGTTGAAAATATTTGTTTGCATTTTTGTAAAATTCCCATTTGACGTTCCTGTGAGTGTTGGTCAAGAAATTAAAGACGAAGCTTGGTGCTGTGTTCCATGCCGAAAAACCCCCTGGGTCTGAAGGTCAGGATGACCAGGATAATGGAATAGGCAATAAAGTCCCGCAGGGTGGAGGGAAATACCGTGGCCACAAAGATCTCTATGAACCCCAAAAGGTACCCGGCCAAAGCGGCGCCCTTTATGGAGCCGCGTCCGCCCAGGATGGCTGCCACAAAGGCTTTCCAGCCCAGCAGCACCCCCATATAGGGATCCAGGATCGGATATGCCTGGCCGTAGAGAATCCCTGCCACAGATGCAAGGCCCGCTCCCACCGCAAAGGTCAGCGGTGCAATGATATTGATGGAGACCCCCATGAGGGGAACGGCCAGAAAATCGTATGACATGGCCCGCATGGCCATGCCCCATTTGGTTTTCTGGATAAAGGCGTGCAGGGCCAGCATGAGCAGCAGGGAAATGATGATGATCATGGCCTTGACATTGGTGATATAGATGCCCCCGATATGGTAGTTCACTGTTTCCATCAACGGCGGAAAGCTCAGTCTTTTGGCACCCAGCATGATCAGAATGCCGGTCTCGAAGATGATGCCGATCATCAGTCCGGTAATGGCGGCCGAGGCCCTTGGGGCCTGTCGCAGCGGCCGGTATCCGGCCACTTCCACAAAGACCCCGATCCAGGATGCCAGAAACATGGTCACCACCACGGTGGCCAGAAAGATCACGGGCGGGGGCACCAGACCGGTCAAGACCGCCAGAAAAACCGTGGCAATGCCGAATCCGATATAGGTGCCCACCATGAAGATGTCGCCATGGGCAAAGTTAAACAGCATCAATACCCCGTACACCATGGAATATCCAATGGATATAACGGCATAAAAGCTGCCCCGCTGCAGGGCATTGATGATGTTTTGCAGGATATAATTAAAGGATTCTATCAGGGGTTCCATTCACCGACTCCTGTTGGGTTTGGACAACGGCTGCAGACCCAAACAAAGACCTGCAGCCGTGTGATACAGTTACATGGACAGGGACTTTAGTGAATCAGGGGCAGCTGGAGCCGTAGAATTCATATTCGCCCTGGTTGTTGATCTTGACGATGACCGCACATTTGATGGGGTCTCCTTCTTCGGTAAAGGTCATTTTACCGGTGATGCCGTCAAAATCTTTGATCCGGGCCAGGGCATCCCTGACCGCTTCCCTGTCTTTTTCAATGCGGCCGGTGATTTTGCCGGCATCCTGGATGGCCTGCTGGGCCAACCGAAGGGCATCCCAGGTCAGGGCGGCCACATCATCGGGTATATACCCGTAGGTTTTTTCATACCGGTCAATAAAGGCTTTGGTGGCGCCCTTGGCACCGGCAGCAGCATAGTGGGAGGAAAAAAACAGGCCGTAGCAGGCTTCACCGCACAGTTCCACCGTCTCAGCAGATCCCCAGGAATCGGATCCCACAATGGGGCCGTCCCAGCCCAGGTTCTTGGCCTGGCTGACAATCAAAGGCACTTCATTGTAATACTGGGGCGTGAACAGCACCTGGGCCCCGGATTTTACGATCTTAGTGAGCTGGGAAGAGAAATCAGTGTCCTTGGTGGTGAAACTTTCATAGGCCACCACACTGCCGGCCCCGTGTTTTGCTTCCCAGGCTTCTTTGAACACTTCCGCCAGCCCCTTGGGATAGTCGGATGCCACATCATAGAGAACCGCCGCTTTTGTAAACCCGAACTCATCCGTGATAAAGTTGGCCACAACCGGTCCCTGGAAGGGGTCCAGAAAGCAGCCCCGGAAGACATAGGGCCGGTCCAGGGTGGTGTTGGGGTTGGTGGACCACGGGCTGATCATCACGGTTTTGTATTTGTTTGCCACCTCTCCTGCCGGTACCGCCTGTTTGGATGACTGGGGGCCGATAATGGCCAGCACATCATCCTGGGAAATCATTTTGGTGTTTGCTTTTACAGCAGATTCCGCCTTGGATTCATTGTCTTCAATGACCAGTTCCACCTCGTACTTTTTACCGCCCACTTCCAGGCCGCCGGCTTTTTCAATATCCGCCAGCCACATCTGGGCAGCATACTTGGTACCTTCCCCCACTTTGGGAATGTCACCTGTCAGGGGGGCGTTGATGCCGATTTTAATGATGGTTTTTCTGGCGGCAAAGGCCAGGGAAGAAAACAACATGGCCACTGAAAAGGCCACAACCGTTACAACAGCAATCTTTCGCATACTTCCTCCTTTACAAAATACGATTAATAAATTTGGATTTTCCATGGCAAAAGAAAACCGATTGCAAAAATCCAAAATAGTCAGGCCCAAATTTTGGTAAAACCGCATGAAACAGGTGCACAGTTCCCGGAAAAAGTCCGGGATGCACCGCATCTGTGGGCAAAATATCAGTTACCTCTATATGTAAAATCCTGGATGAAGTAAAGAAATAATATGCATCATATGGCCACTATTTTTTTATTTGCTGGGAGGATCAATGTCAAATTCCGTCATTTTATACAGCAGGGTTTTGTAGCTGACCTTGAGGATTTTGGCCGCCCTGGACCGGTTCCATCCCACCTTGTCCAGCACAAAGGTGATCACCTCTTTTTCCACCCGGTCCGAGGCCTTTTTTTTGATTTTTTTCAAGGAGATATCCTGGAACAGTTTGTCAGAACTGGTGGACAGATCCACAAATTCAGATATCAGGCTGATCTGGTCGTTGGCAAAATCCGGGTGCACATTGGCAGCCCGGTTTGGATCGGACTTTGACTGGACAGATACCGAAGGAACACTACCATGTGGTGTTTCTTCGGGCATTTCATCAAATATCTTTTCCCATGAGTCAAGGACCATCTGCTTTTTGATACAGTTCTGCAGCTGCCGGACATTGCCGGGCCAGGGATAATTACAAAGTTTTGTCATGGTATCTGTATCAGGTTTGCTGCCCTGGTTGTTGGGGTATTCAGACTTGTAGAGCCGGTAATAATATTCAATCAAGGCGGGAATATCTTCTTTACGTTCCCGCAAAGGGGGAATGTCAATTTTTATGATATTGAGCCGGTAAAACAGATCTTCTCTGAACTGTTTCTGTTTGATCCGCTGCTCTAAATCATGGTTGGTGGCGGCGATCACCCATACATCGGTTTTAAAATCCTGGTCAGACCCCAGGGGAGAAAACTCCCCGCTTTGGAGCACATGGAGCATTTTGGACTGCAGCGACAAAGGCATATCCCCGATCTCGTCCAGAAAAAGTACCCCTTTGTGGGCCGCCTGGAATTTTCCGGGCCTTTTTTTGTGGGCACCGGTAAACGCCCCTTTTTCATATCCGTACAATTCACTTTCAAGAAGGGTTTCCGGCAGGGCTGCACAATTGATTTTTACAAAATTGTTTGCAGTTCTGGGGGATTCATTATACAGGTTTTGTGCCACCACCTCCTTGCCTACCCCTGTTTCCCCTGTGATCAAAACATTCAGACAGGTATTGGCCACATGATTGATCAATTCCTTGATCTTGAGCAATGATTTGCTGACGCCGATAAGCGGTGTTGAGGTCATTATAGGATATTACTCTTGTTTTTTGGGGTTGCCTTGGTTCATGAGCTTTGTCATTTTTTTTTCAATTTCGAACAGGTCCACCGGCTTGAACAGCACGACATCTGCCCGGGCTTCAGAAGCCAAAGCACCTGGCTGGTCACCATAGCCTGTCATGGCGATGATTTTCAGATCAGGATATTCTTTTTTCACAATGGAAATCAGCCCGACTCCGCTGATATTGGGCATGACAAGATCGGTGATCAAGCAATCAAAATCCTGGGTTTTTTCCCTGAGCAGTTTCAATGCGGCAAAACCATCCACTGCTGTTTTTACTTTATACCCCATGGAATTGAAAAATTCATAAAAGGTGGACAGGATATCTTCATTGTCATCAACAATTAGCAAACGGATGGGGCGTGTCATTTTTTTGTACCTTTTTAATAGGGTTGTTGTTGGTTGGCCAATAATAACAACAATCAGTACATATAACAATTAGTCCATATAATAGATGGATTCAGACATGCAAGCAAAAAAAATAAAAAACCAAAAATTGTCGGTTCCGGGCAACTTGCGCAAAACACCAATTAATACTATAAGGCGGGTGCATCAATGTAATTGCATATGACAAAAATATATGGATGAACAGATCCACGAGAAACACAACAAGGAAACGGTAATGAAAAAAACCACCATACGCAGTACCGGCATGTTTGTTCCCCCCCATGTGGTGACCAACCATGATCTGGAAAAAATCATGGACACCTCTGATGAATGGATACGCCAGCGCACCGGTATCAGGCAGCGCTACTGGATAAAAGAAGAATGCGGTGCTTCCGATCTCGGGGCTGAGGCTGCAAAAATGGCACTGGCAGATGCCGGATGGAACCCGGAAGATGTGGATTTTATCATTTTTGCCACCCTGAGCCCTGATATCATGTTTCCAGGGTCCGGCTGCCTGATGGCGGCCAAACTGGGGCTCGACAAAACACCGGTGCTGGATATCCGCCAGCAGTGCACAGGGTTTTTGTACGGCCTTGCAACGGCTGACGCCTATATCAAATCCGGTTTGGCCGGCAGGGTGCTTCTGGTGGGAGGGGAGGTCCATTCCTCCGGCCTGGATAAATCCACCCGGGGACGGGATGTGACAGTTATCTTCGGGGATGGTGCTGCTGCCGTCTGCCTTGAGGGGGTGCAGACTGATGAAAAAGCGGGGCTGCTGGCATCGGCTTTGCATGCAGACGGCAACCATGCCGGCTCTTTGATGGCGGAACTGCCTGCATCCAGGCTTCCCCAGCGCCTGCCGCCGGGTCTGCCGACAGACGATCCCCGGTATTATCCGGTAATGGACGGTCCTGCCATATTTAAAAAAGCGGTACGGATGCTGCCCAAAGTAACCAATGAAGCGTTGAAAAAAGCAGATATCGGTCTGGATGAAATTGATCTGGTGGTGCCCCACCAGGCAAACAAACGCATCAACCAGGCATTTGGGCAGTTCATGAAACTGGATGAATCCAAAATTTTTCACAATATTGAAAAATACGGCAACACCACCGCTGCCAGCATTCCTTTGGCCCTGCACGAAGCCATTGCCCAGGAACGGGTGGGCAGGCCCGGGGATACGGTGCTTTTTGTGGCCCTGGGTGCGGGCCTGACCTGGGGGGCTTCAATTTTCCGGTTTTTTTAACCAGATTTTGCCGGCAATTGTTAACCGATTTTGCCGGCAAACAGGGACCTGATATAGAATGCGGCTGTGGACGACATGTGGGTCAGGCTGTGATCAGGATCCTGGTTTTTATCAGCCATTTCCTTTCTGATGCCCGATGCCAGCACTTTTCCCAGTTCAACCCCGAACTGGTCAAAGGGATTGATGTTCAGGATAAACCCTTCAAACACGGTCCTGGCTTCGTAGAACGACAGCAGCATGCCGATGCTTTCCGGTGACAGGTCATCGACAACCAGCAAAGAGGAGGGCCGGTTTCCCAAAAAGGCCCTGGCAGGCACTTCATGATCCATACCTTCCGCCAGGGCCAGGGTCTGGGCAATGAGGTTCGCCCATAATTCCTGGTGGTTGAAAACCCCTTTGGCGGTGACCTGGTCCCCTGCATATCCCGGTGTCAGCACCCCGATGAATTCCACGGGAAAGACAGGTCCCTGGTGGGCCAGCTGAAAAAAAGAATGCTGGGCATTGGTGCCGGGTTCTCCAAAGACAATGCTGCCGGCCGGCCGGGGCAGGGGGGTTCCAGTTTTATCCACCGCTTTGCCAAGGCTTTCCATATACAACTGCTGGACATGGGGGGCCAGTTTTGAAAGGGCGCTGGAATAGGGGATAACCGCCTGGGCCGAATATCCAAGGATCTGGATGTTCCAGATGCTGACAAGGGCGGCCATGAGCGGAATATTCTCAGATTCAGCCGCACAAAGCGCATGGCTGTCCATGGTATGGCACCCTTTTAAAAACCGTTCAAACACATCATATCCAAAGGCCAGTGCCAAAGGCACCCCGCCCACGGCAGATGAGACAGAATACCGGCCCCCGATGAAATCAAACATGTCAAAACTTTCCAGCACCGGGTTGGATGGATCATCTCCGGGACTGCCCTTGGCGGTAATGGTCACCAAATGGTCCCGGGGCAGCAGATGGTTCCGTTTCAGATACGCTTTGGCCTGGGCCAGATTGGCCAAAGTCTCCGTGGTGGTATAGGATTTGGATACAATGATCCACAAACAGGTGTCTGGATTGACAGCAGCTGTGACCTGTGCAAAATTGTCAATATCAACATTGGACAGAAAATGCAGCGCTATTTTGGGTGTGTGGCATGCCTTCAATGCTTCATACACAAATTCACACCCCAGATAAGACCCGCCGATACCCACCACCACCGCATCGGTAAAGGGCTTTTTTTTTGTCCCTGTCAAGTGCCCTTGGTGGATTTTTGCAGAAAAGAGATCTATGGCCTGGTTGACTTTTTTCATATCGTTCATGATATCCGCATCTTCGGGCACCAGGTTCCCATCAAATAGAGCCCGGGCAGCAGTGTGCAGTGCTGCCCGGTTTTCTGTGGCATTCACCTTGTCCCCCAGGACCATCCGGGAAAACATTTTTTTTGCTTGGGTTTCTTTGGCCAGGGAAACAAGGCCATTTTTTGTCTGTTGATCCAGCCGCTGGCGGGAAAAATCAAAAAAAAAGCCCGGCACAGCCAGGGAGAATTGTTCGAGCCGGCCAGGGGTTTTGATCATCTGTTTTACATGAAATTGCGGGGAATCAAACCGGGCCGCCTGGTTTTGCAGAAACATAAAGCTGTCTGAATCATACATGGGTAAGCATCATCCTTTAGCAGGCAGAATCAGCCTTGCTATAAACGTCTTTTTGAGAGGTTATTAAATAAGCATGTTTTATGGACAAACCAAAAAAGTTGGTATCTGTAATCTCTGCCAATCCATGGTCAACCTTCACTGCCTGATGTATCGCTTTCACTACCGCTTCATCTTTATCAAGAATGATAATACGGGATAACATGAGCATTTCATGGTCACTTAATACCTTCTTGATTTCTTTGATTATGCTATTAATCGAAGTCTTTTTGTCAGCCCTTGCCCAGTCAGCTGAAATTAACAGGTCCCATTTATCGGGTGAATCTTCTCTTAGAAATAATGCAAATAGTTCAAACTGGCCTTTAGATTCACTAAGGTTTTTTTCCACTATTTGAAGTTTTTCTGCTTGTTCTTTCATAATAGTTTTATCAACTCCTTTACAGAATCCAACATATCTTTTGCATCGGCCTCTTTCACACTTCCAATTGGCTTATAACGGGCCTCTGGATTCCATTGTGCAACAATTGACCACTCGGTCATATATTGTAATTTTACGGTGTCTTCTAACCCTGTCAAATGAAGAAGCACATCAAGATCATGGGTCTTAAAAGTACTGTATTT
>DATFJY010000349.1:0-3395 GCA_035268905.1 Desulfotignum sp.
CGCATCCGGGCATATCAGGTGCCCAGGGTGGGTATCATCTCCACCGGGGATGAAGTGATCCCTGTGGAGAAAACACCGGAACCCGGTATGGTACGGGATATTAATTCCTATTCGTTGTCTGCCCTGGTGACCCAGGCAGGCGGAGAACCCGTGCGGTACGGCATCGTAAAAGATAATCCCAAGGCTTTGAAATCAATGTGTAACAAAGCGCTGGCCCACACGGACATGGTGCTGCTTTCAGGCGGTTCTTCCGTGGGCACAAGGGATTATACGGTTGAGGTGCTGGCAGACCTGCCGGATACAAACATTCTGGTCCACGGTATTTCCGTAAGCCCGGGTAAACCCACCATTCTGGCGAAATCCGGCCATATCCCGGTGTGGGGGCTGCCCGGCCAGGTGGTTTCAGCCATGGTGGTGTTCCAGGTCGTGGTGACGGCGTTTCTCCACCGCCTAAGGGGCTTGTCCCGGCCGGTTGCCCCGGTAAAAACATCGGCCCGGTTATCCCGGAACCTGGCATCTTCCCAGGGCAGGCGGGATTTTGTGCGGGTGGTTCTGGAGCAGGAAGGTCATGACCTTGTTGCCCGCCCCATTCTTGGCAAGTCAGGCTTGATCCGAACCATGGTCCAGGCTGACGGGCTGCTTGAAATTGGTGAGCATGTAGAAGGCCTGGAGAAAGGCAGCATAGTGGATATCATTCTTTTAAAATAGAAAGAGCCTTATGGAAACTGAACGCAATGTCTATTTGAATATGGTGGGAATCCAGCAGGCCCAGGATTGCCTGTTTGAAAATTTCGGTCATCTGGAAACCGGTGTACAGACCCTGGATGTGGTGCAGGCCCGAAACAGAGTTTTGGCGGCACCTGCTGTGGCAGCCATCTCTTCGCCCAATTTTCATGCTGCCGCCATGGATGGTGTAGCTGTGGATGCCGAATCGACCTTTGGGGCAAGTGATCAGGCCCCAAAGTCTTTAACCATTGGAAAAAGCGCTTTCTGGGTGAATACCGGGCATCTGCTTCCCGCTGCGACCAATGCCGTCATCATGATTGAACACCTCAATATCCTGGATGAAAACACCATTGAAATCGAGGCACCGGCGTTTCCCTGGCAATATGTCCGCAAAATGGGTGAAGATATCGTGGCTACCCAATTGCTGTTTCCCAGGGACCACAAAATCAATGCCTATGCCATGGGCGCACTTCTTTCCGGCGGGGTGTTCAAGGTGTCGGTGAGAAAAAGGCCCAGGGTGCTGATTATTCCAACGGGATCGGAGCTTAAACGCTGGCAGGATGTAACACCGGAAACCATGAGGCCCGGTGATGTGGTGGAATCCAACACCACTGTATTGACTGCGCTTTGCGCCGACCACGGCGCAGATGCCACGGTAAGCCCCGTGCTTGAAGATGATCTTAAAACCATTCAGACTGCCGTATCCAATGGGGTAGACCAGGGATATGACATGATCATGATCCTGGGCGGCTCCTCTGCCGGGTCCAAGGATTATTCAAAACCGGTAATTAAAAATTTAGGACGGATTTATGTCCACGGAGTGACGATGATGCCGGGTAAGCCCCTGATGTTCGGCGGAATTGGCAATACCCCGGTTTTCGGAATTCCCGGCTATCCGGTCTCCGCCATTGTTGCCTTTGAAATGTTTGCAGGGCCTCTGCTGCTGGCCATGCAGCATCTGCCCCCTTTAAAACAGGAAGTCGTGGCGGTCTCTCCGATCAGAAAGGTCGCGTCAAAACTGGGCCAGGAGGAATTTTTAAGGGTAAAAATAGGTTCCGTAGACAGTCGACTCATGTCTTCGCAGCTACCCCGGGGGGCAGGCAGTATCACCACCCTGACCGAAGCCGACGGCATCATACGAATTCCCCAGCATGTGGAAGGCATCGAGGCCGGCGAAAAAGTGCAGGCCCATCTGCTCCGGTCCCTGGACTCCATTGAAAATACCGTGGTGATCACAGGTTCCCATGACAATACCCTTGACCTCCTGGCAGATCAAATCCGGCTTGAACATCCGGGTATGGGAATCTCCTCCAGCCATGTGGGCAGTATGGGCGGCCTGATGGCCATTAAAAAAGGGGGCTGCCACATGGCCGGGTGCCACCTGCTGGATCCCGATGACGGCACCTACAATATTTCATACATTAAAAAATACCTGCCTGATGTGCCGGTGCGCCTGGTCAATCTAGTGATGCGTCAACAGGGACTGATTCTGCCCAAAGGCAACCCGGACAAGGTAAAAGGGCTTTCTGATATTGTTGAAAAAAAATTAGCTTTTATCAATCGCCAGCCAGGCTCCGGTACCCGGATTTTATTTGATTTCAGCTTAAAGGAAAATGGTCTGTCTGCGGCAGATGTTCCAGGTTATGAAAATGAGGAATATACCCACATGTCCGTGGCGGTGGCCGTATTATCAGGCCGCGCCGGGGCCGGACTTGGCATCAAGGCTGCGGCCCTGGCCCTGAAGTTGGATTTTCTGCCTGTTGTAACTGAATCCTACGACCTGGTCATTCCTGAAATTTATTATCATCTGCCAAAAGTCCAGGCCCTTCTTTATACGATTCGGTCTGCTGAATTTAAACAGCGGGTCATGGCGTTAGGTGGATATGGGGTAGAAAAAACCGGAGAAGAATTGTTTCGTTCTGTTTGAACGCAAAAAACAGTAATCTAACAGCGTTATCATCGATTTTTAACTCTTACCTGGTAAATAGTTTCCTGTATTTTTCCTAAATTCTTTTGTCATGGAGGCAAATACAGAAAATGACACAGGTTTCGCAACTATCTACAAACAAGTATTGTAATTTGGAAAACGAGCCCTATATGAGTGAAGGGCAGCTCGCCTATTTTAAGGACAAACTGATGCAGCGAAAAGATGAGCTGCGCAACAAAATTTCTACATCCATAAAAAAGATTAAAACCCTTGAAGCAGCCCAGGCCGATCTTCTTGACCGGAGCAACGCATATATGGATCTGGCGCTGGAGGTAAAAAGTTTTGAGCGCCATTCAGATATGATCGTACAGGTGGATCGTGCTTTAACGCGTATTGACGACGGCAGTTTCGGATACTGTGAACTGACCGGCGATGAGATCGGATTGCGGCGACTGGAAGCGATTCCCTTTGCCACCATGTCCATCAAGGCGCTGGAAGAGTTTGAAGCCGGCCAGAAAAATATATTTGTGTCAAAACACAAGTTTCCGTTTAGGCATTATATATATTCTTAATTTTTTACCAAACAAAAAAATCCCTGCTGAACCAATGTCCGGCAGGGATTTTTTTGTTTACTTAATTACTGCGCTTAATCGCTAAACCTTTAGGGTTTAGTAGGGATGAATTTCAACCCTTCTGTTCAGGGAGCGACCATAGTCTGTGCTGTTCAGGGCAACCGGTTTGT
>DATFJY010000350.1:0-8968 GCA_035268905.1 Desulfotignum sp.
CACGCATCCTGCTTGCCATTTTGTCCGTCTTCTGCGTTGTGACAACCGGCACATAGCTCACTATGCTCCGGTTGTCACGCCTTGAATACGAACAAAATGCCTACACGATATGCGTAGATTATTTTCTTTCAGTTCCCTAAACCGTAAAAAGGGTTTGCCGGTTCAGCGTAAAAATCCCTGTACGATGTGGTTTACGGTCTTGTCATCATCGAGGCCGAGACTGATGATCTTCATCAACTGTCTTGGAAGATCGGGTCGGCCAGTCCTTGTATCTATCCGGCCCTGCATCACCGGGCCATGTGCTGCCACCCACCGCCCATGGCCTTGTACAGGCGAACCAGGTTGGCACTCACCGCCCCCCGGCTTTGGGCCAGCTGGTCTTCAAAGGAAAGCAGGGAACGCTGGGCATCCAGCACATTGCTGAAGTCCACCAGCCCGGCCTGGTACTGGTCTCTGGCAATGCGGTCGGCGTTGCGGGCAGCTTTAGTGGCCTTAACCAGGGAATTGCGGCGCAGCTGTTCCTTGGCAAAGGATAGCATGGCATTTTCAATTTCTTCCCGGGCGGTAAGTAATGCCGCCTGGTAATCGATCATGGCCTGTTCCTGGCGTGCGGATTGGGCTGCGATATTCTGCCGGATACTGCCACCGTCAAAAAGCCGCCAGGAAACCCGGGGACCGATCTCCCAGAACCGGCTGGTGCTGTTGAAAAAATTCCCCACTGACAGGGCTTCCAGACCAAAGGTACCGCTCAGTTGAAACCTGGGGTAAAGGTCTGCCATGGCCACCCCAACCAGGGCGGTTTCCCTTGCCAGGACACGTTCCGCCCGGCTGATATCCGGTCGCTGGCGCAGGGTGCGGGCAGGAATGCCCATGGCAACTTCCATGGGAATGCGGGGGATGGGACGGGTTTCAGCCAGGTCTTCATGCAGGGTCCCCGGCGGTTTTCCCACCAGAACGGCCAGGCGGTTTGCCATCCTGCCAAGGCCGTCCTGGAGCAGGGGAATCTGGGACCGGGTCTGCTCCAGAATGTATCGGGACTGATGTACCGGCAGTTCCCCGATCAATCCGGCATTGAACCGGGACAAATTGATTTCATAGGTTTCCTTTTGCACTTCCAGGTTTCCCCGAGCCGCAACCAGTCGTTCTTGAAAGGTGCGCAGCTCCAGATAGTTGAGGGCAACTTCTGCCTGCAGACTTACAAGCACCCCGGCCATGGCCTCCTGCCGGGTCTCCACTTCCGCCAGGGCAGCCTCCTTGGAGCGCTGCACCCCACCGAAGAGATCCAGTTCCCAGGCAGCATCAAAACCGGCATGGTAAAAGTCAGAGGCTCTTCCGGTACCGGTTTCTTCACTGTTCTGCTGTCTTTGTATTAAACCGGTGCTGTCCAGGACCGGGTAGTCATCTGCCTGGCTGATGCCGTACAGGGCCCGTGCCTCCTCAATCCGGACCACTGCTTTCTGCAGATCCAGGTTGCCGGCTGCCGCATTTTCAATCAACCTGGTCAGCAAAGGATCCTGAAAAACCTGCCACCAGGCGCCCTGATCATCAGGTGTTGTTTCAGAAGCAGCCAGTCCGCCAGCCATTTTCGTATGCCAGGTGTGCGGATCAGACAGTTCCGGTGTCTGGAATTCAGGCCCCACAGCCGCACATCCCGACATGAGTATCAGCACCAGTATTATTGCCGGGCAGGCAGTAAGCCGCAACGCGGTGGAAAAAAAACCGTTTTCATTATAATTGTCTGTTCTGGGAAAATTTTGCATGTGCTGTATCACCTCAATTCGTTTGTTTTTGTTCCAGGTGCAGCATTGTTTGTCGTATCCTGCTGCTGCCTTGCCAGGCGCCTTGCCCGGCCTTTTTCACTGATGGACTGGAAAATATAATACAAAGATGGAATCAGGAAAATACCAAAAAATGTGGCCACACACATACCGGAAAAAACAGCGGTCCCGATTGCCCTGCGGCTTCCGGCACCTGCTCCGGTGGCGATGAGCATGGGAACCAGCCCGAAAATAAAGGTCAAAGAGGTCATGAGTACCGGTCGAAAACGGATGGCCCCGCCGGCTACAGCTGCTTCTGCAATGGAAAGGCCTGCCTGGCGCTGGCTTCTGGAAAATTCAACAATGAGTATGGCATTTTTTGCGGTCAGACCCACCAGCAGGACCAGACCTATCTGTGCGTAAATAGACAAGGGCATTTCAAGCAGCCACAGGCCTGCCAGGGCTCCCAGGGTTCCCACAGGTATGGACAGAACGATGGACAAAGGCAGGTTCCAGCTTTCATACTGGGCCACCAGAAACAGATAGGCAAAGACCAGGGCCAGGGCAAACAGCCAGACAACCTGGCCGCCGGTGCGTTTTTCCTGGTATGAAAGGGCAGACCACTCATAACCAAAACCAGGGGCCAGCTCCTTTGCAGCCACCTGTTCCATGGCAGACATTGCCTGTCCGGAAGAAAATCCCGGGGCGGCATTGCCGTTGAAATCCGCACTGGTGAACTGGTTATACCGCTTGATGAGCTGGGGTCCAAGAACCGTGCGCAGGGTCACCAGGCTGGTCAGGGGAACCATCTTGTTGTTGTTGCTGCGCACATACAGGCGCTTGATATCTTCTGCCGTATCCCGGAACGGCCCATCTGCCTGGACCTTTACCTGGTAGGTCCTGCCGCCGAGATTAAAGTCATTGACATAGGCTGATCCCAGGTGGGCCTGGAGGGTTGAGAAAATTCTTGCCACCGGCACCTTGAGGTATTCCGCTCTGGTTCGGTCCACATCCACAAAAATCTGGGGGGTATCTGCCGTGTAGGTGGTGAATACCTGATCCAGTACCGGGTCCTGGTTGGCGGCCATCATCAGGTTAAGGGCCATGCCGAACAACTCCTGGGGAGACTGTCCCTCTCTGGCAAGCAATTGAAAAGAGAACCCGCTGCTGGCACCCAGCCCGGATATGGGTGGCGGTACAAAGGCAAAAGCATTGGCATCGGACAGGGCGGCCAGTTTTTTCTGTGCCTGGCCAACGATGGCATCCAGGTGCTGGTGGGGCAGGCGTCTTTCATCCCAGGGTTTGAGAATCCCCAAGGCAAACCCCACATTGTCGGCATTCCCGCTGAGCAGACTGAACCCGGACACACCGATCATGTTGGCCATCCCGTCGATGCTGTGCATCTCTCTGGTGATATCATCCAGTACCGCAGCTGTGCGGGACAGGGCAGCAGACTGGGGCAGCTGAACATTGATAAAGAAATAACCCTGGTCTTCCGGGGGTAGAAAGCTTGTGGGCGTATTGTTAAAGAGCATGAAAGCACCGGTCAATATCCCGGCAAACAACAGTATCGGCAACAAAATACGCCGGATCATCCAGGCGGAACCGGCTACATACCCTTTACGGCTGACATCAACCAGGCGGTTGAACCAGACGAAGGGTCCTTTTACCGGTCCCCGCTGTTGTGTGAGAAAAGTGGCGCACAAAGCCGGACTCAGGGTCAAAGCACAGGTGGCGGACAGCAGTACAGCACTGCACATGGTCACGGCGAACTGCCGGTACAGCTGGCCGGTGATACCCGGCATGAACGCCACCGGCACAAACACGGAAAACAGCACCAGGGTAGTGGAAATAATGGGGCCAACCACCTGGGCCATGGCTTTTTTCGTGGCGTCAGGCCCTGGCAGGTTTTCTTCATGCATGACCCGGTGCACGTTTTCCACCACCACAATGGCATCATCCACCACCAGGCCTATGGCCATGATCAGAGCAAACAGGGTGATGGTATTGGCATTGTATCCCAGGACCATGAGTATGGCAAAGGTTCCGATCAGGGAGACCGGAATGGCCACGGAGGGAATCAGGGTGGCCCGCCAGTTCTGGAGAAAGGCGAAAATAACGGCAATGACAAGCAACGTTACCAGAGACAGGGTTAAAATGATTTCATCAATGGCCGCTGACACATACCGAGTGGTGTCAAGAATGATTTCATAGCCCACATCTTCGGGCATACTCGATTCCAGTTTTTTAAGTTCATTGCGGACATTTTCCATTGTTTCCAGGGCATTGGCATCGGATGCCCGGTAGACTGCCAGGGTGGCGGCAGGGCTGCCGTTGAGGGTGGATTCGGTGGCATAGGACTGGGCGGCCAGTTCCACCCGGGCAACATCCTTGATCCGTACCAGTCCCCCCTGTTTGTTGGCCCTGACAATGATATTTTCAAAATCCGCCACTTTCACCAAACGGCCCTTGGCACGCAGAGAAAACTGCACCGATTGTTTATGTTCAAGGGGCTCCATGCCCACAGCCCCCAGGGAAGCCTGCACATTCTGGGTCCGCACGGCAGATATGATGTCATCAGCAGTCATTCCCAGGGCTGTCATACGTTCAGGGTTCATCCATATTCTCAGGCTGTATTCTTTTTCACCAAAGATCCTGGCATCACTGACACCATTGATCCGTATCAGGGTGTCTGTGACCTGGTCACTGATATAATTGCTTAAAAACAGCATTTCCCGGGATCTATCCGGAGAGAAAAAGCTGATGGCAGCCATCATGTCACCGGATCGTTTGCGTACACTGATGCCCTGGGCCACCACCTCAGCCGGCAGTTTGGGGGTGGCAAGCTGAATCCGGTTCTGCAGGTTCACCTGATTGATATCCGGATCACTGCCCACCTCAAAGGTGACCCGCAGTGTATATCTGCCGGTGTTGGAACTGGAAGAGGACATGTAAAGCATTTTATCAACCCCGTTGATCTCTTTTTCCAGGGGGGCGGCCACGGTCTGGGCAAGCACTTCAGAGCTTGCACCCGGGTAAGAGGCGGATACTGTAATTTCAGGTGGGGTGATCTGTGGATACTGTGCCACGGGAATGGAAATAAGTGCCAGGAACCCCGCCAGGGTTATGACAATGGATATGACCCCTGCCAGGCGTGGGCGGTGGATGAAAATATTGGAAATCATGGATCACTTCTCCCTTTCAGCAGGAACCGCATTTACCGGTTCACCGGGCTGCACCTTCTGGATGCCGCTGACGATCACCCGGTCTCCGGCGGTCAGTCCTGATGCAACCGCCCAAACCTGGTCCATGGCTGGGCCGGTTACAATGGCCTGCCTGGTGGCAATTCCGTCCTTGACAACCAGTACATACCTCCCATCCTGGTTGGCCAGAACAGCGGACTGGGGCACCACTGGCAAAAGCTTTGATGCAGCCGCTTTGACCTGGACCGTGACATACTGCCCTGGAATGAGCCAGCCCTGTGGGTTGTTGAAATGGGCCCTGACCGTAATGGTTCCGGTGTCTGCATCCACCTGGTTGTCGACAAATATTACCCTGCCCTGTTCAGAGTAAGGGGCGTTACCGGGCAGTACCAGGTGGGGGACCAGCAGGCGTGACTGATGCCCGTCCATATCCTTTATTGCTTTTTGCACAGCGCTAAAATCGTTTTCACTGATGGCATAGGCCACCCGGACAGGATCTGTCTGTACAATGGTTGCCAGTACGCCGGATGCCGGATTCACAAGGTTGCCCTTTGTATATGCGGTTCTGCCGATGCGGCCGGAAATCGGTGCCTTTATGGTGGTATAGGCCAGATTCAGTTCACTGGTGTCCAGGGCGGCATTGGCAGCTGCCAGGTTTGCCCGGGCTGCCAGATCGGCTGCCACGGCATTGTCCATTTCCATGGCGGAAATGCTCTGCCGGCTCACCGACTGCAGTCGCTTAAGGTGGCTTTTGGCTCTTGCCAGTTCCGCTTCTGCCTGGGCCACCCGGGCTTCTTCCAGGGCCACTTTTGCAGCATAACCGTCCTGTTCAATGCGGTACAGAACCTGTCCTTCTCTGACATAATCCCCTTCTTTGAAACTCACCTCTTCGATAAACCCTTCCACCCGGGCCCGTAAATTTACGTTTTGAATCGCTTCTACATGGCCCACATATTCGTCTGCCGGCACAACGTCCTGTTCCGTGATGGTAAGCACCCGCACCTGAGGTGCAGGCGGTTCCTGTGCAATTGCCCTGCCGGCTAAAAACAGGCAGCACAGACTCACAGTGAAGGGGATGATTTTTTCTGACAGATTTCGTTGCAGCATGTGATCAAAACTCCTTGAATTGTTGTGGTATTGACAAATTTTGGTTCATGTAACAGGGGGTGGGGTAAGGCCTGACCCCTTTGTCCCGCCAATTGTGACCAGTGGCCGATGTTATGATCAAGCCTTTGTGATGCAATGTATAATGGCCGTTATATCCAGTTTAAAAGACGAATGCAATAGGGAAATTGTCATGAAAAAAGAGGGGTTTGGCTTTTGGCAATCAATCCCGTTGTTTCGGCTTTTTGTAAAAAGGTCTTGACCGCCGATTCTCCCTGACCGCCGATATCCCTGGAAAAATCATTCACATAGAGGCGGATGTGTTCTTTGATCACCCCATCGCTCAGTTCCTGGGCATGGGATTTGATATATTCTATTCCGTCCGTTGGATGGTTGTCAGCATGGGCAATGCTCTCTTTGATGAGTGTTTCGATCCTTGATGCTGTTTCAGTAAGGAGAGAGCGTTTGACAGCAATACACCCCAGGGGGATGGGAAGAGCGGTCTTCTCCTCCCACCACTGGCCAAGATCCACCAGGCAGTCAAGTCCCAGTTTGTCATACACAAACCGTCCTTCATGGATGATGATGCCAAAATCCGCCTCTTGCCTGACCACACTTGGCATCACCTGGTCAAAGGGCATGGTCCGTATTTGCGGGGTCAGGTGCCCGCAGTGCTCCTCGAGGTAGAACCGGAAGAGAAGGTAGGCTGTGGTGCCAAGGCCTGGAATGGCCACCACCGGCCGATTCGCTCCGGTGATGGTGGTTCCGGGCCGTGATATGACAAGGGGGCCGCACCCCCTTCCAAGGGCTGCACCGCTCCTCAGCAGGGCGTATTTTTCCCTGAGGGAGCCAAAGGCGGCAAAGGAGAGTTTGGTGATGTCAAACTCCCCGGCGGCCGCTTTCTGGTTGAGGGTCTCAACGTCGGCAAGGGTGATATTGAAGTCCATATCTCCTGTGTCGATCAGGTTGTGGGCAAGGGCGTGGAAAATATATGTGTCGTTGGGGCAGGGGGAATATGCCAGGGAGAATGTCTGTTTATCTTGACCCATTTTGTCTCCAGAGAATGTTCAGGTGAAAATGCCGGGTTTGACCACAACTTCGGTCAAATCCGCTGGTTCGAATACTCCTTTGTCGCATGACTCGTTGCAACGGCAGGGTACTCCTTGTCAAAAAAGTCTTTTTAATGTATTTAAAACAAGCAGATTTGTAAAGAGTGAAATGGACACACCAGCAAGAAAACGAGCCTGAAGGAGGCCAAAGGGGGGCAAAGGGGGCAGACCCCACCCCCGGCAAACTTCATTCCGTAATTAAAGAAAAGATGGGAAAAGAGAGGAAAAGATGGGAAAAAATATTGTAGATAAAATTAACGACGCTGTTTCTGTCAAGACGATCCTTGTCAGCGTTTCCGACAAAACAGGCCTTGACACCTTTATACCCGGTCTGTTGAGTATCAACCCAGGTATCACAATCCTTTCAACAGGGGGCACCTTTGCCAGGATAAAAGAGCTGCTTGGCAAAGAGGCCGACACCTGCCTAAGGCAGGTTTCCCAGTACACCGGCCAGCCGGAAACCCAGGGAGGGCTGGTTAAAACCCTTGATTTTAAAATATACCTGGGCCTTTTGACCGAGACCTACAACGACGATCACCAGCAGGATCTGGAGCGGACAGGTGCCGTGGCCATCGACATGGTCGTGGCCAACCTCTACCCGTTCAAGGAGACCATTGCCAAGCAGGGGGTCACCGTTGAAAATGCCCGGGGCAATATCGATATCGGAGGCCCCACCATGATCAGGGCGGCGGCAAAGAATTTCATCCGGGTGGCCTCTGTTGTGGATCCTGCTTCCTATCCGGCGGTTATTGCATCCATGAAAAAAAACCGGGGGGCCTTGACCCTTGAGGATCGGTTTGACCTTTCCCGGAAGGCCTTTGGGCATACGGCCGCCTATGACAGGACCATTGCAGACTATTTTGCCGCACAGACCGTCAACGATGTCACCGCATGCTATGCAACAGGAGTGTAAAAAATGACTGATGATTTAAAACAGATGTACAAAACAGTAATGGATGACCATTTTACCCCTGCCATGGAGATCAGCTTCGTGGATCAGGGGCGGCGGCAGACCCTTTTTTATGAAAAGGTTTCATGGACCATCGACGGGGTGAACAAGGGGCTTCGTTACGGTGAGAATCCCGGCCAGGAGGCGGCGTTGTACCGGCTGGTCAACGGAAATCTTGTTCTTGGGGAGGTGGAAACCATTCAGCCGGGCAAGTATATGGTATCTGATCTTGAGCTGCTTCAGTCGGGAAAGCATCCGGGAAAGACAAATCTTACAGATGCGGATAACGCCCTGAACATTCTCCGCTATTTTTCAGACATGCCCGGGGCGGTGATTGTGAAGCACAATAACCCCTGCGGCGCTGCCAGGGCAAACACCCTGGAACAGGCCTATTCCAGGGCGTACATGGCGGACCGGGTGGCCGCCTTTGGCGGGTGCATCGCACTGAACAGGCCGGTGGACAGGGCAACGGCCCAGGCCATTGCCGACCAGTACGCAGAAGTGGTTGTGGCACCGGAGTTTGAAGAGGGCTCTTTTGAGATCCTCTCCAAAAGAAAGAATCTCAGGGTGATCCGGATCAACAATATTGACAATCTCAAAACCTACATCGGAAAAAGGGTGCTGGATTTCAAGAGTTTAATGGACGGCGGCATGGTTGCCCAGTGGTCCTTTGCCCCGAGTGCCCTCTCCACTGACGATTTTAAGCTCGCTGAAACCGAGTACAAGGGGAAAACCTATAAGGTGAACCGAACGCCCACCCAGGCGGAGTATGAGGATATGCTTTTTGGCTGGCTTGTGGAGTCGGGCATCACTTCCAACTCCGTGATCTATGTAAAGGACAATGTC
>DATFJY010000351.1:0-17963 GCA_035268905.1 Desulfotignum sp.
GCGTTCGGCGGCACCAGCGTATCCGGCCGGTGGCCAACCAGTCCCGGCGGCACATACCCTGTGGCCGGATCCGCCACCCCGTCATAGGCAGCCGCCAGGATGGAGGGGATATCCACGGCATACTGCACAGCCCGGCGCACCCGCTCATCAGACAGCTTGGGGTGTTCCATGTTCATGCCCAGCCACACATAATACAGGGAGGGATATTTTTCCACCACACTGTTTTTCGGCGGTGTTTTCTTCAGATTTTTATACGAACTCATGCTGACGCGGGTATAATCCAGATCCCCTGCCTCAAACCCCATTTCCGCGGTTTTCTCATCGTCAATGGGGAAAATATGAATTTCGTCAAATCCGGCGGGCGCCCCTTTCCATTCCGGGTTTCTGGCCAGAACGGTGCGCTGTTTGGGTTCGCGTTCCTTGATGATATAGGGCCCGGAAAAACAGGAAGGCATGGCGGCAAACTTTCCGCCGGCCGCTTCCACCGCTTTTTTGGAAACAATATTGCCCCCCATGTAGGGGAGGGTGGTCATCCATAACGGCTGGAACGGCTTGCTGAGCACGATCACCCCGGAATATTTGTCTGTGACATCCACGGATGCCAGGGTGGCCCAGTCTCCTTTGATGGGGGATTTGAGTTCCGGATCGATGATGCGTTCATAGGAGAATTTCACATCTTCCGCCGTCATTTCACCAAATCCGTTGGTGAAGGTGATGCCGGGCTTGAGCTCAAATGTGATGTGGGTGGGATCCATTTGCTCGATGGACCGGGCCGCTTCCAGCTGCCATTCCCATTTATTGCCGGGTTTGTAGGCGATCAGCTTGTTGTGCACGGCCGCATTGACATGCTCCTCGTAAAGATTGGATGCGATGCCGGGATCCAGTGACTGGGGATCGCCGTAATCCCGCACCCGCAGCACCCGGGTATCCTGGGCCCATGACGGGTGCATCCCCAGTCCGGGAAGCATCAGCCATCCAGCGGTTGCGGCAGACGTCTTGAGAAAAGACCGGCGGGAAAGCCGGATTTTTGAAAACTGCATGTTTGGCTTGGACATGTTCCCTCCTTGTTTGCATCAGATTGTTGGGGCAGCGTTTTTGTATATACTAAATTTGTATATACATTTACCAGATGCTTAAACCGATCTCTGTTCATTTGTCAAGCATTTTTTAAAAAACCGGCAAAATTTTTTTGGTGGTTGATTTATTATACAAATCCATGCCATAAGTATACAAATTACCCTTAAAAATGGTTTCAGACCAACAGGAGACCCATGATTCAGCCCCGGAAGAATCAACCCAAATACGTGCAGATCTACCACTGGTTCCAGGAGCAGCTGCGGGCGGAAAAACTGAAAACCGGGGACCAGATCCCCACGGAAACCGCGTTGGCCGAACAGTTCAACGTCACCCGCATGACCGTACGCAAAGCCCTCCACCGCCTGGTGGTGGAGGGGATCATCACCCGGACACGGGGCAAAGGATCGTTTGTTGCCGCTGAAAACAACAAAAACTTTATTTTCAGCCTGAACACCATCACTGGATTTTTCAATGATATCCGCCGCAGCGGCAGTCAGCCGGCATTCAAGGTAAACCGGGTGGAGATCCTTGAGGCGGATGCAAAAATTGCAGACCCCCTGCAATTGTCCGGTGATCTGCGGGTCATTTATATCCTGCGGACATTTTTTGCTGATGAAGAACCTGCCCTGATCCAGGGAACCTACCTGCCCTATGAACCGTTCAAACCTGTAATGGAAATGGATCTGAGCAAGGGCATGTACCCGATTTACCGGGAAAAATTCAACCTGGGCCTGCACCACGCAGACCAGACATTCACTGCTGTCATGTCCAACCGGTTTGAGACCCGGACCTTCGGGTTTGATTCACCCCAGCCCTGTATTTTTCTGGAATGGGTCCTGTATGATGATATCAACCGCCCCATCGAGGTGTGCCACTGCACCTACCGCAGTGACAAGTACAAATTCAACGTGGTGTCCAGCCTCCCCGTGCAGCTCTCCATGGCCCCCTGATGTCCCGGCAGGACCGGATAAACACCCTGCTGCATAGCGCCTGCATCATTTATCCGCCATCCATCGGCCATCCATCGGCCATCCGACCAGGATATGTCACAAAGAAAGGGCCAGTTCCTGGGCCTCGCTGATGCAGTACATCAGGTGCCGGGGGGATTTTGCATCACCGATCAAGTGAAACCGGTCCGATAAACCCTTTTCCAGGATTTTCCCATCCCGCACTGCCTGGTGTTTTTCCGATATCACCACTGTGTCAAAGCCCTGGAGCACCAGGTTTTCACCATTGGCGGTAAACTGCACCCCGTCAGGGGTAAAGGCCTGGACAGCCACTTTTTTATACAGGGAGACCCCCCCTTTTTTCAGGCGCTCTCTCAGGTAATACCGGTCATTGGAGGACATCTCCTCTGCAAAACTTTTTTTGCGGTTCAGCACCTTCACGGTTTTTCCCTGATCTGCCAGAAAATCCGCCACCACCAGCCCGGCCATGCCCCCGCCCAGCACAATCACCCTGGTGCCAGCCCTCTCTTTGCCCGTGAGCAGGTCCACATTGGTGACCAGGGACATGCGGGTGGTAAAAAGTCCCTTTATCAGCGGCATTTCCGGCAAAGATCCCGTGGCAAGCACCACATGGTCCGGGGCTTGGTTCTGTAAAATTTCCCTGGACAACGGGGTATCGTACCGCACCGGCACCCTGAGCCGGGCCAATTCCCGGCGGAAAAAAGCCAGAATATCCCCCAGTTCCCCCCGCCCCGGGGCTTTGGCAGCCAGGCCCAGCAGCCCGCCGGATGCCGGGCCCTGCTCACAGAGCGTCACCTCATGGCCGGCCAGCGCAAACTGCCGGGCTGCAGCCATACCGGCTGGACCTGCCCCGGCCACCAGCACCCGGGCCGGTTTTTTGGACCGGTTTCCATTCGGCAGCCGGGCATCCAAAAGATACTCCCTGCCCACATCCGGGTTCACCACACAGCCCCCCGGTTCCTTGGCCAGCACCGCGTGGATGCACCCCAGACAACACCCCACACAGGGCCTGATTTCATGGGTCCTGCCGGTTCTCGCCTTTTCCGGATAATAAGGATCTGCCAGAAAGGATCTGCCCAGGGCCACCATATCTGCCTGGCCGGTTTTGATAATCTGGTCGGCATGGACCGGGTCCTTGATCCGCCCCACGGTAATAACAGGAATATCCACTGCTTTTTTCACCGCCTCCGCCAGGTGCACAAAACACCCCTGGGGGGTATACATGGAGGGGATGGTCAGCTCTGTGGAGCCGTACACCCCGGCAGACACATGCAGGTATGCGGCCCCGGCTCCTGCCAGCAGCGGGGCCAGCTTCAGGCTATCTGTCAGCTTCCACCCGTTTTTCATATAATCATTGCCGTTGATGCGGATACCCACGGGAAAATCCGCTCCCGCCTTTGCCTGAATATCGACCAGGATATCGAACAGAAACCGGGTGCGGTTCTCAAAGCTGCCGCCGTACTGGTCGGTACGGATGTTGGCATTGGGTGACATGAACTGGTTGATCAAATACCCGTGGGCCCCATGGATCTCGATGAAATCAAATCCCGCCTCCCGGCACCGCCGGGCCGCGTCCCCGAAACATCCGGCCAGGTGGGTGATCTCATCCAATTCCAAAGCCCGGACCGCTCCTTTGACCACTGCCGGGGCAGGAATGGCGGACGGGGCCACCTTTTCAGGCAGATACGACTGGCGCCCCCCGTGCATGAGCTGAACCCCGAAGGCAGCGCCATAGGGTTTGACCTGCTGCACCATGCGCTGCAATGCCGGTATACAGGTATCCTCATACATTTGGGGAAGATCGGGCAGTTCCTGGCCCCCGGGGTGGACAGAACCGCCCCCCACCAGCATCATGCCGGCACCGCCCCTGGCCCGTTCCACAAAATAGGCAATGAGCTGGTCTGTCACATGGCAGTGGTCATCCACCCCGAAATTGATGCTCATGGCAGACATCATCAACCGGTTTTTTACCGTGAGGTTTCCTATTTGAATCGGGCTGAACAGATGAGACAACATGAATCGACATATCCTTTATTTAACAGTTGACAGGTCCTTGTCTGTCTGGTCTGCAATCTCTTCCAGCAGGGTCTGGACCAGCACGGCAAACGCCAGGACCGCTTTTTTGTCCCGGACCAGTCTGGGGTTGGTGACCGCCTTGAAATACCGGGCACATATCTGCCGCTGTTCAGAGGTCATGCGGCTGGAGAACCCCAGCTTCTCCCCTTTGTCATCCTGGCCGGCCTGAACTGTTTTGGTATCCCGCCGGCCGTGGGGGCGCTTGATGATATAGGAATAGTAGATCAGGGCACGGTCCAGCAGCACGTACAGAAACTGGATATTTTTGTTGGGCCCCACCCGGAGCCGGTCCCCGCCCAGCCGGATGCCGGCGGGGCTGCGCTCTGCCATGCGCCGGCCGCCCATAACGGCAGATCCGGCCCCCAGGATCCCCCCCATGGCCGTGAACATCCCCAAACTCAGGCCATGGGCTGCCGTGTCGATAACCGCCCCCATGGTGCCGCCCAAAAGTGCCCCGGCAGCTGCCAGCTGCTTTTTGGTAAGCCCCAGCAGTTCCCAGGTTTTTTTGGCAAACAGGTCATGCTGGAGCACCGAATATTCCGGCAGGGTGACCTCATACACCGTGTGTTTGAACAGGGACCGGATATGGTGAAACAAGGATGTTTCTATATCCCGCAAGTTTTTTCTGTAGGTTGCGGACAGATTTTCTTGTGCCATGACCGGATCGGTTCTGTCATCCAGCCGCCTGGATACGGAAAACACCAGGCTTTTTTCAATGGCATGGGTGATATAGGCACAGGCCAGGCGGTTGCGTTTCTCCCATTCCTGTAAAAAAGCCTGTACCACCCGGGTCAGGGCGGGCTCCCATTCCTGGTCAATGGATTTCAGGGTTTCCAGCATGCGGATCCGCTCATGAAAGTCGGCAGTGTTGGCATTGAATATCCGGACCGCATTAAAATACCTGCCGAATTCCTGGCGCCAGGCCCTGGTATAGTCTTTGTCCATCTCTTTGGAATTGATAATGGCCATACGGGGCCGTCCGGTGAGCCGCAGGATCTCCATTTCCGCCAGATCATCATCCCGCACCGGCCGGGAGCCGTTCACCACATAAATAATCCCGGCACCCCGGGCCACGGGCGCCAGCAGCTCACATTCATCGGCAAAAAACGGATCAGCTGCATGGGTTTTGATAAACCGGTCCATGATATGACCGGTATCCCCGGCATAGGCCTTGAACCAGGCCAGGGTCTGCCGGGGCACCTGGAACCCGGGGGTATCCACAAACCGGATGATATCCCGGCCGTCCATTCTCACGGTATAGGTCCGGCACACGGTTGTTTCTCCGGGAAACGGGCTGACCCGGATCCGGTCATCCTCGGTCAGGGTGGAGACCACAGAGGACTTGCCTTCATTGGGATGGCCCAGAACGGCAAATTCCGGTACCGTTCCGGGGCCGGGGACAGCCATGGCATCCACAGTCATGGCCGGATCCTTTCCACCAGGATGTCAGGCCGGCCCAGCCGGGCGATGCAGGTCTGCCATACGGTAAAATCGGTATCATCGGCAGCCACGGCCAGGATTTCATCATCCGGTGTCCGGGTCAGCAGGACCCAGAGATTTTTGTCCGCCAGCACCCCCTGCTTGAGCTGGATCAGATAATGCAGCAGTCCCCGTATGGGAGGCTGCCACACCTCCTGGAGCAGGATCACAGGATCTGCATTGCCGGGAATGTGCTTTTCCAGCAGATCTGCATCTGTTTCAATGTCCATATCAATGGCGATAACCGCTACCACATCCAGTAAAAACTGCTGCCGAACCAGGGCCCGGATCCGATCCTGGTCACCCGCATCCCAAATGGATGCCGGAACAAGCACCGCTGCCGGGGTGGCACCCACTCCAGCATTTCCATGGTCACTGAAACGGGTTTCAACATGTTTTTCTGCCGTATCTGCCGTCCGGTGCGGCTGGTTTATATGCCCCTGTATTTCAGGCGCATGGGCTGTGTCTGTGTGGGAGAAGGCCTGGCGGTCATGGGGGCCGGATGTCACATCTGACCGGTTCTCCGGCTGCTCTTTGAAACCGATATCCATGACAGGAGATTTCATGCGCACCAGCAGGCGCCGGAACCGGGGGCGCTGGAAATCAAACTGTTCCAGGGCCGACCGCTGGGCATGCAGGGCCGCCAGGATCAGCAGCAGCCTGGGGACAATGGCATAAAACACCATGGCAAAACACAGAAACGGCCACCAGGAAACCAGGTTTTGTGTGGCCAGGGAGGCGATGCCCTGTTTCAAAAAAATCCTGGAGCCCTGAATCTGCTCCAGGGTGGGACCGGACAGGTGATCCGGCACCCATGCAGTCCATGGAGCCGCCACCAGAGATACGGCATCATGCACCAGGGACGGGGTGGCCACAAGGGTGGACTGCCATCCGAACGCCACATCACTGACCGCCACCCGGAACAGGGTGCCGCCCAGGGCCCCCAGGGAAAAAAACAGGGCAGACAGGGACATCAGTATCACCAGGGGCCAGAAAAACAAAAATCCATAGGCCTGTTTTTTGGTACGGATGAAAGCAAGGGCCGCATCCAGTCGGATTTTTTCTGCACCATCCGGCATTTTCCCAAAAACTTTCACAGCCCGTTTCAGGATCCCGGGAACCACCCGGAACAAAACACCGGATATCAGGGTGAAAAACACCCCGGGGCCTGACGGGAACAAAGCAAAGCGGCGGAACCCCAGGCCTGCCAGGGTGAACAGGAACAGCAATGCCGGCAGCAGCACAAACACCACAAAAAACAGGGTCACATTCACAGGCCGCACCCCATGGTATGCCAGAAATCCATAGGCCATTGCCATGCCGGTGATGCCCGCAACCAGAACCAGGGCCCGGGCCATCCAGCGGTAAAGCAGGAAAAACACCCTTCCCGGCAGCTGCCATTGTCCTTTTTCACCGGCCTGGTCAAAAAACACCAGTTTTCGGTATGCCAGCCAGGACATGATCAGGTCTGTATCAGACATGTCCTGGGTATCCAGCTGGCAGAAGATATCCCGGTCCCTGGCGGCAACCGACCGGGTATGGTCTGTTGTTTCTGCCTGTTCATCCAGGGCCAGGAGATAATCCAGGTCCATGATATCTGAGAGTTTGAAGGCCATGGTGTTGTTTACCAGATCCCGGCGGTTTTCACAATTGCCTTTGCGATATCTGGATATTTGCCATAGGCATGCCAGGTTTTTGATTGTTCTATGCAGCACGCTTTCCCGGGCCCCGCCCCTGGTGGTGTCCTGTGCCCGGCCCGAGATCTGCGGGGGCCTGTCTGCATAAGAACAATGAAGTGCAGCCACCCGCCCTCTGTTCGGGATCATCCCGGCAAATTTTACCAGGCCCCCTCCGGATCTGACGGTCCGTTCACAGGACACCACCAGGGGCTCCCCATAGCGGGTACGCTGCTATGACAAATATCCAGGCGATATCTCAGGCCATGTTCCGGGAAACCATTTTTTCCAGGGTCTGATATGGCTGAGCCCCCACCAGTTTTTCCAGGCCCATGAAAAAGGTGGGCACAGCAGTGACCTGTTTTTGCCGGGACAGTGCCCAGTCTGCATCCACTGCTTTGGCAAATGTCCGCCCGTCTATCACCTTTTCTCCGGCATCCGGGTCCAGGCCGGCGGCGCGGACCAGGTCCATGACCACGGCTTTTCTGGCCAGATTTTTCCCTTCCACAAAATAGGCTGCAAAAACGGCGGTGTGAAAGGCGTGGCCTTTTTCCAGGCTCTGGGCCCACAACCCGGCTTCCTGGGCCAGACGGGTGTTGTAAGTTTTGCGCCGGTCTCCCATGGCAAGGCCCTCGGCAGCAGCGGTTTTCTGCAAATGGGCCATTATCTGGTCCACATCCACATCCATATGTTTCTTTTTGAACAGCGCTTCCAGGGAAATGCCCTCATCAGGGGTGTCCGGATGCAGGGGAAAAGCCCGCCAGATGATCTGAATGTCAAATTTGTTCTGCAGTTTTTCAATACGCCCGGTAATGAAATAACACCAGGGTCAGACATAATCGGAAAATATTTCCAGCACCGGTTTTTGTGCCATTTCTTTCCTCCATGCAATAGGTTTCATTCGTGATGCCTGTCTGGCAGGCACCTGTATGGCAGGCAGGTGTATTAAAACCGGCCTGAAAAATACGGTAAGCATCAAATTGTCATTTGCAAAAAATCCCCGATGTTTTGCTTTTCTTCCAATATTATGTATATAGATGCTGAAATGAAAATATACACCAAAATACTGCTGACCACCCTGCCTTTGGTGATCTTTTTTCTGTTCACCATTGTGGGAACCGCCTACTACACTTCCCGCACCGCCCTGGTCGATCTGGGGGAAACCTGGCTGGACACCCGTTTGTCGGAAGCCATGGTCATTGTCACCTCCCAGGAACAGATGCTCAACGAATATGGACTGGCAACCATTCCCGCCAGTATCACCAAAGCCAAAATGGATGCTGCCGTGGAAATTGCCGACATCGGTGTGGGAGACCTGGGATATATTTTCGCGGTGGATTCAGCCGGCACCATTGTTTTTCATCCCAGCAAATACATGGTGAACACGGATGTGAGCGATGATGCCTGGTTCAAGGCCCTGAAAAACGACACCGACCGCCTGGTGCTGAACATGGAAAACGAAACCAGCCTGGCCCGGTTTGCCCACTTCCCTGCCTGGGACTGGTATATTCTGGCGGTGGACCCCATGGAGGAGGTCTACGGGGTTGCCAGCCGCATGCGGCCCTATCTGTATGCCATGGGCGCCTTTGCCGCCCTTGTCATCTCCCTGGCCTTGATGCTGCTGACCCGCCGGCTGACACGGCCCTTGAAAGAGCTTGTCCAGGGGGCGGAAAAAATCGGCAGCGGTGACCTGGACACCCGGATCCATCTGCAGTTCAATGATGAATTCGGGCACTTGGCAAAAGAATTCAACCAGATGGCCTTCCGGCTCAAGGAAACCCTTACGGCACTGCAGTACAGAGAGGAGCATTTCCGTGCGCTGATCGAAAATGCCAGCGACCTGATCTGGATACTGGATGAACAGGGACATTTCCGGTATGTCAGCCCATCCACCAGAAAAGTACTTGGATATATGCCAGAACAGCTCCTGGGGGCCCATTCTCTGGATTTTGTTCATCCCGACGACAAAGACCAGGTGCAAAACCGGTTTCGAAAACGCGTCCTGGGCACTTTAAAAATGTCGGAAAAGCCTTCTGAACAGCGGTTTAAACACCATGACAATTATTACTGCACCCTGGAATCCATCAGCAACAACCAGCTGGATCATCCCGCCATCCAGGGGGTGGTCATCAATGCAAGGAATATCACCCAGCGCAAAATGGCGGAACAGGCTTTGCAGCGGTCCCACCAGGAGCTGGAAAAACGGGTGGAGGAGCGCACCCGGAACCTGACATTGCTGAACCAGGCGTTGAACACGGAAATTCTGGTGCGCAGGCAAAAGGAGATCGATCTGGAAAAAGCCAACCAGGCAAAAAGTGAATTTCTGGCCAATGTCAGCCATGAAATCAGGACCCCTTTGAATTCTGTGCTGGGTTTCAGTGAGGTGTTGTTTTCCATGGCAAAGGATGACGAGCAGAAAAACTATATCCAGGCCATTGCCACTGCCGGGGAGAATCTGCTGGAACTGGTTTCCAATATCCTGGATCTGTCCAAAATACAGGCCGGAAAACTGGTCATCAAAAAGAGATCGGTGCGCCTGGATACCCTGCTCCATGAGATACACCACCTGTTCAAAGTCAAGCTTGCACAAAAAAAACTGCCGTTTTTTATCCAGATGGATGATGATATGCCGGACTGTCTGCATCTGGATGACATCCGTCTGCGCCAGGTGCTCACCAATCTGGTGGAAAACGCGGTCAAGTTCACAAAAAAAGGGCATATCACACTGTCTGCACACATTGCGGACAGGCCGTCTCCCGGGATACTGGACCTGATGATCCAGGTGCAGGACACTGGTATGGGCATACCCGAAGACAAGCAGGCGCTGATTTTTGAACCCTTTGAACAGGAAAATGCCGATATCAGCAGAACATACGGGGGAACCGGTCTGGGTCTGGGCATCAGCCGCCAGCTTGTGGAATTGATGGGCGGCCGTATCCGGGTTGACAGCCGGCCGGGAAATGGCAGTGTATTTGAAATCACCCTGCCCCGGACAGTTGTCTGCTGGCCCCCGAAAGGGGAAGCACCTGAATCTGCAGAAAAAAAGGAATCCGGGGCTTTATGGAAACACGCCAGGACAGCAGAGGCGGTGTCAGGTCTTTCCAGAGCGGCCTTCCGCCAGGCTTTGGTCCGGCACCCGGACCTGCTGCCGCAAATGAAAGCCAGGATTCTTCCCCATCTGCCGGACCTGCATGAAGGCATGAAAATTTCAGATGCCCGGGATATTGCCGAAGATATCATGGAAATGGGCCGGCAGTTCGACCTTGCCCCTTTCCGGGAATTCGGCAGCCGGCTCCTTCAGTACACCCAGGCCTTTGATGTGGAAAAGATCTCCCTGTGTCTGGCACAGGTTTCCGCCATCCTGGAAACCCTTGATCCGGACTGAATCAGACACCGGGTTTCCCCGGAAAAAACAGGGACCGCAGCCATCCCCAAAAGGTGTTTTCGGCCAGATTTTTTTGCTCTGATGCCGCCAGAAATGCAAGCATGTGCTGTGCATCATCGTACCTGTCTTTCCGGGTGATGATGGTTTTGTCCAAATCCAGACGGCGGACAATTTTTGCAGGATTGCCGGCGGCTATGACATTGGCGGGAATGGTTGATGTCACCACACTGCCGGCACCGATGATGCTGTTTTCGCCGATGGTGACCCCTTTGCACACAATGGCCGAATCCCCGATCCAGACGTTTTCCTCCAGAACAACCTGGCTGGTGTCCGACGGCGGCAGGGACCGGTCATAGATACCGTGCCAGTCGGAATCGGTGACATAGGCATGGCTGGCCAGCATGCAGGAATCGCTGACCATAACACTGTGGGCCGCACTGATGCGGACCCCCGGAGATATAAGCACATGGTCCCCAATGGTGATGCCGGGAATATGTTTTTTGTCCGACCAGACCGTGAGCCGGGTTTTCTTGTCTGAACACCCCAGCAGGGTCACATGGGAACCGATGCGGATGGGCCCGCCGAACAGCTCGATATGCCAGGGCTTGATGATAAAGGGGTGGTCCCCCAGACCGGTGAGATGGGGTGCCAGATAGTGGCGGACGTAAAGGTGCTGGAGCCGGTACCAGGCTTTTTTGATAAAATAGGGCCGGGTGTCCCGAATCACCGGTGTTTTCCCGTAAAAACAGCCCCATCCCAGTTCTCATGGCAGAACAACCCGGATGCCGGGGTCAGGTCATACAGGGCATCCGCCGCCATGAGGGCCACGGCATTGGTCCAGGAAATCTTTTCTTCCGGCCAGATCACCATGTCCGGATAGGTATATCCGCACCAGAAGGTCTTGTCATCATACACCCGGTCCTGGATCCAGGAAAACACGATCTTCGCTTTCTGGCGGTTGCCCATGGCATGGAGGGCCAGCACCAGTTCGCAGGTTTCCGCAATGGTCACCCAGGGCTGATCAGACACACACCTGGCCCCCTGGCCGTCAATCACATATTTGTGCCAGTATTTTTCCATGCGGTCCCGGGCTTTCTCTCCCTGGATGGCCCCGCAGAGAACCGGGTAGAACCAGTACATGGAAAACCGGGATTTGCTGACATTATATCTGTGCAGGTTTTCCTTCAAAGAATGGCCCAGCCTTTCCCATGCCCTTTCCCATGCCGGCCGGGGCCGGTCCAGAATACGGCAGATGGTCAGGGCACATTTGAGGCTCATGAAAACAGAAGAAGACCCGGCCAGCAGCGACATGGGATCGATTTTTCCGTCAGGGCTTTTGGCCCAGAAAATTTCTCCGGTATCCGTCTGGAGCCCCAGGGCAAAATCCAGCCCCTTTTCCATGGGTTCCCAGAACTGATCCAGCCATGACCGGTCCCCGGTAATCAGGTATGCATGAAACATGCCCACAGCAATGTAACAGGCCATATGGGCCTGGCAGGTTTTGTCTTGTGCAGCCCCGTCAATATAGGCGGAAAACCATGATCCATCCGGGTTCTGTACCTGCCTGAGCCAGTCAAACGCCTGCCGGGCCGCAGCAGTGTAACCGGCGATATTCAGTCCCATGACAGACTCCACCAGGTCCCAGGGGTCTGTTTTGCCGGCCGTGTGCCAGGGGATATCCCCTGACGGACGCTGGAGCGTGAGAATCAAATCCGCAACTGAAGGTATGTTCAGAACAGAGAACCGCTGTATTTTTGCTGGTATCTGGTGCCGCATCCCCCATCTCCACCTAAAATAAACATTTCCAAAAACTGCGTAATTGCCGGGTCACCCTACCAGACCCTTTTTGTTTTTTCAAGGCCATTCCCTGTAAATTCATGAATGATAATTCATTTACAGGATTTTTTTTTCACCCGGAATTGCATGAAGATGCATCCAATGTCAACCAACCCATAACAATTTGAAATTGAATGGAAATACCCTTTGGCGCACCCGGAATAATTTTTCTTGACAACCCCGGGGTTTTTCTGTTAATCAAAAATGAATACTCATTCATAAAAATTTTGGACAGCCCAGAATTGCAACTCACAACATAAATTAGGAGGACATCATGGCAAGAAAAATCAGAAAGGCCGCAGTCATCGGGTCCGGCATCATGGGAGGCGGTATCGCTGCCCTTCTGGCCGGTGCCGGCGTCAAGGTGCTGCTGCTGGACATTGTACCCTTTGATCTCAAAGATGAGGAAAAAAACGACCCGGCGGCCCGGAACCGGATTGTCAAGGCCGGCCTGGACGCGGCCCTGGCATCTTCCCCCTCCCTGTTCTTCAACAAAAAAGATGCCGGATTGATCGCCATCGGCAACCTGGAAGATGACATTGACAAACTGGCCGACTGCGACTGGATTGTGGAAGTGGTGGTGGAAAGACTGGACATCAAACGCAGCCTGTTTGAAAAAGTGGAAAAAATCAAAAAACCCGGCGCCATTGTCACCACCAACACCTCGGGCATCCCGCTTCAGGACATCACCAAAGGGTTTTCCCCAGAATTCAGACAGCACTTCATGGGCACCCATTTTTTCAATCCCGTGCGGTACATGCACCTGCTGGAACTGATCCCGGGTGAGGACACCCTGCCGGAGGTCCTGGATTTCATGGCAAAATTCGGTGAGAAAAACCTGGGCAAAGGCATTGTCTGGGCCAAGGACACCCCCAACTTTGTGGGCAACCGCATCGGCATCCAGGGCATCAGCGCGGCCATGCGGTTCATGCAGGAAGACGGTCTCACCGTTCCGGAAGTGGATGCTGTTTTCGGCCCGGCCATGGGACGGCCCAAAACCGCCATCTTCAAGACTACGGACCTGGTGGGCCTGGACATCATGATGCACGTGGCCCAGAACTCCTATGACCTGTGCGTGGATGACGAGCAGCGCGACATCATGCAGCTGCCCGATTTTGTGGAAAAAATGGCGGACAAAAATCTGCTGGGCAACAAGACAAAAGCCGGGTTCTACAAAACCGACCTCACCCCGGAATGGAAAAAGGTGCGCAAGGTCCTGAACCTGGACACCCTGGAATATGAAGACCTGGAACGGCCCACCTTCCCCTGCCTGGATGCAGCCAAAAAAGCCGGCACCCTGACCGAAAAGGTCAACATCGTGCTCAAGGCTGATGACAAGGCTGGAAAGTTCGCCTGGAAACTGGCAGCCAACTCTTTTCAGTATGCCGCCAATCGGATTCCGGAGATCGCCGACACCATCGTGGAGATCGACAATGCCATGAAATGGGGCTACAATTTTGAAATGGGACCCTTTGAACTCTGGGATGCCTATGGTGTGGCAGAAGCCGTGGAAAGAATGACCAAAGACGGGCTGGAAGTGCCGGCCAATGTCACGGCCATGCTGGATGCCGGCAATACCTGCTTTTACAAACTGGAAAACGGGGTCCGCTACTTTTATGACTTTGCCGCTGCCGGATACAAACCCGTTCCTGTCCCCGAATCTTTGGTCTCCATTGCCGCGGCCAAAGGCAACAACAAAACCGTTACGGAAAACGCCTCCGCATCTCTTGTGGATATCGGAGACGGGGTATTCTGCCTGGAGTTCCATACCAAGATGAACGCCATCAATGCCGAGATCGTGGACTCCATTGCCGATGGCCTGGCGTATGTGGACAAGAACGGTGTGGGCCTGGTCATCGGAAATGAAGCCGGCGGCATGCCAGGCGCCTTTTCCGCCGGCGCGGACTTAGGCTTTATCGCAAAACTCTGCCATGACCAAAAATATGCGGAAATCGATGCATTTTTGAAAAAAGCCCAGGATGGTATCCAGGCCACCAGATATTCCGCCTTTCCTGTGGTTGCGGCTCCTTACGGCATGACCCTGGGCGGCGGATGTGAGACCTGTCTGGGGGCCGACCGCATCGTGGCCCATGCCGAGCTGTATATGGGGCTGGTGGAGATCGGGGTGGGCCTTTTGCCCGCCGGCGGCGGCACCATGAACCTGTGGAAAAAACATGTGAATGCCCTGCCCGGAAAAACGGTCAAGGATCTGGACCTGGCAAAGATATTTGTGGCAGCGTTCATGAAAATCGGCATGGCAGCCGTGTCCATGTCTGCGGCACAGGCTGTGGGCAACGGATTTCTGGGACAGGCGGACCGCATTGTATTCAACCGGGACACCCTGGTGGGAGAAGGCAAAAAAGAGGTCTTGAGAATGGTGGATGACGGGTATGCACCGCCCATGAAACAGCCCTTGAAAGTGATGGGTGATGCCGGACAGGGCATGGTGAACGCGGAAATCTACAACATGCGCAACGGCAATTTCATGAGCGACCATGATGCATTTCTGGCCAAGCGCATCGCCTATGTCATGAGCGGCGGAGATGTAAATGTGGGATCAGAGGTCAGTGAAGACACCATCCTGAAGCTGGAACGGGATGCATTCGTGGATTTCTGCAAAGAGGAAAAAACCGTTGCCCGGATCGATCACATGCTCAAAACCGGCAAACCCCTCAGAAACTAGAAGGAGGAGATACCAATGAAAGACGCATATATTGTACAATCGGTCCGGACCCCGGGCTGCAAGCAGAAACGTGGCCAGTTCAACCAGACCCGGCCGGAAGAGCTGATCACCTTTATCATGAAGCAGGCCGTGGAAAAAACCCCCAACCTGTCCGTGGACCATTTTGATGATGTGATGCTGGGGTGCGCGTTCCCGGAAGCGGAACAGGGGCTGAACCTGGGCCGGGTGGCCCTGAAAATGGCCGGATTCCCGGACAAAGTGTCCGGCGCCACGGTCAACCGGTTCTGCGCCTCCGGCCTGGAAGCCATCGCCCTGGCCTCCATGCGGGTCCAGATGGGCTGGTCCGACATCACCATGGGCGCCGGCGTGGAATCCATGACTTATGTACCCATGGGCGGCAACGTTCCCCGGCCCCATCCGGAATATTCCCGCACCAATCCGGAAATGTTCGTGTCCATGGGTGTCACCGCGGAAAACGTGGCCGACCGGTACAACATTTCCAGGCAAGACCAGGATGCATTTGCCGCCGCCTCCCAGTCCAAGGCGGCCCGGGCACGGGACAACGGCCTGTTCACGGAAATTGTTCCCACCCCGGCCGTCAAATACGTGAAACAGGATGACGGCACCTACAAAAAAGAAACCCTCATCGTCGAACATGATGACGGCATCCGGGAATCCTCTGTGGAAGGCCTGGCCAAACTGCGCACCGTGTTCAAGGCCAACGGGTCGGTCACGGCAGGCAACTCCTCCCAAACCACGGACGGGGCCGCCGCCACCATCATCGCCTCCAAAGAAAAATGCGATGAACTGGGCCTGACACCGATCGCCCGGCTGGTATCCTACACCACGGTGGGATGCAAATCCGATGAAATGGGCGTGGGCCCCAGATACGCCATTCCCAAAATCCTGGAACAGGCCGGCATGACCATTGACGACATCGACATCTATGAAATCAATGAAGCCTTTGCCTCCCAAGCCCTGTACTGCATCCGGGAACTGGGCCTGGAAAAGTACATGGACAAGATCAACATCCACGGCGGTGCCATAGCCCTGGGCCATCCGTTGGGATGCACCGGTGCCAAGCTCACCGCCACCTGCCTGGCCAACCTCAAAGAGGTCAACGGCAAATACGGCATCGTGTCCATGTGCATCGGCGGCGGCATGGGCGCAGCCGCCATATTTGAGCGCCTCTGATTCCGCATGTTTTAACGAACAGCATAAGCAGCTTACCGGCCGGGGTTCCAGGATTCTGGAACCCCGGTCTTTTTTCTACAGCGGTGCGATGCAAAGAAACCTTGAATTTTAGGGGGTTTCCCCTATTGCATTTTCAAAAATCGTTTACTATACAGGAACAGTATCATCTTTCCATTGGTTTCACTCCCTGTAACCAAAAGAGCGGAGCTGTCTTCTTCCCAAAAGGCCACTCTTTTTTGGGTCATTCTTCAATATTTTGAATCCATTCGTTCCGAATGGCACCGGGGCGAATAAACGAAGCTTAAGGCCGGCATATTCACCCACACGGACAAAAGCCTTATCGTTTTCCCCTATGATGCGGTGAAAATCGAATTTATGCTGCATGCGGCATAAGGTCATCCAAAGGAATTTTATTCCATGAACCGGTTCAAAGAAAACATGTTCCGCCAGCTGACCACCCATGAAGGCCTGCGCTTCAAACCCTACCTTAGCCCAGCCGGTAAGCTCACCATCGGATTTTCAAATAAAAAAATACCCATGTATCAGGTTGATGCGTTCACCTCCACCCTCCTCAGCCGCGCCCTGGGCAAAGCTGCTGACAATCTGAAAAAACCTGTCATTTTTCCGCCTGTATCAGGGAGGCCATAGACCTATGCATGCTCAGAGCGGTCAAAGAGGATGCAGCCGCATCATTTACGCAAGATCACCCAAAGAGATCCAGGAGGTCCGGCGGCTGTTCCGGGAATACGAAGCTTTCCTGAATGTGGATCTATGTTTCCAGCAGTTTGAATCAGAGCTGGAAAATCTTCCGGGAAAGTATGCCCCGCCGGCCGGTACGCTTCTGCTCGCCATGGACGGACAAAAAGCTGTGGGTTGTGGTGCATTACGCAGATTGGGCGCTATACAAGACCGCACTTGTGAGATGAAGCGGCTTTTTGTATGCCCTGAAGCAAGGAGCCTGGGCACTGGCGGTCAAATTGCCGGACAGCTCATTCAGGAAGGCGTTCGTTTGGGTTATTCTACCATGCTCCTGGACACGCTTGATCGTTTGAAATCGGCCATCCATCTATATGAATCATTGGGTTTTGTGCGCACGGAACCATATTATGACAATCCGCTCCCCGGCGTGGTATATTGGAAACTGGACCTAATCTGTTTGAATCGATCAAAAAAGGGGAACGGGTCAGGATTAAAGGCGATCTGGCCACCATCATGGCGGGACTGTCCTGCGGAGAGCCGAGCCTTACGGGGTGGGAAATATTGAAAACCGGTGCCAATGCATTTTTAATGTGCGCCGATGGGATCGCCCGAAGAGGAATGAAGGTCCTGGGCAATCCCCTGGCAGCAGATCCATGTATCATTTCCGGAGAATCCGGTGCCGTAACCCTCGGCGCATTGTTTGAAATAATGACTGATACAGATAACCGGAAAATAAGACAGGATCTCGGCCTGAACAGCGACTCCAGCGTATTGCTGTTTTCAACCGAGGGAGATACAGATCCGGATGTGTACCGTGACATTGTCTGGGCGTAAAAACACTTCTGCAAGAAAGGCAACCAGGAAAGAACAAAAAGTGTATTTCAGGAGGC
>DATFJY010000352.1:0-6184 GCA_035268905.1 Desulfotignum sp.
GACCGCGGCACATATGCCGCACCCCTGGCAGGCCAACGGATCTATCACAAGCATTCGGGCCTGGTGATCCACATGCCTGGCCCCAAAGGGACAGGCGGAAATGCACAACTCACACAGTCTGCAATAGGCATTTCTCACACGGGCCATATCGGTTCCCGGCTGCATTTTTTCCCGGGACAATATGGCCACGGCCCTGGCAGCCGCAGCCCTTGCTGCAGCAAGAGAGGATGCCATACTGCCGGGTTCCAGGGCCAGGCCGCAGGCCAGCACCCGCGGGTCCAGCGCTTCCACCGGGCGCCACTTGCTGTCTGCCTGCGCAAAAAAACCGAACCGGTCCAGATCCGCCCCAAAGGTTTGTGCCAGGTCAAAGGGGAGATCCGGGGTCACACCGGTTGCCAGGACAACATAATCCACAGCCGTTTCCATGGACCTGTCCAGGATGGCATCCGACCAGGTGATCCGGCAGCCGTTGTCATCAGATGAAAGGCTGGGCGGGTTTTGTTTTTCATAGGGAAAAAACAGAACCCCGGCCTGTCTTGCCTGTGTATACAAGGTCTCCAGAAGGCCGGGGGTCATCATGTCCCGGTAAAACACATGCACCTGAGAATCCGGGTTCTGGTTTTTCAACAACAGGGCCTGTTCCAGGGACCGGGGACAGCAGACCCGGGAACAAAAATTGCGGTCTTTTTGCCGGCTGCCCCAGCACTGGATCATGGCCACCCGGACAGGGGCGGTAATATCGATGGCCTTGTTGTCCAGGGCCTGCTGAAACCCCTGCTGGGTATAGATACCCGGACCGGTTTCACAGGTGGCCATGCCGGGATCAGCCTGGGTCCCCCCCACAGCCAGCACCACCACCCCGTGCCTGACCTGGTCAATGGATGATGGACCTTTGCTGCTGTCTGACAGCGTTGCATTACCCTTTTTTGCATCATCTTTGTGTAAAGACCTGTCTTCATCTGCACTGCCGGCCGTTGCCAGCCGGGTCTCCCACTGTCCGGGCCGGCCTTTGGTGCTGTGCACACAGGTCCGGGTGTGGACACGAATCCGGTCATGGCCCAGCACCGCTGCCTTCTGGTCTTCGAAAAAATCGGTAAGGTCTTTGGAACCCGGGTGCAGCCACACAAGATTTCCCCCGAGGTGGGATGATTTTTCCACCAGGTCCACTGCAAATCCCCGGTCGGCAATGGCCAGGGCAGCGGTCATACCGGCAATGCCCCCCCCCACCACCAGGGCACGGGAAAACAGGTCCCCTCCTTTTCCCGGTGCCAGGGGCATGGTTTTTACCCGGGATATCCCGGTACGGATCTGCCGCACCATGGGCTGGACTGCCATCATTTTTTTGCCGGCTGCTGCATTATTTTCCGCTGCAGGGCCATTTTTTGCTGCAGCATCTTTTTGCGCCGCAGCAATGATACGGGTTATCACATCCACCCCTGCCACACACGGGGTTGGCAGATCTGCCAGAACCGCCATTTTCTGCTGCTGCTGTTTTTTTACACAAAACGCACAGGATGCGACCACCAGGCGGTTGGCACCGGTTTTTTCAACCCTGGCAATCATGTCATCCCTGCCCGCTTCCCGGCACAGACGGTCTGTCACCGCCACTGCAGCCACCTCCGGGTCCAGGCGCAGTTCATGGGTAAGTGCTGCAGTGTCCAGGGCGTCGGGCAATATAGTATTGCACCGGCATATGGCCACCATAATCCGGGGCACCTCTCTGGCGATTGCCACAGGCTTTGCAGGAGGTTTTTTTTCCGGCAACTGTCCATCTGTCATGCCGGCCGCTTCCATGGCTGACATGGCAGCCGCCGATGCAAGGACAATGGATTCATGGATGTCTTTGGGACCGGTCAGGCCGCCGCAGGCAAATATCCCGGATCTGCTGGTATGGGCGGGATACAATGGGTCTGTCTGGACAAACCCTGATGCATCCATGGCAATGCCGTTGTTTTCAGCAAAGTATGACACAGCATCTTCCGGCTGCACCCCCACGGCGAGCACCACCAGATCAAAATGCTGTTCACATGTTTTTGCAGCCTTGTCCGCCCACACCACCCGGATTCCGGCACCGGAATCTGTTGTGTCAGGGGCAAGGGAATGCACCCTGGACCGGACAAAGGTTACCCCGGCCTGCCGGGCCTGGTCTGCATACCGGTCATATCCCTTGCCGGAGGTCCGCAGATCCATATAAAACACCCGGGCATCTGTGACCTGCGGATACAGGGTCTTTGCGAGCATGGCCTGTTTCACCGAAGCCATGCAGCAAAAAGAGGAGCAGAATGCATTGCCGTACTGCAGGTCCCGGGATCCCACGCACTGGAACCAGGCAATGCGCTGTACCGGCTGTCCCGTGGTCGGGTGCACCAGGGTGTCCAGCCCAAGGCCGGCATGGCTGAGCATCCGCTCGAATTCCAGGCTGGTAACCACCCCGGGGATATGTCGATATCCGTAAGGATTGGTTTTCACGTCCGGCGCAAAAAGGCCGTTTCCCTGGGCCAGAATCATGGCATCCACGGTTTCCATCCGGGCTTTGGCAGCGGAAAACGCGGCAAAACAATTGGACACCATGGCCAGAACCGTTTCCGGTTCAAAGGGTTTGATCACATACTCCAGCGCCCCCTGCTTCATGGCTTCCACTGCTGAATCCACTGCTGCATAGGCTGTCATCATGACCACATCCAGATCCGGCTGCAGCGCCTTTGCCCTTGCCAGCAGTTCCACCCCGTCCATGCCCGGCATTTTGATATCGGTGAGCATCATATGAAATGTGGTATCTGCCATCAAATCCAAGGCTTTTTTGGCCGATGCCGCAGTCCACACCTGGTATCCCTCTTCTGCCAGCCACTCTTTCATGGAATCTCTGACTATTTTTTCATCATCCACCACCAGGACATGAAAGGTTTCCCGTTCCTTTGCCGCAAATGTGATGGCCCCTGTGGGGCAGGCATCCTGGCAGGCCCTGCAGTCATTGCAGGCATAGGGATCAATGGTATAGGCATAGGAAAAAGACTGGGGACAAGGCCGGTAAACGGCTTTTCTGCTCGTGAGTCCCGCATTGAAGGGATCAGGCACCACCACAGGACAGACGGCTTCGCACCGGCCGCAGCCGATGCACAGGGACGGATCTACGCGGGCAGCCTGCTGTTTCAAGGCAACGGAAAAACTGCCGGTTTCCCCTTCCACGGAAACCAGGTCTGTGCCCAGACAGACCTCGATATTTTCATGAAACAATCCCCTGCGCAGGCAATGATCGGATGTCTGGTCCCTGTTGAAAAGCGGCAGAAGCCTGCACATGCCGCAGCCGGAATCGGGAAACTGCCGGTCCAGCTGTGACAAGAGTCCGCCCAGGTGGTCGGCGTGTTCCACCAGCAATACCTGACACCCGGACCGGGCCAGTTCCAAAGAGGCGCTGATGCCGCTGATGCCGCCGCCCACCACCATGATTTTTGCCGCCTGCTGTGTCATGTGCCCTCCTTGTCACCCATGCCCACGATATCTGCAAATTCCGCCTCCTGGAATACGGACAGGGGCAACGGTTCTGCATCATCTTTACCGGGTGTATACCCGAATGCCGCCTGGACATTCCGGGATACGGATATGAACAGGTCTGCCAAAGGGATATGGCTGGGGCAGGCCAGGGTACACTGGCCGCACCCCACACAGGTGGTGCCGATATGGGCCATGCGGGTCATGTGATAAAAAACGGTGTCAAACGGCAGGTGCACCTGCCCCCATTTACCGGCCCACTGGTGGTATTGAAACGGCTGGTGCACAAACACATCGGTATTGAATACACATTCTTTGCAATAACATGCAGGGCACACATTCCGGCAATTATAGCAGTTGATGCAGGCAGTAAAAAACTGGCGCAGATTTTCCATGCTGCCTGTCTGGTCCAGGACCTGTGCATCCATCTCCTGGAACGCTTTTTCATTCTCGGCCCCAAGCTTTTTCATCATTGGTTTGCGGGTGTCCGGCTCCTGTCCTTCATCAAGCTGCAGCGCCGCCAAAAAAGCTTCTCCTTTCGAAGTATCTGCCTTCAGCGTGATTGGCCCGTCCAGGTCGGATCCAAACAGCAGAACAGACACATCCGCATTCACAGGCCAGGGGGCATCACATACCTGGCAGGCCCGGGCCGGTGTAAACCCGGCAACAGTTTTTCCGGGATCAGGATACCGGTTCCGGATCCATTCTTCCGGATCCTTTGCATCAGATCCATTTTGATCTGTAAATCTGTCATAATCCTGCCGGGACAGGGCTGCGGGGCAGTCCATTCCCAGGATGATCACCTCATCCCGGTTTGCCTGGCTGAGTTTGGTCAATTCAACAAATGCTTTGATTTCACAGGGCCGCAGCCACACAGCGGTTTTTTTTCCCGCAGGTTTCCAGGTCAACCGGGAGACCATGCGCCCGGCATTGACAAAAAAGGCCGGCCCCAGCGGGACGGTGTGCTGCATGTGATCTGGATCGGAAATCAGACAGGGCTTGATCGATGTACCGTCTGCAACCTGCGCAGGCACAAGCACCGCATCTGCAGCATTTTTTTCCAGCACCTGTTCAAAAAATGCCTGCAGGGTCTGATTGATGGTATGGCCGTTTGTGTGTAAACATGAGATCATGGCATTTCCTTTCATATCACCTGCTGCATGCCGGTCTGGCAGGGGCCCATTTTTTTTATTTCAGCGGCAAATTCGGTCATGGTCCGGGCAAACTGAATCCCGTCACTGGCACCGATCCACGTGAGGCGCAGCCGCTGGGTTTCAATACCGAACCGGGGCAGAATCTGTTTGAGCAGTTTCATGCGGCGCCTGGCCTTGTAATTGCCGTTCAGATAGTGGCAGTCTCCGGGATGACACCCGGACACCAGGACGGCATCCGCTCCCTCCAGAAAGGCTTTGATCACATACTGGGTATCCACCATACCGGTGCACATGACCCGCACCAGCCGGACATTGTCCGGATAGACAAGCCGGGAGGTACCGGCCAGGTCTGCCGCCGTATAGGTGCACCAATTGCAGACAAAAGCGATGAGTACCGGCTCGAACAGATCCGGGGCAGTGGGGTGTGTACCATTTTTCCCCGTGTCATGGTTGCCTGTTCCGACGGTACCTGCGGCGTTGTTCCCTGTGGCATGGTTACCTGTGACCGCGTTGTCCGTGACCTCGTTACCTAACACATTGTTTTGCATATTTTTTTCCCCGTCCCTGTTGGTGTCCTGTGCCCGGCCCGAGATCCTGCGGGGGCCTTTCACAATGAACACGCGTTTTGGCAAGAAGCATACAGCCGGTTACAGCATTTTTTTCCCGGCAATGTGTACCAAGCCTCTACGGCTCTGACGGTCCGTTTACACGTCAGACAGCACACCGCTGATTTCGGCAAACATCTGTTTTTTGGTGAAATGCCGGCTTGCCGCAGCCCCGCTGGGACAAATCCCGGAACAGCTGCCGCACCCTTTGCAGATGGCCTCATTCACCACGGAAATGTTGTGCAAATGGTCGAATTCAATGGCGGAATAGGGACACAGCTCCAGGCACAGCCGGCATCCCACACACAGGTCCGGATCGATACAGGCAACGGTGGGGGAAATTTCCACCTCGCCCCTGGCAGCCAGGGACAGGGCCTTGGCTGCCGCACCCGACGCCTGGGAAACCGTGTCCGGAATATCCATGGGTTTCTGGCAGCACCCGCTCAAAAACACCCCGTCAACTGCTGTGTTCACAGGTCCCAGCTTGGGGTGTTCCTCCAGATAAAAACCATCTGCGCCCTGGTTGATTCCCAGGATACGGCCGATAATTTCCGCATCCTGCCGGGCCTGCATTGCCGTGCACAGAATCACCATGTCCACCGGCATGCGGACCACTTCGCCCAGCAGGGTATCTTCAGCAACAGCCACCAGTTTCCCCTGTTCTTCAGGATGCACTGCCCGGTCCGTGATACTGGCCACCTTGCCCCGGATAAAAACAGTGCCTTCTTTCTGGCAGCGGTTGTAAAACTCCTCATACCCTTCCCCGAAACACCGCATGTCAATGTAAAAATCATACACCTGTGTGTCATGACCCACCTTTTCCTTGATAAGATGGGTGTATTTCAGGGCATACATGCAGCACACCCGGGAGCAGTATTCATGGAAATTGACATCCCTGCTGCCCACACAGTGGACAATGGCGACCGAATCAGGGGC
>DATFJY010000353.1:0-3493 GCA_035268905.1 Desulfotignum sp.
TCAGGAAAAAGTGCTGATCGGGTGAAACCAAAAGATTGGGCTATATCGGTATGCAAGAACAATTATCCCTGGCTGAAAATTATCATGGTCATTTGTTTTGGAATACCAAAGCCATTCAAAACCTGTTGATGAATCTGGTATGTAATCTGGGATGAATCATTATTCAGACAATTGTTGCCCCCTGTGCAGATGGGATGATCCAAAGCTGTATTTTGAAGATAAGAACAGGATCTATCTGATATGCCCAGATTGCTGTCTTGTCTTTGTGCCGGGTGAGTATCATCTGACAACGAAAACTGAAAAGAACGCGTATGATCTTCATACCAATGACACGGCAGATCCAGGATATCGCCGGTTTCTCTCCCGCTTGAGCAAACCCATGCTTGAACGGCTTGACTCCGGGCAAAAGGGTCTGGATTTCGGTTGCGGTCCAGGACCTGTGCTGCACCATAGATACAATACATCCCTTTTTTTTATCGGGGATGATGTGATATTGCTGCAAAAAAGGTAATTCCAAGGACATGATATAAATTCCAAAAAATAGGAATGTGCCCCCAAATTTCTGGAGTTCGAGGGATTTGAAAAATTACTTCTCCCAAAAGAAAAATTGGCTATCGAATAAGGATCGTGTGTTTGGAAAAATAACGATCTTATCCGGTGGTTGAACAAGCCAGGTTTTTCATTTGGGTTTGATTGTAAATTTCGGATCACCAGCTGACCATACTCAAGGATCATCAATCCCATAGCTGATAATTTCCAGAGTGATTTGTTTTGTGATACTAAGAATATTGTTGAGGTCAGATTGATTTCATGACAGGACAAAAAATGGTTGAATAAAATTTTCAGGGAATCTACATAGACCCTAATTGGTGTATTTTGGGCATTTCATGACATCTCAAATTATAAAACCATCAAAAAGGATAGCCTATTTTTGAAAATTATTTCCCATACTTGATATATTCTTTCAGACAAGTAAAGGTTAAGATATAGCTAAAAAAACTATGTATGAGAACTGGAACAAAGAGTTCGGGTCTCGAGCAATCAAATTTGGAGCCCTCTGAGAGTAAATATGGCTGGATTTTCTATTTATATCCCCTTGTCACGCCCGGACGACAAAAATGTGCATTTCTTTGGGTCCGTGTGCGCCATGAACCATGGTCAGTTCGATATCAGCTGTTTTGCTGGGACCGGAGATAAAGACCATGTGGTGGGTCAACCCATTTTTCGGTGTGTTTTTTTCATAATCATCAAGCACAGCATAAAGTTCGGTTAGATTGGTCAGTATCTGGTCAAGTGTAATAACCGCCACATGGACAGCCGGTAACAGGGAAACGGCCCGGCCCTGATGGGGATAGGTTTTCATGACAATGGTAGCAGTATCTGCCACACAGTAATCCGCTGCTGTGATGCCCATGAAAGAATCTATGGTCTTTTCCCGTATGACCTGTCTTTGCTTTTGCAGGTCTGCGTGTGGATCCATGGCAGTGATATGCACCGGAATGTGTTGATCCGCCAGTACCGATTCCAGTTCAAGCGCGTCCAGAAGGGGATGGGACCAACGGATCAGGGCCTTTTTTTCTCCCCATTCCGGATTTTTCTGCCGGACAAGTGCGGCGATCTGCTGTGCCGCCTCAGCCGGGTCTGCCACCGGTGTGACATGCAAGTTCAGGGGCAGAGCCTGATCCATCAACACAGTCAGAAGCGTTTCTCTCTCCTGCGTTGTGCGCGATTGTACAGTCTGCAGAAGGTTTTGGGTCACCGCATCCGATGTCTGGGGAAAAATTCGTGCCTGGCGGACATCAGCAGGCCCAATGTCCGGCCCCAGGGACTGACGGACCCGGTTGATAAAACTGGCGCGATGGTTCTGTGTCATTGCATTGTCCTTAATCTGGCTGTTTCCTGCTTTTCCACTGGGATCGAAACGGCCGGCTGCTGATTTTCCGCAGGTTCCGTGACCGGGTCCAGCCGGCAAGGGGTCCAGGCAGCTGACGGATGGGTCCCTCTTTTGCACCCACCAGGGTCTGCATCCGGGAAGCAGAAAACAATGCGGCACGATAGGCAGCCGGATGGCAGGTTAACCAGGCAAAGGCATCCATGGCATATTTTTCCGGTCTACTGACCGGGGCTGCCCCCCAGGTTTCATCCCCTTCTGCCAGCCGGAACCGCAGTTCCCAGAGCATTCGGGGCAAATCAATATCCACCGGGCACGCCTGTTTGCAGGCACCACACAGGGTTTCACCGAAACACAGGTCCTGTGCCCGGTTCAGGCCCGCCAGAAGCGGGGTCACAACAGCGCCCACAGGGCCGGAATAGGGAGACCCATAGGCATGCCCCCCGATTTTGCCGTATACCGGGCAGACATTTAAACAGGCCGAACACCTGATGCAGCACAACATTTCCCGAAATGCCGGATCCGCCAGCATGCGGCTACGTCCATTGTCAATAATGATCAAATGAAACGCCTCAGGACCGTCCGGATAATCTGCCGGACCCGGCCCGCCCACATAACTGACATATCCCCCCAGTTTCTGGGCCGCAGCCCCGCTGGAAAGAAGCCGAAACAGGATATCATGATCCTTGAGTGTTGCCACCACCCGTTCCATGCCCATAAAGGCGACATGTACCCGGGGAAGGGTGGAAGACATCCGGATATTGCCTTCATTGGAAACTGTTGTGATATGGCCGGTCTGGGCACAGGCCAGGTTGCAACCGGTAATACCCATGTCTGCAGCCAGAAATTTTTCCCGCAGCGCAGCCCGGGCAGCCTGGGTCAACACACCAGGATCCGGAGTGTAATCTATGCCCAGTTTTTCAGCAAACAGCTGTGCCACCTGCTCTTTGGTTTTATGAATGGCCGGTGCTATTATATGGGAGGGTTTTTCACCGGCCAGCTGAATGATATATTCTCCTAAGTCGGTTTCTGCCACGTCAATGCCTTCACCTTGCAGTGCCTGGTTCAGGCCCACCTCTTCGGTCACCATGGATTTGCCTTTGACCACGGTTCTAACCCCATGTTTTTTTGCCACTGCCAGACAATAGGACACCGCTTCTGCAGCATTCCTGGCAAAAAACACCTGACCACCGTTTTCAGCAACCTTGTCTGCCAGCGTTTCAAGCAGAATATCCAGATTTTCAATACACCGCTGCCGGATCTCATGTGCCTGCTGCCGGATGCCAGCCCCTTCGGGCTGGGAGGTGTACATCTTTTGGGTGGCAGGCCCCAGCCTGCCCTGGACACCGGCCAGTGCCCCCTGGAGCCGTTTGTCTGAAATGGCCTGCCTGCTTTTGGCTGTATACTTTTCCGTGGTAAACGGATCGTCCATTGGTCGGTCCTTACATTTATGGTGCAAGCACTTCTGCAATATGCTTCACTTTGACAGGATGTCCCATACGGGTCAGATACCCTTCAATATTCAACAGACACCCCATGTCACACCCCACCACCGTATCTGCGCCGGTCTCCAGAATTCGGTCTATTTTGTCCGCCACCAGG
>DATFJY010000354.1:0-5519 GCA_035268905.1 Desulfotignum sp.
TCCAGGTATTTACTGGCATCCCATTTGCTGGTTTTCACACCCATGGCTGATCCTCCATTATCTGTTTTGCTTTTTGAATTGTCACACAAAAAAGACAAATGTCAAGGATGTTTTTTTACGTCTGGATATTTGCCGTAAGCATGCCAGGTTTCCGATCGCTCTGTTCAGCACCCTGTCCCAATAAATGGCATTTATGCACCAAGCCCCCTGGGGGTACCTTATGGCAGGACCGTCAGATGACAATCTCGGGCCGGCCATAAGGTACCCCCAGGGGGCGGGCTCCAATGAACCGAACATATTTCAAGTTTCAAAAATTCTGCCAAATGCAGCGGCTACACTCCACTTATCACATATACATCAGGTAACCAAAGACCAGCCAGAAATGGGCGGCGCTGCCCAGGAGGACAAAGACGTGCCATATTTCGTGGAATCCGAAGATGCCGGGGAAGGGATCGGGTTTTTTCAAGGAATATACCAGGGCACCAATGCTGTAGAAAATGCCGCCAAGGGCCAGCCATGCAAGGGGGGCCGGTGCCAGGATCTGCGCCAGGGGGTATATGGCTGCCACGCAGAGCCAGCCCATGCCCAGGTAAATAAAGGTGGACACCCACCGGGGAAGGTGCATCCAGTAGAGTTTGAGCAGGATGCCGGCCAGGGCAATGCCCCAGATGGTGCCGAACAGGCTCCAGCCCCAGGGTCCCCTGAGCGGCACCAGGCACAACGGGGTGTATGATCCGGCAATGACCACAAAAATCATGATATGATCGATGCGGCGGAATATCGCCAGTGTTTTTTCCGACAGGTGCAGGCCGTGGTAGAGAAAACTGGCCGTGTACATGAAGACCAGGGTGGAACCGAAAACCGCAAAGGATACCACATGCCAGGCATCTGCTTTGATGGCGGCAAACACCACCATCAGGGTGAGACCGGCAATGGAAGCCAGGCTGCCGGCCATATGGGAGATGGCATTGACAGGCTCCCGGAAAAGTTTGGCAATTTTTATCATGCCGCCTTTTACACTTTTTGCCCTCCGGTTACAACAGGCTTACGCAGGTTTTACCGTTTTTTAACCAAAACAAGAAAAAGGTTGCCACACCGGAAAAAATCTTGATAAATATAGGGGGTGTGCTAATAAAGAGATGGTATTTTACCGTTACACCAAGATGTTAACCACTAGACAAGGAGGGCTGTTTTTATGAAAACCTGTAAAATTATTGTTGCCTGTATCAGTTTTGTAGCCATGGCGGCCATGGCCATGGCCGGTACCCTGGCGGATGTCAAAGACAGGGGGTATATCAAAGCCGGGGTCAACGGCGGGGTGTTCGGCTTCAGCATGCCGGATGACAAAGGCGAGTGGAAAGGGCTGGATGTGGATACAGCCAAAGCGGTTGCCGCTGCCGTGTTCGGCGATGCCTCCAAGGTGAAATTTTCCGCGCTCACCGCAGTACAGCGCCTGCCGGCACTCCAGTCCAAAGAGATTGACGTGCTGTGCCGGAACACCACCCAGACCCTGTCCAGGGAAACCAAGTCAGGGCTCAATTTTGCCCAGCCCAACTATTACGACGGCCAGGGATTTCTGGTGCCCAAGGCCCTCGGGGTAAAAAGCGCCAAAGAACTGGACGGCGCCACCGTGTGCGTGCTGCCCGGTACCACCACGGAAATGAATGCAGCCGACTATTTCCGGGCCAACAACATGAAATGGAACCCGGTGGTCATCGAGAACACGGCAGAACTCAACAAGGCATTTTTTGCCGGCCGGTGCGACACCCTGACATCAGACATGTCCCAGCTGGCTGCCCAGCGCTCCGTGGCACCGAACCCGGGTGATTATGAACTGCTGCCGGAAATCATTTCCAAAGAACCCCTGGCCCCGGTTGTACGGCACGGGGATGACCAGTGGTATGATATTGTCAACTGGACCATGATGGCCCTGATCCAGGCCGAAGAGTTCGGCATCACCTCCAAAAATGTGGACAAGATGCTGAAATCCGGCAATCCCGGCATCAAGCGGTTCCTGGGCGTTACCCCGGGCATGGGAGAACAGCTGGGCCTGGACAACAAATGGGCCTATAACATCATCAAACAGGTGGGCAACTACGGCGAGATTTTTGAACGCAATGTCGGTCCTGACACCCCCCTGGGACTGCCCCGCGGGCTCAACGCCCTGTGGACAAACGGCGGTCAGATGTACGCCTCCCCCATCCGCTGATAGATTCCGCGGATACAACCACCGGCTGCTGACCGATCACAGTGCCCTGGATATCTTTTTCAGGGCACTGTTTAACCCAAAAACAATAGATACCCCTGATCATGACAACCCCTGCCCCGGAAGAAAAAGTACCGTTCTGGCTGGATCCCGGCAAACGGGCCATCGGATACCAGGTGTTGACCTTTCTGATGGTGGGCCTGCTGGCCTGGTACCTGGTGGGCAACACCGTGACCAACCTTGAAAATCAGTCCATTGCCACGGGATTCGGGTTTCTGCAGTCCGAGGCCGCCTTTGAAATCGGTGAAAGCGTCATACCCTACTCAGCTGCGGACTCTTATGGCAAAGCCCTGCTGGTGGGGGCCCTCAACACCCTGAAAGTCTCGTTTATCGGCATTGTGCTGTGCTTGTTCATCGGACTGGTTGTGGGCGTGGCCCGGTTGTCCACCAACTGGCTGGTGCGAAAAATGGCCATGATCTACATCGAGGTGATGCAGAACATCCCGGTGCTGCTGCAGCTGTTTTTCTGGTATGCCCTGTTTTATGAAAACTTCCCCGCCCCCAGGCAGGCCCTGAACCCATTTGCCGGTCTGTTCATCTGCAACCGGGGGGTGGCCCTGGGGGTTCCTGCGGCCCATCCCGCCCATTTTTACATGGTCATGGCCTTGATTGCCGGCCTGGTCATCTCCTTTGGCATCAAACACTGGGCCAAAAAACGCAAATTCGACACAGGCCAGGATTTTCCGGTGCTGTGGGCATTTTTTCTGTTTTCCCTGGGCCTGCCCACGGTGGTGTGGCTTTTTTTCGGCATGCCCGTGAAAATGGATGTGCCCTCACTCACGGGGTTCAACTTTACCGGCGGCATCATGCTGTCCCCGGAATTCATCGCCCTTTTGATGGGGCTGGTGATCTACACCTCCGCGTTTGTGGCAGAAGCGGTCCGGGCCGGGATCCAGGCGGTAAGCCGGGGCCAGACCGAGGCAGCCATGTCCATCGGGCTGAAAAAAAACCATATCCTGAACCTGGTGGTCCTGCCCCAGGCCCTGCGTATCATCATACCGCCCTTGACCAGCCAGATGCTCAATCTGACCAAAAACTCCTCTCTGGCCATTGCCATTGGATTTCCGGATTTTGTTTCCGTGGCCAATACCACCATCAACCAGACCGGCCAGTCCATTGAAGGGGTGGCCATGATCATGGGATGCTACCTGATTTTCAGTATTTCCACCTCGGTGTTCATGAACTGGTACAACAAAAAATCCAAACTTGTGGAAAGATAAGCCCATGGGTATCGTTGCCATTGACAAGGAAGCCATCGACAGAATGAAGCCACCCGTGGTCCAGCGGGGGGTGGTTGGCTGGCTCAAGGAAAACCTGTTCAACGGGGTGTTCAATTCCATACTCACCCTGGTTGTACTGGCGTTTCTGCTCAAATTTCTCCCCCCGTTTTTACAATGGGCGTTCATCGACTCGGTATGGTTCACTTCCGGGGCGGTGTGCAAGGAGTGCGACGGGGCCTGCTGGTCTGTGGTGTTGAAAAACCTGCGGTTCGTCATTTTCGGATTTTATCCCCATGACCTGCACTGGCGGCCCTTTACCGCCATCATGTTGCTGTTTGTGCTTTTGTTTTTCTCCAACAACAAACGGTACTGGTCCAAAAAACTGGGATATGCCTGGATTGCGGGTCTGGTGGCCATGGGTATCCTCATGAAAGGCGGCATCCTGGGGCTGACCCCTGTGGACAGCATGAAATGGGGCGGGCTGCCTTTGACCCTGCTTTTGTCGGTATTCGGGCTTACCGCTGCCTATCCTTTAGGGGTATTGCTGGCCCTGGGCAGGGACTCCACCATGCCCATGATCCGGTACCTGTCCATCGGATATATCGAGCTGATCCGGGGGGTACCGCTCATCAGCCTGCTGTTCATGTCCTCCATCATCTTTCCCTTGTTTCTGCCCGAAGGGGTGACCATCAACAAAATTCTGCGGGCCCAGGTGGCCATCATCCTGTTCACCGCCGCCTATGTGGCCGAAGTGGTGCGCGGCGGGCTCCAGGGGATGGCCAGTGGCCAGTACGAGGCAGCCGACTCTTTGGGACTCAATTATTACCAGACCATGCGCCTGGTGATTCTGCCCCAGGCATTGAAAATTGTGATCCCCCCGACACTGAGCGTGCTGGTGTCCGCATTCAAGGACACCTCCCTTGTGGTGATCATTGCGTTGTACGATTTTCTGCTCACCTCCAAAACCGTGATCCAGAACCCGGAATGGATGGGCTTTTCCACGGAGATGTACCTGTTCGTGGCCCTGATGTATTTTCTGGGGTGCTTTTCCATGTCCAATTTTTCCAGAAAACTGGAACGGGAACTGGACACAGACCAACGCAGTTAACAGAAAACAGTTTAGGAACCAGACATGACCGACACACCAGATATGACCGAAACAGCCGCGCCTATCATTCAAGTGAAAAATCTTAATAAATGGTTTGGTGATTTCCATGTGCTCAAAAACATCGACCTGGAAGTCAAAAAACAGGAAAAAATTGTTATCTGCGGACCGTCCGGATCAGGTAAATCCACATTGATCCGGTGCATCAACCGGCTGGAGGAGCACCAGAAAGGCAAAATCATTGTGGACGGCATCGAGCTGACCAACAACCTGAAAAACATTGAACGCATCAGAACAGAGGTGGGCATGGTGTTCCAGCATTTCAATTTGTTTCCCCACCTCACCATCCTGGACAACCTGACCTTAGGGCCCATCTGGGTGCGCAAGACCCCCAAAAAAGAGGCGGAAGAAACCGCCATGTTCTACCTGGAAAAGGTCAAGATCGCGGAACAGGCCAAAAAATTTCCCGGCCAGCTGTCCGGGGGCCAGCAGCAGCGGGTGGCCATAGCCCGGAGCCTGTGCATGAAGCCCAAGGTCATGCTTTTTGACGAGCCCACCTCGGCCCTGGACCCGGAAATGGTCAAGGAGGTGCTGGATGCCATGGTGCAGCTGTCGGACGAGGGCATGACCATGATCGTGGTGTCCCATGAAATGGGGTTTGCCAAAACCGTTGCCCAGCGGGTCATGCTCATGGATGACGGCATGATTCTGGAGGAAAACAACCCGGTGGACTTTTTTGAACATCCCCAGCATGAGCGCACCAAGTTTTTCCTCAGCCAGATTCTCCACTGATATTCAGATACCACTGCGGCTGATCATTCCAGCATTTTGCCCGCATGGCTGCACGGCGCATGGTAGTTCGTAGCGGCCATGCTGCGGTTGTCACTGTTGTGCCTGGCAATTGGGGCATTCCATATCTGGTATGTGC
>DATFJY010000355.1:0-21099 GCA_035268905.1 Desulfotignum sp.
CAGGCCCCCTCCGGATCTGACGGTCCGTTCACAGGACACCACCAGGGGCTCCCCATAGCGGGTACGCTGCTATGGCAAATATCCAGGTGACGAGGTTATCCTTGATTTTATGGGCTGCAAACCCTATACTCCAGTAAAACCAAGACATTTTACAACAGTATAAGGCCCTGAGTCCGTGAAAAATGGGATGGATGACAATTTTTCCAGGGATGGCGCTGACATATCATTCACGCCGGTCCTGAAACGGTTGATGATTCCGCTGGTCTGTGTCTTTGTACTGATTGCAGCCGCTTTCACCGCATTGATGACACACCGGCAGAATACCCGGATGGACAGAATTGCACAGCGGACGCTTACCCAGGCAGATGGAGAGTTTTCCCGGATGTTGGATGAGCAGTCCCTGGCCATGGCTGCCATGCAGGATATCCTTATACATGAAACTGATCTTGCCGATTTCCTTGCTGCAGGGGACCGCGAAAAACTGCTGGACAGGTATGCCCCGGTTTTTTCCGGACTGAAAACCCGCTACGCCATTACCCATTTCTATTTTCTGGACCCCAACCGTATCTGTCTGCTCCGGGTCCACAAACCCCAAAAATATGCTGACCATATACAGCGGTATACTGCGGTGCAGGCGGAAAAAACCGGCAAAACTGCTTTTGGCATCGAACTGGGACCTCTGGGCACCTTTACCCTGCGGGTGGTGCAGCCGGTTTTTGACGATGGTGCGCTTGCAGGGTATGTGGAACTGGGCAAGGAGATCGAGGATATCCTCGGCAGCATTCACCAGCAGACCGGGGCTGAACTGGCAGTGGCCATCCGAAAGACTGCTTTGAAGCGCAGCAGCTGGGAAGCGGGCATGAAAATGCTGGGCCGCACCGCTGACTGGGACCGCTTTGATGATGACGTCCTGATCTATTCCACCCTGACACCCTTTCCGAAAAAAGCCGCCGCATTTGTGGGAGAAAACAACCATATTCATGGAACAACCTTTGCACAAACCCGCTTCAATGACCGCTCATGGCATATCATGGCCAGCCCGCTCCTGGATGCATCCAGCACTGAAGTAGGCGATATGCTGATCATGGCAGATGTTTCAGGACTCAAGGCGGAGTACAGACAGCTCGTCATAACCGGCGCCGGGGCAGGTATTGTGATTTTTGCCGTTTTGTCAGCGCTGTTTTTCATGCTGCTGCGCCGCATTGATGCACAGGCATCTGCCCAGCATGCCAGACTGCAGACGTCTCTTCTGTTGCAAAAACAGGCCCAGGAAACACTCCAGGAAATCAAGGAACGGTTTGAATTGGCCATTACCGGCACCAATGACGGGATCTGGGACTGGGACCTGCGGACCGATGACCTGTTTTTGTCAAAACAGTGGAAAGCGATGCTCGGGTTCCAGGACCAGGAACTTGAAAACAGGTTTGAAACCTTTACTGATCTGCTCTATGAAGAAGACCGGGACCGGGTGGACAATTATGTGCAGCAATACCTAAACGGCGAAATTGAAAAATATACCATTGAATTCCGCATGAAGCATAAGGACGGCTCTCTGGTATGGATACTTGCCAAAGGAGAAGCCATCCGTGATGCCGACGGCCGGGCGTTTCGGATGGCCGGTTCCCACAGTGACATCACCGAGCGCAAGCAGGCGGAAACCGAACTGGAAGAGCAGACAGCCCGGGCCAACGCCATGGCTGTGCAGGCGGAAATGGCCAGTATTGCCAAGAGTGAATTTCTGGCCAACATGAGCCATGAAATCCGCACCCCCATGAACGGGATCATCGGCATGACCGGCCTGCTTCTGGAAACCGAGCTGGACCAGGAACAAAATCGGTATGCGCAAATTGTACGCACCAGCGGGGAAGCACTTTTGAACATTATCAACGACATTCTGGATTTTTCTAAAATTGAGGCGGGTAAGCTGGACCTGGAGACCCTGGATTTCGACCTGGTGAGTCTGCTGGATGATTTTGCCGCCGCCCTTGCACTGCGGGCAGAACAAAAGGGACTGGAAATAATCTGCAGCCCCGACCCTGAAGTACCGGCACTGCTCCAGGGAGATCCGGGCCGGCTGCGTCAAATTCTCACCAACCTGACCGGCAATGCCATCAAATTCACCCAAGCCGGCGAGGTGGCAGTGCGGGTTGCCCTGGTCTCTGAAACATCTGACAGGGTGATACTGCGCTTTTCGGTCCAGGACACCGGCATCGGCATTCCCAAAGACAAGATGGCGCTGCTGTTTCATAAATTTTCCCAGGTGGATGCCTCCACCACCCGCCAGTACGGCGGAACCGGCCTGGGATTAGCCATCTCCAGGCAGCTGGTGGAAATGATGGGGGGCACCATCGGTGTTGAGAGTGAACCAGGCAAAGGATCGACGTTCTGGTTCACCGCAGATCTGGGCAGGCAGCCCCGGGCCGGCCATCCCCAAAGTACTGTCCCTGCAGATCTGAATGGTATACGGGCATTGGTTGTAGACGACAATGCCACCAACCGGGAAATCCTGCTCAGCCACATGGCCGCCTGGGGCATGCGCCCGGAACCTGCTGCAGACGGAACGGATGCGCTGGGGGCTTTACACCGTGCAGTGGAGGCGAAGGACCCTTTTCAGGTGGCTGTCATCGATATGCAGATGCCGGGTATGGACGGCAAAGACCTGGGGCGGGCCATCCAGGCGGATCCAGGCCTGACCGATATCCGCATGGTCATGCTCAATTCCATGGGCACCCGGGGTGATGCCAGGCATTTTACCCAAATGGGATTCAGCGGATACATGACCAAACCGGCCCAGCACCAGGAGCTGCAGGGGGTTTTGTCCCTTGCCCTGGCACAGGAAAAATCCAGTAATGTCCAGCCTATTGCCACCCGGCACACCGCCCGGGAAGCCCTGAAAATAAGTGTTGACAGCAATGCGCATATCCTGCTTGCAGAAGACAATATCATCAACCAGCAGGTGGCACTGGGTATTCTAGACAAACTGGGGCTCCAGGCCCATGCCGTGGCCAATGGCCTGGAGGCTTTGCAGGCCCTGGAATCCTTCGGCTATGACCTGGTACTCATGGATGTGCAGATGCCTGAAATGGACGGCCTGGAAGCCACCCGCCGTATCCGCAGCGCCCAGTCATCCGTTTACAGCCATGATGTCCCCATTATTGCCATGACCGCCCTTGCCATGGCCAAAGACAAGGATGCCTGTCTTGCTGCGGGCATGAACGGCTATATTACCAAGCCGGTCAATCCGGTAGCACTGGTCGATGAATTGAAAAAATGGCTGCCCCAAGAAAAAACAGTGCCGCCTGGCCAGGAGGAAACCGCTGACCATCAGGGGCCGGCCCATGGCAGTTATCCGCCAGAGGCAGGGGGCTGTATCTTTGACCGCACCGAATTTTTCCACCGGGTGATGGATGACGTTGATCTGGCAAAAACGATCATGGCCCAGTTTTTGTCTGACATGCCCGAACAGCTGGCTGCAGCCAGAACTTTAGTGGAAAAGGGCCGGGCAGATGCGGCAGGTGCCCAGGCCCACAAGATAAAAGGGGCTGCGGCAAACATGTCAGCCAAACAGATGCACAAAACCGCCCAGGCCATGGAAAAGGCATGCACAGAGAAAAATACCAGGCAGGCGGCCATCCTGATGGCCCAGCTGGAACACCGGTTTATCCAGGTCAAAACAGCCATGGAGGTGGAATGGTAACGTCCATTTTGGACCGGAAAAAAATCTGTCTGAAACAAAGCATTAAAGGAGTCTTTCATGAAAATTTTAATTGCTGAAGATGATGCGGTATCCCGGGCCATGCTCCAGGCGGTTCTGACCAAATGGGGATACACGGCTGTCAGCACTGAGGATGGCAATGCCGCCTTTAAGGTTTTTCAGCAGAAAGATGCCCCCCAGCTGGCACTGCTGGACTGGGAAATGCCCGGAATAAACGGCCCAGACCTGTGCAGAAAACTTCGGCAGCCCAAAGACACAGCCCCTTTGTACCTGATCCTGCTCACCTCCCGGAACAACAGTGAAGACCTTGTCCAGGGCCTTGAAGCCGGGGCAGATGATTATGTTGTCAAACCCTATAACATGGCTGAGCTGCAGGCCAGAATCAATGTGGGGCGGCGCATGATTGTTCTGCAAAATGAAATGCGGGAGCGGGAAAGGCTGCAGGGGGTGCTGGAAATGGCCGGTGCCATCTGCCACGAGCTGAACCAGCCTTTGCAGATTGTTTCCGGCCATTCTGAAATACTGATGATGGATATGAAAGAAGACGACCCGCATTATAAAACCATGGAAACCATCAAAACCAACATCAACCGGCTGGGCGAACTGACCCGGAAAATCATGCAGACCACCAGTTACCAGTCCAAGCCATATTTGAACCAAAAAATTATCGACATTGACCGGGCAGCCCGGCAGGATAAACACACATAGCCCACGACACCAGGGTCACATGTTACTGACCATGCCGCTTTCCAGCCAGACCATCAGGCCTGAACCCCCTTTAACCGGGACCCTTCCAGTCCCTGCGGGGTGATTCAATCCCCGGGAATCATCCCTTTGTCAAACCAGTGCCGGGCCAGGTAGATAAAGGGGGTATCTGCCGCTCCCACCAGCCATTTAAGGAGATAGGTGGTCCAGAAAATCTCCACCAGAACCCCCAGGGGAAATACCCCCCAGAAGGCCAGAAGGGTAAACATGGTGGAATCCATGAACTGGCTGACCATGGTGGAGGCGTTGTTGCGCAGCCAGATCAGGCGGGTGGCCGGAAACCGCCTGCGCCAGAAATCATATGCCCAGACATCATGGGTCTGGGAAATCAGGTATGCCAGCAGGCTGGCCCCGGCAATTCTGGGCATGAACCCAAAAATAACCGACAGGCTGTTTTGGACAAAATCATCCGGTGCCGGGGTGAACAGCAGGGCCAGGTTCATGAGCACTGTCATGGTTACCAGGGAAAAAAATCCGATAAACACCGCTTTTTGCGCCTGTTTTCTGCCGTACATTTCAGACAGAATATCCGTCACCAGAAAAGAGGATGCATAGACGATATTGCCCAGGGTAGCGGTAATGCCGAACAATTCCACCAGCTTGAGCACCTGTATATTGGCCACAACAGCGGCCAGGGGCACCCAGGCATAAAGCCCCATACGTCCGAAAAATCTGTAAGCGATAAGAATGCATCCAAAATTGACAGCCAGCAGGGCCAGCCAGAGCAGTTCGTTCAAGAAAACCTCCAGTTTTGTTAAGGCGGGTGCTGTGACCGCCGTATTTCATGAAAGGTGCTGCAAAACAGGCATCACCGGGAACAGGACGAGCACTCTATCAGGTCGATTTCACAAAATCAACCATATTTCTTGCACAAAAAATCATCTTATCCCTTTTCATTCCCATGAAAGTGTACTACATAAACCAACTTACCTGAAAACATATTAACTTTGCACATCCCGGAGCCGACCCCGGGGTTTACAAAACAGCATCTGGAGATACATGATGGGAAAGAACAAAAAAGAAGAAACATTGATGGACAGGGTGATCTCGCTTTCCAAGCGCAGGGGATTTGTATATCCAGGCTCGGAAATTTACGGCGGCCTGGCCAATTCCTGGGATTTCGGCCCCTTAGGTGTGGAGCTGCTCAACAACCTGAAACAGGCCTGGTGGAAAAAATTTGTCATTGAAAGAACCGATATGGTGGGCCTGGATGCCGCCATTCTCATGAATCCCGACACCTGGGTAGCGTCCGGCCATGTGGGCAGTTTTGCCGATCCCCTCATGGACTGCAAAAAGTGCAAATCCCGGGAGCGGGCCGACAAATTGGTGGAAGGATGGCAGTTTGACAATGGTTCAGATCTGACCCCTGCCAACTGGGCTGGAGAAAAAACCCCGCCCCGGGATATGCTGGATTTCATCATCGAAAAATCCATCACCTGCCCCCAATGCGGGGCTTTGGACTGGACCCTGCCCAAAGCCTTCAATCTGATGTTCAAAACCAAACAAGGGGTTGTGGAAGGAGAAGGCAAAGACATTTACCTGCGGCCGGAAACCGCCCAGGGCATTTTTGTGAACTTCAAGAATGTCCAGACCACCTCCCGCAAGAAGGTGCCCTTTGGCATTGCCCAGATCGGCAAGGCCTTCAGAAATGAGATCACCCCCGGCAACTTTGTGTTCAGAACCCGGGAATTTGAACAGATGGAAATCGAGTATTTCTGCAAGCCCGGCACCGAACTGGAACACCATGACTACTGGAAAACCTTTACCATGGACTGGTACAAAGGCCTGAACGTCAATCCGGACAACCTGCGGCTGCGGGATCACGATGCATCCGAACTGTCCCACTATTCCAATGCCACCTCTGATATTGAATACCAATACCCGTTTGGCTGGGGAGAACTGTGCGGGATTGCATCCAGAACCGATTATGATTTAAAACAGCACATGGCCCACTCTGCCAAGGACCTGCAGTACTTTGACGAGGCCACCAAAGAAAAATATATTCCCTTTGTGATCGAGCCTTCTTTGGGTGTACAGCGGTCCGCCCTGGTATTTCTGTGCGATGCGTATGAAGAAGAGCAGCTGAATGACGGTGACACCCGGGTGGTGCTGCACCTGCACAACCAGCTGGCCCCTGTCAAGGTCGCGGTCCTTCCGCTGCAGAAAAAACTGGGGGATGAGGCCAAAAAAGTCTTTACCCTGCTGGTGAAGGAGCTGGGTGTGAACATCGACTTCGACATGGTGGGCAGCATCGGCAAACGATACCGCCGCCATGACGAAGCCGGCACCCCCTACTGCGTGACCTTTGATTTTGATTCACTGGAAGATAATGCTGTCACCATCCGGGACAGGGACACCATGGACCAGACCCGCATGAAAATTGCCGAACTGCCTGCCTGGTTTCAAGAAAAATTCCGGTATTAGGGCATACATCTCATTTTGTGTCGGGCCGGATGCATCCGGCCCGACACAAAAGGCCACCCAAAAGAATGCTGCGCCCATGGCCTTGCACGGCCTCGAAAAAACCAGCTGTTTTCAGCGGCTGTGGTACAAAGACAGCTGGCCGGGACAATCCATGATAAAGGGAAAAAGATATTATTCCGCCTGATCAGCGCACACTTTCATAAGCCGGCCTGACCCCGCCTTTGGAGAACACAATCTGCCACAACTGGTTTCTGCGGGAACGGAAGGAACCGGCGCAGGCCAGCAGGTAATAGGTCCACATGCGGAAAAATCGGTCGTCATAGACATATTTTATCTTGTCCCAGTTTTCCACAAAATTGTTGTACCAAGCCATCAGTGTGGGGTCATAATCCGGACCAAAGCTGTGCCAGTCTTCGAGCATCAGCAGGTTTTCAGCTGCCGTGGCAATCTGCCGGCTGGACGGCAGCATGGAGTTGGGGAAAATATAGGTGGAGATCCAGGGGTCGGACCAGCGCACCGACCGGTTGCCGGCAATGGTGTGTAGAAGAAACAAACCCTGGTCTGTCAGGCAGCGCTTTACCACCGCCATAAAGGCTCTGTACCGGCCGGCCCCCACATGTTCAAACATGCCAACCGACACGATGCGGTCAAAGGATTCTTTCATATCCCGGTAATCCATTAGCCGAATATCCACAGAAAGGCCCTGGCACCGCTCCTTTGCAAAGGCGACCTGTTCTTTTGAAACTGTGATGCCCACGACATTGACCTGGTAATGTTCTGCCATGTAGGCGGCAAGACCGCCCCATCCGCAGCCGATATCCAGAACCCGCATGCCCGGCTGCAGCTGCAGTTTGCGGCAGATCAGATCCATCTTGGATTCCTGGGCCTCATCAAGGGTATCGGCCTGTTTCCAATAGGCACAGGAATAGTTCATCCATTTGTCCAGCATGAGAGAAAACAGATCATTGCCGATATCGTAATGGCGCCGGCCGATTTCAAAGGCCCGGAATTTTCCCGGAGACGTGGTTAAAAATGCCTTGGCCCGGCACCACAGGGCAGTAAAGGATTTTTTGGCTTTCTGGTCCATTCTGACCTGGAGAATTTTGTCAAAAAAATGGTCCAGCTGGCTGCATTCCCACCACCCGTCCATATAACTTTCACCCAGGGCCTTGGAACCGCCGGCCACCAGCCGTTTATAGAAAAAATCCTCTTTGACCTGAATATCCCATGGCCGGGATCCGTTGATTTCTACATCAGCAGCGGCAAACAGATCTGTAACCAGTTTTTCAGAAGTCATATTTTTCATGATGCAACCTCCCTTATAAAGGTGATCAGGCAGATGCTTTCGAAATGGCTTATTCTACCACAGCATGAGGGAGAGAGAAAAGAAAAAACGGTAAAAAGAACACCCGGGCGATCAGGGCTGGATTACTTTTTGGGCCAGCTGCAGGGAGGTAACGATATCCAGCATATTGGTGGTATCCCCCACCTGTTTTTGCTCCAGCAGGTCAAAATGGGACAGGCAGGTGCCGCACACCAGAATGGAGAAACCCTGCCGCTCATATTCCTGCAGGGTTTCCAGCACAGGAGAACCGGTGATGGTCAGCTTCACCCCGTTGTTGACAAACACCAGGCGCCACAGATCATCCCCCATTTCTCCCAGGGTTTTGACAAAACTGATCATCAGCTTTTTTCCCAGTTCATCATCCCCGAATCCCATGCGGTCTGTGGCAATGAACACCAGTATTTTCTGCTGGATATCCTGGCTGTCAGCACCTGAAACCGCCGGTGCCGGTTCTGTTTTTCCGTTTTTTTCTGCAGTGCTGCCCTGTGCCAGCACTGCGGTGACGGTAAAATCATCACCCTGCCCTGAAGATGTGGTTTCATACCCACGGGTTCCCAGAAACCGGGAGACATTTTCCACGGCTGCCTCATTATCCACCCGCACCATCAGCCGTGCGGGATGGTCCTGGTCCACTGCCTGCTTTGCCGTGAGAACCGGCTGGGGGCAGGCAAGCCCCCGGGCATTGATATCTGTTGTCATGGTTTGTTTCCTTGTATTATAATGGTTTTACTGTACTTTTCTGACTGTTTGTAATGTTCCCGGCTATTCAATATTCAATGGCCATCATGCCCGGACCAGTATCTGTTACCCGGCCGATGACGGCGGCATCGGCAACCCCCTGACGGTAGAGGGCATCCAGAAGCGCCTGTGAATGGGTCTGCGGGCATCCCATGAGCAGCCCCCCGGATGTCTGGGGATCGAACAGAATATCCCGGAGCACCGGACTGACCCGGCTGGCCGTTGACACCATGTTTTCCCGAAATTTCCGGTTCCGGAAGGCACCGCCCGGCACCATTCCCATGCCGGCAAATTCCAGGACACCGGAAATCAGAGGCACCTTGTCACTGTAAACAGTGACCCCGACCCGTGTGCCGGCTATCATTTCAGCCAGGTGCCCCAAAAGCCCGAACCCGGTGACATCGGTGCAGGCGGTGACGGGAAACCCGGTCATCACTGCTGCAGCCTCCCGGTTCAGGGCCGCCATGAGTTCCGTGATGTCACGGATCTGCTCTGAAGATGCAAGGCCCGCCTTTACCGCTGTATTCATGATGCCGGTACCCAGGGGCTTGGTGAGTATCAGGTCATCACCGGGCCGCAGCCCCTGGTTGGCCAGAATCTTATCCGGATGAACAAACCCGGTAACAGACAACCCGTACTTGAGTTCATCATCTTCTATGGAATGCCCGCCCAAAAGCACGGTGCCTGATTTTTCCAGAACATGCAGGCCCCCGGCCAGGATATCCCGCAGCACCTTTGGATCCATTTTTCCCAGGGGAAACGCCACCAGGTTCATGGCGGTTTTGGGAACCCCGCCCATGGCATATACATCTGACAGGGCATTGGCGGCTGCGATACGCCCGAAATCATAGGGATCATCCACAATGGGGGTAAAAAAATCCACGGTCTGAATCAGGGCCAGGTCCGGGCTTACCTGGTAGACCCCGGCATCATCTGCCGTTCCCATTCCCACCAGCACATGTTTATCTGTGGGGATGGACAATCCCTCCAAAACAGCCGCCAGGTCCCCTGGCGGCAGTTTGGCAGCTCAGCCCGCCCCTTTTACACACTGGGTCAACCGAAAATTCTGCAGTATATTATCTGGCTTTTTGCTCATATTATCTCCCTTGTTCAGCCGGCCATGGCAACCATTCACACACTTCATATACAAACCGGCCCAAAACTGTATTATCCCTGAATTCAGGCCATCAATCAAATTGAATATATCTTTGCGAATTTTCATTTCCATAGAAAATATCAATAGCACCCCCGCCGGCGCAATGCCCGGCACCAAACTGACCAGCAGACCATATGCGTTGTTTACCGTTCTCTGCTATACCTTTTCCGCGGGTTTGTGTTTTCCTGGAAGGCTTTCCGGTTTTGAGGGTAACAATTTGTTTTATTGTGAAAAACCGGTGCGCTATGACAATCACATGGCAGGCACAGGCAACCCCCTGAGGCGGTAATAGGCAGCATAGATCTGCCGAATCTCGCCGGATACAATCATCTGCCGGACAAGGCCTTCAAACTGCGGAAGCTCTTTGCAAAGGGTTGAATTTTTAGAAATACCGATATGGACATCTTTTCTGCGGCTGAAACGGAAATGGGCGATCTCGATCCGGCCTGATATGCCCAGTTTATACCCAAGGTCAATGCCGGCCCCTTCAGGGAAAATAACCGCATCAATCCGACCGAGCAGCAGTTTTTTCAGATTCAGCTCGCCTCTGGGTAAAGGATCCTTTCGAATTTTTTCATCCGCATCAAACCGGGGAAAATACCTGGCACCAATGGTGGTCCCGATGGTCAGATCATACAGGTCTTCATACCGGGTGATACGGTCAGCCCGGTTCTTAGGAACAAAGAAAACCGCATCAGATCTGTTCTTATAGGCTGGTTCCACAAAATGGATATACCCTTCCCGCTCCGGAGATTTGAGCAGTCCCACCATAAAATCGATTTCCCCTTCTTCCATCATGACCAGGCGCCGCTTGAAAGGCGCCTGCAAAAGCACCAGTCTGACTTTCAGCCGATCTGCAATGGCATGCAGGACATCTGAATTGGGTCCTTCTTCTTCCGCGCTGCCGGTTACCGATGACACGATAACCTCCCGTGCTCCTGCAGAAGAAGAAGACAAGACCGGGACCAGAAAACAGATGCAAAGACAGATATTGATTGCAGAAATTTTCATTTTTCCATACGCCATGCTGATACACAGTGTTTGAATATTCATGATGGAAAACAGGCATACAGGTCTGCTGCATTCCCTGTTTTTTCCCTGTGTTTCCCTGATATCAGCTATTTTCCCGTCTGTAAAGGCAAAAATCTTTGCCATAAGCAGGCCAGGTTTTCGATCGTTCTGAGCAGTCCTCTGTCCCTCCCAATAAAAAATCCCGATAAGCATTGCCTATCGGGATAGTATTTATTGAATTGGCTCCCCAGCACGGACTTGAACCGCGGACCCATTGGTTAACAGCCAATTGCTCTGCCAACTGAGCTACTGGGGAGCAGCGCCTTGAATCAAGACTTGCCGTTTATATAAGATCATCCGGTTTCTGTCAAGAAGAAAAAAACAAAAATTGACATTTTATGCGGTAATGGTTAATATTAAATTTTAAAATAAAGAATACAGCGAAAAGGACTATCGTACCCATGGAAAACATACAGGCACAATCTACAAATACCCTGTCAATACCCGCAAGACCCCAATCCGGCAGCATTGATCCGGCACGTCAGAACCAGCAGGTACCGGCCCAGGATACAGATATTGCCCAGGAAACCAACCGTCCTGTACAGGAGCCGTTCGATGTGCAGATTTCCCCTCAGGCCCGGGATCAAGCAGATGCTGCTGCATCTGACACAGCACAGAATACCCAGACACAAAGGGCGGCGGTTCCTTCGGAAACACAACCGGGTGGTCAGTCATACACAGAGAGAGGAACTTCAGTGGATATAATAATATAATGCGGGAAACCCGTAATCCAGTTGCCCCTGCTTATTTTCTTGTTTTTTTTGACAAGGACTGAGGCGTGAGGAACTAATACCTTTAAAAATATGGTATTATCTGAAATACGTCACACATTCAGGATAATATAAAAACCATGATCACTGAACACGGCATTGTCACCCGGACATCTTCCGGCACCGCCTGGATAAAAACCAACCGGGCAGGCGCGTGTGAAGGCTGCACAGCCAAAGACAGCTGCGGCACCATGCACAGGGGCCAGGAACTGGTGGTGGAAGTTTCCAACACCCTGGGGGTTCAGGCAGGAGATGCGGTGGTCATAGGCATTGAAACCAAACCGGTCATGCTGCTGACTTTCCTGGTCTATGTGGTACCCATCATCTGCCTGGTGCTTGGCGCCCTGGCCGGGGATACCCTGGCACCGTTACTGAAAATCAACGCATCTTTTTTTGCCATGGTCCTGGGATTTTCATCATTTGCCGCGGCTTTTTTTATTCTCCATAAAAAATCTGCTGTTTTAAACCAGAAGCAGGGGTACAAACCTGTGCTTATCCGAAAAACAAAAACCATTGTTCCGCCCTCCTGCACTACCCCCGCAAAATAATTTTTTTTCTTGCCAACCTCTCTTCAATATACTATATACCCAGCCAGTTGTGGGTTTGTCACCTAAACTCTAACCCTTAAACTGGAAGATTTACATATGACATTACAACCACACCTGAAACTGGCAGGTCTCATCATGGCCGGCTTTCTGATCACAGGAATTGTCTGTTACGCTGCGTTTTCCCCTCCGGCACCGGCGGAACCAGTGCGGCTTATGTTCCAGAATGATGCCGGCAAAGTGCTGTTCACACACCAGATTCACACAGAAGATTATTACATAGACTGCATGGACTGCCACCACAACCTGATGGATGATGAAGAGTACGACTGCAGCATGTGCCATGAAGAAACCGGTGATGAGTATATGCCGTCAAGAATGGATGCCATGCATGACACATGCATCGGCTGTCATGCGGATTACGGCGCTGGCCCGTTCGACTGCAATGCGTGTCATGTTATGTAAGCAACCGGGTTCCCTTTATCCCTCAACATATGCATAAACGGGCATAAGTCATGACAACTGCTTTTTTCGAAAAACAAGGACGTAACCTATGATGAAACGATCTTTTTTCGCGCTGTCCAAACCCAGGCTGGTCTATGATCTGCTGGAGCCCAATCCGGATCCCCCCCTGGCCATCGACCTGCCCCTGCTTTTTACACTGCTGCTGCAGGAACCCCTGGACCTGGCCGGAAAAACCCTGATCCAGAAAGGGGATATTGTTAAAAAAGGCCAGAAACTGGCGCTTTACAAAGACAGTATGGACTATGCGGTAGCCCCTGTAGCCGGCACCATCAAATCTGTGGCCCCTTTTTCCGACGATGTCAACGGGATGCGGACCTGTATCACCATCGAAAAAGATGCCGGCCTGGACCAGGACACCCAATCCCTTGATTTCCAGGAAACTCAGGGGTTTGCCGCAGATCACCTGAATACACTGCCCGGTGCCCCGCCCTTTGACATACTGAATGGTGAAAACCGTCGGATCTCCACCATTGTCATCATGGGAACTGATACCGATCTGTTGTCCACCACCGCCCAATATATGAGTACGGTCCATGCCGACCTGCTGATCCGGGGAGCCCGCATTCTCAAACAGATCACCCATGTTTCCAGAATATGCATGACAAAACCGCAAAGGCTGAACAGTACTGCCCGATTCGAGGGCATCCAGGTACTGGAAACCGGCCTCACCTATCCGGAAACCCTGCCCCCCATAGTCATGAAAAACCATCTCGAGAAAATTATCACCGCCGGTGCAGCACCGGAAGATATGGGAATCTGTTTTATCCGGGCGGAAGCGGTGGTTTCCCTGGCCAGGGCCTTTGAAAAAAAAGAACCGGTGTTTGAAAAATGCATCACCCTGACTGACAAAAACGGTTTCCGGCACCGGATCGAAGCGGTCATCGGCACCCCGTTGAAACAGATCTTCAACCAGCTGGAAATTCAGATCAACGAACTGGACCGGATCATCATCAACGGCCCCATGCAGGGGTTTGCCACCTTCACCCCCCATCATCCGGTCACCCCGGATATGGATTCGGTGCTCATCCAGGCCCGGGAACAGATTCCGGCCGTGCCGGACAATGCCTGCATAAACTGCGGCAAATGCATCCAGGTGTGTCCGGCGGATATCCCTGTGAACCTGCTGTTCCGCTTTCTGGATACGGCCCAGTATGAAGCCGCCGCCGAACAGGCTGATCTTGCATCCTGCATCGACTGCGGATTGTGCGCCTATGTGTGCACCTCACAGATCGCATTGTTCCACTATATCCGGCTGGGCAAACATGAACTGAACAAACTGCGCATCGATGCATAAAGGGAGACTGTCCATGAATCACACCACACTCACCGTTTCCCATGCCCCGTTCTGGCATGACGGAGACAGTCTGTTTCAAAGAAACCTCAATATCATTCTGGCCCTGCTGCCGGCCGCCATATTCGGGATCCTGCAGTTCGGTGCACCTGCCCTGGGTGTTCTGGCCCTGTCCCTTTCCTTTGCCATGCTCTGGGAAGCGGCCATCAACCTCATTTCCAAAAAGCCACCTGCCATCGACGACCTGGACTCGGCAGTTATCGGGCTGTTGTTCGGCATGATGCTCCCGGCTGTCACCCCCTGGTGGCTGATACTGGTAGGTACCTTTGTGGCAGTGTTCGTGGGCAAAATCATTTTTGGCGGCACAGGGGCGAATCCTTTCAACCCGGCGCTGGTGGGCATGGCTGTTCTCATGATGTCCTGGAACATGTTTTTTGACTTTGACACTGCCTATGTAAACTATGATTTTGCCTTTACCGCCCTGGCGCCGCTGGAGGCGGTCAAGGCACAGGGGGCTTCCGCTGCCCAGCTGTTTCCCCTGGGAGACCTGTTTATGGGCCGGGAAGTGGGGGCCGTGGGCTGCGTTTTCGGACTGGGGCTCATTATCGGCGGCATCTACCTGATCCTGCGGGGATATACCCGGTGGGAATTGACAGTGTCTTTTATTGCCGGTGTCCTCGTGACCGCATCCATCTTCCATATCGCCAGCCCCCAGGCATATGCCGGGCCTCTGTTTCATCTGCTGTCCGGATACACCCTGCTGGGGGCGTTTTTTCTGATCACGGAAAGCAGTTCCTCGCCGGTCAACCGAATTCCCATGTTCATTTACGGATTTCTGGGCGGGTTCATGATCATTCTGATGAGAAATGTCGGATCGTATGCCGACGGTACCGTACTGGCCGTTCTGCTGGTAAACCTGGTAACCCCCCTGGTGGACAATATCAGACCAACCGCTTTGGGAAAGGATATAAGCAATGCGTGAGATGATCAGCATGATAGTGGTGTTGACCGTGCTGGCCTCTGTTTCAGGCGGTCTTCTGGCAGCGGTCAAATCCGGCACTGAGGTGAGAATTGAAGAACAGGTGCTGAAATTTCAAAAAGCCCCGGCCATTGAATCCCTTTTCACCGATGTCTCCAACGACCCCCTCAAGGAGCGTTTCAATCTGGATAATGGGGAAACCACCGTCCAGATTTTTCCTGGGAAACTGCCGGACGGTTCCATGGCCGTTGCCTTTGAGACCTTTGGCAAGGGCGGTTACGGCGGTGACATCGGCGTTATGGTGGGGTTCAACCTGGATTCGGATCAGCTGGTGGGGGCCCGGGTTACCACCCATTCGGAAACACCGGGCCTGGGATCCAGGGCCAAGGATGACCTGTCCTTTGTTTCCCAGTTTGATGATAAGCCGCTGGACTCCAACCTGGCTTTAAAAGCGGACAACGGTTCCATCGATGCCATTTCCGGTGCCACTGTCACCTCCCGGGCCGTAGCCCGGGGTGCCATTCAGGCCCAGGAAATCTACAGGCAGCTCAAACCTGAAATTCTCAAACAGCTTCAATAGGTATAACAAGGAGACAAAATCACATGGCACAATCCTTGGTCAAAGAATTCAAAAAAGGACTATGGGCTGAAATACCCCCTTTCCGGCTGGTGCTGGGGCTGTGTCCGGTGCTGGCGGTGACCAAGTCCGTCGAGAACGGTATCGGCATGGGGATGGCCACCACGTTTGTACTGGTTTTTTCCAATCTTCTGGTGTCGCTGCTGCGGAACATGATCCCCCCCAAAGTCCGGATCGCCTGTTATATCATTATCATTGCCACTTTTGTCACTATCGTGGAACTGGTCATGCAGGCCTTCACCTACCCCCTGTTCCTGAAGCTCGGCATCTTCATCCCTCTGATCGTGGTCAACTGCATCGTGCTGGGACGATCCGAAGCGTTTGCCAGCAAGAATCCCCCGGTCATGGCGGTGGCTGACGGGCTTGGCATCGGCATCGGATTCACCTTGTCTCTGAGCGCCATCAGTATTGTACGCGAATTTATCGGTGCCGGCACCATTACCATCTGGGGCGGCAACCCGGTATTTGCCATGCCGGAGTGGTTTACCCCCCTCTCCTTTATGGTGGAAGCGCCCGGCGCGTTTTTGGCCCTGGGATTGATGCTGGCAGGAATGAACCTGATTGGTAGCAAATAAGGAGTTGCCCCATGGAATTTTTTGAACTCGCCATCGGCAGTATTTTCATCAACAATATCATTTTGGCCCAGTTTCTGGGCATCTGCCCCTTTATCGGCACATCCAAGAAAATGGAAACCGCTGTGGGCATGTCCATGGCCGTGGTGTTTGTCATGGTCATGGCCGGCATGATCACCTGGTCTGTGGACACCTTTCTGCTCAAAGCTCTGAATGTTGAATATTTGCGGACCTTGTCTTTTATTCTGGTCATTGCCTCTCTGGTCCAGTTTGTGGAAATGTTTCTGAAAAAGATGATTCCCGGCCTGTATGCGGGGCTGGGAATTTTTCTGCCTTTGATTACCACCAACTGCGCGGTCATGGGTGCCTGCCTGCTGAACATCGGCAATGAATACCACTTCACCAAAGCGTTGGTGTCCTCATTCTCCTATGCCATCGGATTCGGCCTGGCCCTGATTCTGTTTGCCGGGGTCCGGGAACGGGTCAACCTGGGCCGGGTGCCCAAACCGCTGCAGGACACCTCCATCGGCCTTGTCACCGCCGGCATCATCGCCCTGACCTTTACCTCTTTCAGGGGAATGGTATAAACTTTTCAGGGAGAACCGCAGTATCCGAAGATTGAAAAACCGCACAAAAATCCTGCTGGGGCTGCTGATCCTTGCAGGATTGCTTTTTTCCGGCACCAGCCTGTGGGTATGGCGGTCTTTGCACACCCCTGCCGCTTCTGACAGCCGTGAAAAGATTTTCACCATTGCACCGGGCCAGCCCCTGAAACAGATTGCAGCAAATCTTGCATCCCGGGGCCTGGTATCAGATGCGGTCTTGTTTACCTGGTATGCCCGGTATAAAAAAGCCGGCACCCGCCTGCCGGCCGGGGAATACCGGTTATCGCCCAATCTGACACCTGTCCAGATACTGAATACCCTGCTGGAGGGAAAAGTCCGGCTCTACCGGCTCACCATTCCTGAAGGCCTGAACATGGAGGAAACTGCATCCCTTGTTGCAGCTGCCGGATTGTGTGATGCAAAAACATTTCTGGATCTGTGCAGGGATCAGGCGTTTATCACTGCCCTTTCTGTCCCGTCCCATACACTGGAAGGCTTTTTATTTCCTGACACCTATTTTTTCCCCAAATCCCCCCCCTGCCGCCAGGTGATCAAAAAAATGGTGGACACCTTTTTTACCGTTTTCACCCCCCGGTGGCAGGAACGCGCCCAAACCATGGGCTTTACCCTCCAGGAGACCGTCACCCTGGCATCCATGATTGAAAAAGAAACCGGTGATGCATCTGAACGCCCCCTGATCGCCTCGGTATTTCACAACCGCCTGGAAAAAAAAATGCGGCTGGAAAGTGATCCCACGGTGATTTATGGAGATCCGGAATTTGACGGCCGTATCAGGACCCGGCATCTGCGCAGAAAAACCGACTACAACACCTACCAGATGCACGGACTGCCCAAAGGCCCCATTGCCAGCCCCGGGGCAAAGGCCCTGGAAGCGGCATTGTTCCCTGCCCAAAGCGATTATCTTTTTTTTGTATCCAAAAACGACACCACCCATTATTTTTCAAAAACCCTGGCAGAGCACAACCGGGCGGTGAGAAAATACCAGTTGAACCGGTGAGGTAACCGCTTTGGCTGTCGGCTGTCGGCTGCCGGGATTCAGTCATCAAACCGGCGCAGATACACGATCACAGCCCCTGATCTGGATTTTTTTTTGCGCTCCCAGGCAAATCCCAGCACAATATTCCGGGCTTTGAGCGTTGCAAGCAGATCTTCGACCATATCCGGCAACACCGGCCCCAGCTCGGAATGCAGTCCCCTGCCCACAATAATGCGCACGGTGAAATATCCCTGCTGCTGGCAGGATATCAAAAACGAGCCGGCCTTGAGTTCCGCCCCCAGGGCGGTGAACCCGTGCAGATCCAGGTCTTTTTCCGGAGGGGGATACCGCTTGATCCTTTTGTGATATGGCATGGGTTCGGGGGATGGCCTGGCAGGCCTTTCCGGTCTGGATAAAAATGCCTCCAAAAGGGCGGGAAAACATTCTGTTTCTGATACATCTGTCTCTGATACATTGGAATCAGGGGGGCGAACACCATTGTCCATGACCGGGAGACCGTGGCGGTTTACCTGCCGGGGACTGATGTTATCCGATCCTGCTTCTCCTGCTTCCGGCCGGTTTTTCCGTGTAAAGGCCTTCAGAAAATCTTCATCCGACCGTAACCTGGGGGGCCTGTATTTTTTTTTTCTTCCCATGTCAGCTCTGGATTCTACCCCAGATTTCCCTGTTTTTCAAGCCAAACCATAGTGTTCTATGTTTGACTTTGCCCCCCCTTCCTGTTATTGTCTGATACATGAAAATTGGCAGCATTGTTGAATACATTGATCAACAAAAAATCATAGCAGCGGTAATATTAAGCGAGAAAAAGGGCAAGCTCAAATTACTCAATGAAAACAGCCGGGAAGTCAGCTTTTCTGAAAAAAGGCTTGCCCATATATCACAGGTGCGCCTGGACACTGAGCAGTCCAGACACCATCTGATCAATCACCTGCAGACAGTGACACAAACCCGCAAAAAACTGTCCGAACAGATTGATATCAGGGAATTATGGGAGATTCTCCATGAGGAGTCCGGTGATATCGATATTTCCACCATGACACTGTTCTGCTTTGATCCCCCCTTGACCGCAGATCATGAAGCAGCAGTTATCCGGGCGTTTTTCAATGACCGGCTCTATTTTAAATTCAACCAGGTTCTTTTTTCACCCTATACCCCGGAACAGGTGGAAGCCAAAAAAAAGCAGATCAAAGAAGCCCAGAAAAGGGACCGCCTGATTCAAAAAGGGGCGGCATGGCTTTCTGCCATGCAGACACAGGCCGGTGATCCGGAAACTTGTGACCCGGAAGTGCTGGATATTCTCAAATCTTATTATCTGTTTGGCAATGATGCAGACAATGCCGCCGTTGCCAGACAGATGATCAAAAATGCGGGCATAGGCTCTGCTGATCCTGTTTTTGATTTTTTGGTACGTGCAGGCATCTGGCATTCGGATGAAAACATCGATCTGCTGACCCTGGGCGTAACCACCTCATTCCCGCCGGAGGTGGAAGCTGCCGGCAAAAAACGGTCCCTGACCCATACTGGTGTTTTCCAGGATCCCCGAAGAAAAGACCTGACCCATCTCCCCCTGATCACCATAGACGGCCAGTCCACTCTGGATTATGATGATGCCATCAGCCTTGAAAAAACAGACCAGGGATACTGCCTGGGAATCCATATTATCGATGTGGGGGCCTATATCACATCCGGAGATCCGGTGGACATGGCAGCCCGTCAGCGGGCCAGCTCCATCTATATGCCGGATGACAAACTGCCCATGCTGCCTGCTGACCTGTCCGAGGATCTGTGCAGCCTGCGGCAGGGGGAAACCCGGCCCGGCATCAGCACCCTGATCCAGATGAACCGGTTCTTTGAAGTCATTGACTTTACCATCGTTCCCAGCATTATCAGGGTACACCACCAGATGAGCTATACCGAAGCCAATGTCTTGAACGGCAAGGATGACCCCATCACCAGTCTCTACAAAATTGCCACCCTGCTCAGGGAAAAACGGCTGAAAGCCGGTGCGGTGCAGATCACCCTGCCGGAGGTCAATGTGTGGATAGAGGAAAACAAAGAGATCCGGTATGCCAGGGTGAACCGGGAAAACCCCTCCAGGATGCTGGTGTCGGAAATGATGATTCTGGCCAACTCCCTGATGGCAAAATTTCTTGCCGACCACAAGACACCGGCGGTATTCCGTTCCCAGCCCCCGCCTGGCCAGCGCCTGTTCCAGGGGGTGGAAACCGCGCTGCTGCCCAATCTCATGCAGCGCAGGCATTTAAGCCGGGCCGTGATCAGCACCTATCCCCAGACCCATTCCGGACTGGGGGTCACCGCCTATGCCACTGCCACCTCTCCCATACGGCGGTACCATGACCTGCTCACCCAGCGCCAGATCAAGTCGGTTCTGGGAATGAACCCTGCCTATTCAAAAAATGAACTGGAAGATATACTGGCTGCTGTATCGGTTCCCATGGCCAATGCCGGCCGGATCCAGGGGGCCAGGAAACGCTATTGGCTGCTCAAATACCTGGAATCCCTTCGGGGCAGCAGCATAGAAGCGCTGGTGCTGGAATGTCACCGGGACCATTACAATATTCTGCTCAAGGAGTTCATGATCGAGGCCAGGCTGCCGGCCTCCGGGCTCAGCCTTAAAAACGGGGATATCATCCAGGTGACGGTCCAGCATGTCGATGCCCGGCGGAACCAGCTCTCTTTGTTTGCTGTCTGAAACTTTTTTCTGAAATGTTCTACTACCCGATTTTCACCCGATTCTTGCCGGCTCTTTTTGCCGCATACATGGCAGCATCCGCCTGTTTCATAAGGGTATCACAACGGGAAGCCAAATCCGAAGTTTCCCCGTGATCCAGAGCAGCCCCGCCGACACTCACGCTCAGATTCAGTCCCTTATGTTTGATGGTACCGTCACTGGTGCGGATAACAAAGGTATACTGGTGAATC
>DATFJY010000356.1:0-4346 GCA_035268905.1 Desulfotignum sp.
ATGAATATCAGGGGAGAGCTGTATTTTCTGGTGTTGAAACCCTGACAGTCATATTGTCAGGGCCCATTGTGGACGTCATGCAGGACCAGCACGCCTTGCCGAAGTGCTGTGACCCAACCGCCGGATTTGTAATCCCGGTTCCTCGGAAGGCACCTAACGCAGATACGGGGCCGCCGAAAAAAACGGTACTGCCGGAAATTGCACCCGGCAGATGCGCAGCCCTATGCGGTCAACGCCAGACAATGTCCTGGGACCGGAACAGCAAAAATACCTCTTTGCCCGGCTGCAGAGACAGGCTGGCGGCAAGTTCCGGATCAAGGCCCAGCATGAAAGTCATTTCCGGCACAGCAATGGTGGTCATGATCTGCTGTTGCTTTCCGGTCATATGCATGGACTGGATCTGTCCTTTTATCTGGTTGTCATATCGGTTTTCTGTTTCAGGGCCTGTGGCGAGGTGGATGTTTTCCCGCTGGATAACAGCGGTTTTGCCGGGCTGGTCTGCTGGGGGCAGAACCAGGCACTGTCCATCTGCCAGGGTTTTTGAAAGCGCTTGTCCGTCCGGGGTATAGGGGCCGGGAATAATGATTTCCATGCCTGTGGAGAACAGGGTGCCGCTGCTGATGGAGATCTGGGTGTCGCTGCAGTCAAAGAGCCAGGCCAGGTCATGGCTGGCAATCACCAGGGTGGTGCCCCAGTTTTCCCGGGCTGCCAGGGCTGCCTGGCGGATCAGGGCCGCACTCCGGGCATCTACGCTGGCCACCGGTTCATCCAGTAAAAGCACCCGGGGTTTGAGGATGAGCCGGGCAGCCATTGCCACCCGCTGGGCTTCCCCCCCGGAAAGGGCATGCCATTGGCGATGGGCAAATGTCTCATATGCCAGCCCCACCCCGGCCAGTGCCTGTTGGATGCGGGCCTGCAGGTCTGCTGTATCCCGGCGGATCTGCAGGCCGTAGGCAATGTTATCATACACGGTCCGCCTGAGCAGATACGGCTTCTGGGTGACCAGGGTCACCCGGGACCTGATGTTCGGGGAAAAAGGGTATTCTGTGCGGCCGTTGAAAAATATGTTTCCAGAGACAGGGCGCATGGCAAAGGCCAGCAGTTTGAGCAGGGTGCTTTTGCCGGAGCCGTTGGGACCCAGCAGGCCTGTGATGGACCCCTTGGCAATGGCAAGATGTGCAATGTCCAGCACTTTTTTGTCCCCGTAAAAATGGGTGACGTTTTTCAGCAGGTATGCAGGCTGGGGCTGGGTCATTTTTTCCTCAGAACAGACAGACAGATATTGACGCAAAAGGCAATAAAAATGAGGACCAGCCCCAGGGCAATGCCGTCGGCAAACTGCCCCTTGCTGGTTTCAAGGGCAATGGCCGTGGTGATAGTTCTGGTGTGGTATTTGATATTTCCCCCCACCATCATGGAGATGCCCACTTCCGTAAGCACACGGCCATAGGCAGTCACGGCACCGGCCATGATCCCGTACCGGACTTCCCACAGGCAGGTACGGATGATATCCAGCTTTGCCGCGCCCAGGGAAACGAGCGTCAGCCGAAGGTCCGGATCGATGTTTTCCACAGTGGCCGCGGTGATGGCGATGATGATCGGCAGGGCCAGAAGGGTCTGGCCCATGGCAATACCGGTGATGGTAAACAGCAGGCCGAGCTCTCCCAAGGGCCCCTGGCTGGAGATAAAAGCATAGATGATCAGGCCGATGGAAACAGTGGGCAAAGCCAGAAGGGTATCCACCACTGTCCGTAAGGGCCGTTTGCCTGGAAAATCAAAATAGCCCAGCACAAATCCCAGAGGAAGCCCTGCTGCAAGACTGGCACCCATGGCCCAGGTGGAGGCTTTCAGTGTGGCAGATATGGCGGAGACAGTGGATGCATCAAGACTGATGAGCAGAAAAACGGCTTTTGCAAAGCCTTCCAGAATAAAATCCATAAACTGTTTTCACGGTTGCCCGGCGCTGGGGACAAATGGTTTGTGTGTCACCCGGCCTTTTACCGGGTGCGACTGTCATACACCAAACCCGGAAAGGGTGTCAACAATTTGTTGATTTTTGTCATAATGGGTATAAATGTATGGTAATGAATTGAATATGAACAGTATTACCTCTATAATTACAAAAAATAACTATAAATGACAAATATCTCTCCAGCGTGTTACCGGTCTTTTAAAAAAATGGCATGGTATTCCTCTTCAGAGATATGGCGTTTCAAAAAGTCATTGACAAACAGATAGATCTCTTCCAGTTCTGTGTCGGAAAGCCTTGGTACAAAAGTTTCCATGAAATTGTCTTCACCGAATTTCTGCAGGTAAAACATGAGGGTCTGTTCATCTGTCTTCCGGTCCATGCCAAAGGCGCCAAGTCCTTTGTAATTATGGACAAACTGGTGGGTATCCTTTTTCATATCAACTGTCTGGTCTCCTGATTCGGGGCATGTCCGGTGGTGTCTGATGCCGCCCCTTCAGGCATCAGCGGTTTGTGTTGTATCCTGATATCCTGCTCCAGGCAAGTATTTGTGCATCTTTGCCATAAATGGGCCTGTTTTTCCAGGGTTCCGCTTACCGGTTTACAGAAACCGATTGAGGATGTAAAATACCTGTTATGATCAATAAGATCGGGTAATCGTATGGATATGCAGCGTCACCTGTATTGGCACAGCCCCCTGAGGGTATCCAGCATCTGAAAAGGATATGGTTCCATGCGGTGTCCCTGACCGACAGGAGGTTTCAATGGATTATAAACATCTGGCTGACCAGCTGGATATGGATGAATCCGACGTTCTGGAACTGGTTGCATTGTTTATGGACACCGCCCGGACCGATCTGGAAAAAATCCGCCAGGGGATGTCCTTTGGGAATCCCGGCCAGGCTGCGTCAGCTGCACATTCCCTAAAAGGGGCAGCCGGAAACCTGGGATTCACCCATATGGCCGATCTGGCCGCTAAAATGGAATCTGCTGCCAATGGCGGCAGTCTCGAGGGGTTTGACGCCTATGTTGGAGATATGGAAACCCGGCTGGATGCGTTGCCCCCCACCTGATATCGGCCCGGCCACAGAAGCAGAGGGATAATGGAAAAAATACAGCCCTACGCCGTGCTTGCCGTGGATGACAATTTGCTGAACCTCAAGATGATTGAAAAATCCCTGTCCAAGGAGGGGTATCAGGTTTTTGTTGCCGGCAACGGGTCGGAAGGCCGTTCCATTGCCAGGGAAAAACATCCTGATCTGATCCTGCTGGATATTGACATGCCCGGAGAAAACGGGTTCGATGTGATCAGAAAATTAAAGCAGAATCCTGCCACCAGCCTGATACCGGTGATTTTTCTCACCGGTATCAGTGATGTGAATGCCAAACTCAAGGGGTTTGATCTCGGGGCTGTGGACTATATCACCAAACCGTTTCACCCTTTGGAGGTGCTTGCCAGGGTTCGGATTCATCTAAAGCTTTCCATTGCCACCAACTCTTTGATCCAGGTTCAGGCGGCAAAACTGCTGCAGGTGAGCGAAGCCCAGACCGCCATGCTTCCTGTGCCAGAAAATTTTCCCGCTGCAAGGTTCGGGGTGTATTATAAAGCTTTGGAAGAGGCAGGGGGAGATTTTTATGAAATTCTGCACATCCGTGAATTTATCATTGGATATTTTGTGGCGGATTTTTCCGGCCATGACATCAGTACCAGTTATCTGACCCCGTCCATCAAAGCCCTGCTGGCCCAGAACTGCACACCATTGTATTCCCCCAGAGAAAGTATGAAAATGGTCAATGCCGTGCTCAAAGAAATACTGCCCGAAGAAAAATATCTGACGGCCTGTTATTTGCATCTGAACCGTTCCACCATGACCATGACGCTGGTCAATGCCGGGCACCCCCCTGCTGCATACCTGCCGGTCCGGGGAGATCCATTTCTGGTAAAATCCCAGGGGGATATTCTGGGTATGTTTTCTGACGCACAGTTTGGTATCGACCGCATCAAGGTATCCAAAGGAGACCGGTTTTTCGTGTATTCAGACGGGCTGGTGGAATCTGTGGGCCATAAAAACAACTGGATGGCAGGTGCGCGGAAACTGCTGCCGCTTTTCAAGGACCTGCAGCAATTTTCCTGTAGAGATGCCCCCGACCGGCTGGTCCTGCAACTGTCTGCGGAAAACACCCCTCTGGAAGATGATATTGTCGTGCTCTGCATCGAGGTATGAACGCCATGCCCCAAAAAACTGGAAAATTTTGCATCACCCGGACAAAGGATTCGCTTGGTATCCGGTTTTCTTCCAGTCTGGAAAATATCGATGCCGTATGCCGGGCTGTCACCGGATATCTGCTGTTTCACCTGGCCGGGGTGCAGGGACCA
>DATFJY010000357.1:0-19652 GCA_035268905.1 Desulfotignum sp.
CAGGCCTCCAGCCGCCGGCCCATGTCTGCCATGACCGGCCCTGGGTCTTCACCGTCCCCTTCAATAATGGCTCTGATCCGGGAGGGCACCTTGGGGTTGTTGTCCACAATGCACCGGATATGGTCTTTGTCATCTGTGGCCGGTGTCAGGCGGATGATGCGCTGCATCAGGTCCACCGTGGCCTCAGGTCCCATCCCGCCGATGATGCCCACGATTTTTTCCCGGGTCTGTGTCATGGTATCTGCTTTCTTATAGGTAACCCATTTGCGCTGCTGGCCGGTTTGGTGCCGGACATTGCCCCGGCTGATGCACTCTGAAATGTCTGTCCGCCAGGCTGCAATGGAACAGCAGCCGCCCTGGAATGCCGTGGCAGCTGCTGTTCATGCATCGGTTTGCCGACTGTTTGTGACGGTTGTTTCTGCCCCCTATTTCCGAAACGTATCCATATAGGCATACAGGGCAGGAGATCCACCGGTATGGAGAAACAACACCTTTGTACCGGGTGCGAAATGGTCTTTTCGAATCAAATCAATCAATCCAGCCGCGGTTTTTCCGGAATAGACCGGGTCCAGAAGAATCGATTCGGTCTGTGCAAACAGTTTCACCGCCTCCACCATGGCATCTGTGGGGATGGAATACCCCGGCCCCACATACTGGTCAAAGCACACAAATTCTTTGCGGTCAATGGCAGTTTTTATTCCCAGTTTTTCGGCTGTTGCAAGGGCCAGTTTGTAAACGATTTCCTCCTGGACATCCTTTTTTCTGGACACATTGACACCGCTGACCGGGATATTACTGCTGGCGCCCACCATGCCCACCACCATGCCGGCATGGGTACCTGCAGATCCGGACGGCACAACAATATGGTCAATATTCAGGTGCATGTTATTGAGCTGGGTCATTGTTTCTGCAGCACATGACACATATCCCAGTGCACCGATGGCATTTGATGCCCCCCCGGGGATAATATACGGCCGTCTGCCTTCGGCCTCAAGAGCGGCAGCCTTTTTTTCCATGGCCCCCATCATATCTGTTCCGCCGGGCACCACCTCAATGCTTTTCACCCCCATGAGTTCAAACAGAAAATTGTTGCCGCTGGCATCTTCTTTGTAGGACCCTTTCACCCGTTCTTCCAGGACCAGGTGGCAGTCAAGGCCTTCCTTCACCGCCCAGGAGAGTGTCAGCCGGCAGTGGTTGGACTGCACGGCCCCGCAGGTGATGATGGTGTCCGCCTTTTTCTCCATGGCATCGGCTATGCAGAATTCCAGTTTCCTGGTTTTGTTGCCCCCGCCGGCCCCGGGAAGCAGATCGTCCCGCTTCACATACAGGGTGACGTCCTTTCCAAGACGTTTGCTTAACGCCGGCATGGGCTCAATGGGGGTGGGGGTATGAATGTATTTTCTTCTGGGAAATTGTGCAAAATTCATGGGTCTTCCTTACATCTTAATGGGTTTGTTAAAAGGGGTTTCAGTTTCGGCATTTGTTGATTCAGGTTCCCTGGGCAGCACCCGGGCCGCCACATCCGCTATGATCTGTGCGATCCGTTCACAATCCGCCATGTCAAAGGTCAGTGGAATCCGCATGTCGCACATCCCGGCCAGTATGCGGTCAGTATTAGGCAATTCGGGCAGATTGTCAAAGTATTTCCAGCTGCTGTAGGCGCTGGTGAATCCCACAGGCCGTTTGTTGCCGAACCACTTGAGTTCCACGCCCCGGGAAAGGCAGGTATCCAGGAACCGGTGGATCACGGCGGGATCCTGCGTGTGCAGGGTGAACTGGATGGAGCTGCCCACATACTGTTCTTTCGGGTCCCGCTGCGGGCAGGTGAGGCCCGGAATTTGGTTCAGCCGGGATTCCAGGAGCCGGTAGCGGCGGTTCCAACGTTGGCACTGGTCATCCAGGATTGCCAGCTGGGGCCTGAGAATGGCGGCCCGCAGATCGTCCATGCGGCAGGAATAGTTGGGGACCAGTTCCCGGATCGATTCGAACACCGCGTCATCCGGCCGGGACAGGTGCCGGTCATAATTCATGTAGGACCCGGAATAGATGATGGCCCGGGCCATCAGGTCCGGATCATCCGTGACCAGCAGGCCCCCTTCTCCGGAGTTCATGTGCTTGTAGGTCTGGGTGCTGAAGCAGGCGGCCGTGCCGAAGGATCCGGACAGGCGGCCGTTCCACCGGGCCCCCATGGTGTGGGCGCAGTCTTCGATCAAGGTGATCCCGTGCTGCCGGCAGATCTCCATGATCCGGTCCATGTCGGCGATATGGCCCCGCATATGGGACATCATGAACCACTTGACCTCCCTGTCTGCCGCCTTGGCCGCCAGGTCGTCAAAATCGATGGTATAGTCATCGGTGATCTCCACCAGGATGATGCCGGCCCCGGTGTTGTGGATGGCACCCGGCACCGGGGCCAGGGTATAGGCGTTGCAGAGCACGCCCTCCCCGGGCCGGACCCCGGCGCTCTTCAGCGCCAGGTACATGGCGCTGCCGCAGGAGGCACAGGCCAGGCAGTACCGGGAGCCCATGTACTGCGCAAACTCTTTTTCCAGCAGCGCGGTCTGGGAGACCTCGTCCTCGACCACATTGTACCGGTGAAGCCGGCCGGACCGCAGCACCGCCAGGGCATTGTCAATGGCCGGTCCGGAAATGGGTTCCTGCCGGGTGAAACTCTTGGCAAACGTTACAGGGTGTTCCGTGGGAGCAGACATGGCTATCCTTTCTGGGTGTGCTGACAGCGGTTAAGAATAATCTTTCTGGGAATAGACCGTGAAATCCCATGCCTGGTCCGGGAAGAACTTTTTCAGGCGCCAGTCGCAGGCCCGTGCATGGCCTTCCATGCCCTCCACCCGGGACAGCCGGGAAGCCCGGGCGCTGATCTCCTGACAGGCCTGTTTTTCAATCTCCTGATAGGTGCAGATTTTCAAAAACTTGTGCACGTTCAGCCCGCCGGAATAATACCCGGCCTTGCGGGTGGGCAGGATATGGTTGGTGCCCGAGCACTTGTCCCCCTGGGCCACAGTGCAGTAATCTCCTATAAACAGAGACCCGTAGGCGGTCAAATGGTCGCACCACCACTGGTTGTCCCTGGTCATCACCTGGACATGCTCGGGTGCATACCGGTCGCTGACATCGGCCATCTCCTGCCAGTCGCCGCAAAGGATGATCTCCCCGTAGTCCCGCCAGGAGGCGGCGGCCACCTCCGGGTCCGGCAGGTCATCGATCACCTGGGGCATCAGTGCCAGCACCTTTTCTCCCAAGGCCTTTGCATCGGTGAACAGCCACACCGGGGAATCATACCCGTGCTCGGCCTGGGACACCAGGTCCACGGCAATGGTCATGGGATCGGCCGTGTCATCGGCGATCACGGCGGATTCCGTGGGGCCGGCAAACACATCGATGGCGCATTCGCCGGATCCGGCCAGCAGGGCTTTGGCTTCCGCCACATAGGCATTGCCCGGACCGGCGAGGATATTGGCCCGTTTTCCGGTGAACAGCCCGAAGGCCATGGCGGCAATGGCCTGGACCCCGCCCATCTCCAGGATGATGTCCGCCCCGGCGATGTCCATGGCATAGGCCACGGCCGGATCGATGCTCTTTCCCCGGGGAGGGGAGGCCGCAATCACGGTCTTCACACCCGCCGCTTTTGCCGTGGCCACACTCATGACGGCGGAACAGGCATGGGCGAACCGGCCCCCGGGGATGTAGCATCCGGCCACATCCATGGGAATGATCCGCTGGCCCAGGCGAACACCCGGATACACCCGGGTTTCAAATTCCTGAATACTGTCCCGCTGGGCTTTGGCAAATGCCGACACCTGGTGGTGGGCAAACTGAATATCTTCTTTGACAGAGTCCGGAACCGTGCCGATCAACTGCTGTTTTTTCTCTTTACTGAGAACAAACGGATCGGTCCAGTTGTCAAACTTCAGCGCCAGTGCTTCCACGGCTTTTTCCCGGTCGGCCCGGATATCGGCCAGCATCTTTTCAACGGCCGGCCGGATGCTTTCACTGTGGGATTCCGCGGTTTTTACCGCTTTTTTCAAATGCTGCATGTATCGTTTTCTCCATAATTGATTAGGTAAGCGCATCTCATGTGTCTATATCTGTTCAACATCTCCTGCAACAGTTGTCAGGGGGTGGTTCTGTCGGATCAGTACCCGAAAACCTTGGGCAGCCAAAGGCAGAATCCCGGGATATAGGCCACGACAAACACGGCCAGGATCTGTATGACTGAAAATGGAATGGCCCGCATTGAAATTTCTTCAATGCTCACTTTTCCAATGCCGGACGCAATAAACAGATTTTCCCCCAGAGGCGGTGTTTCAAACCCGATTTCACAGCACATCACCAGCACCACGCCGAAATGGATGGGGTCCACCCCCAGGCTGGTCATGACCGGGAGCAGAACGGGTGTCACCAGCATGATGGTGGCCAGGGTTTCCATGAACATGCCGATAAGGATCAGGAACAGGATGATCAGTGCCCAGATGATGTAGACATTGCCGGTCAGGGCCAGCAGCCAGGCGGCAATGGCATCCGGGATCTTGTACTGCACCAGGAGCCGGCCGAACGCCTGGGCCGTGAACAGGATGATCAGCACCCGGCCGGACAGCCAGGTGGTGGAGTCCAGAGACTTGAAAATAGCGGGCAGCTTGAGTTCCTTGTAGATGAAAATGCCCACGAACAGGGTGTAGAAAATCGAAACAATAGCGGCTTCCGTGGGGGTAAAAAACCCGGAATAGATCCCGCCCAGGATCACCACGGGCGCCATCAGGGCCCAGAACCCGTCCTTGATTTTCACCAGCGCTTCCTTCATGGACCATTCGCCTTCGTTGGGCTTGTACCCTTTTTTCTTGCTGATGACATAATTGAGGAGAATGATGCCGGATGCGATGAGCAGACCCGGGAACACCCCGGCAATGAACAGTTTGGTGATGGATTCGCTGGCCGTCACCCCGTAGATCACCATGGGAATGCTGGGGGGAATCACGATGCCCAGACCGCCGGAAGAGGCCGTGATGGCGGAGGCATAGGATGGGTCATATTTCCGCTTGATCATGGCCGGAATCATGAGCATGCCCACGGCCGCCGTGGTGGCCGGTCCGGACCCGGAGATGGCCCCGAAAAACAGGCAGGCCAGTACGGTGGATGCACCCAGGCCCCCGGCCATCCGGCCGGCCAGGGCTTCGGCGATCTCCACCAGCCGCCTTGAAATGCCGGATCCCTGCATCAGGGCTCCGGAAAGGATAAAGGCCGGCAGGGCCATGACCGGAAAGGAGTTAACCGCGTTGTAGGCGATCTGCACCAGGGTGGTCACATCCTTGTCAATGGAAATGAACGCTGCCATGGCCGCCATGCCCAGGGCCACGGCAATGGGGGCACCGATCACCAGAAGGATGCCGAACGCGCCGAACAATACCGATGAAATCATGCCGTCCTCCCTGTATCACGCGAATCGATTCTCATGTCCCGCTTGATATCTTCTATATCCGACGAAACGTCGTCCACATCCACGATTTCCCGTTTCAGAATGTGTTTCAGGATATTGACCTGGATGATCCGGACGCTCATGAGGGTGAAGGTGAATGGAAACAGCATGTACACATACTGCATGGGGATATCCAGGGCCGGGGAATAAAACGGATATTCCATCATGTCCCGGATGACCTCAATGCTTTTGACCGTCATGATGGCATTGAACACCAGCCAGATGCCGTCGGCGATCAGCTGGGACACATCGCCCACGATTTTTGGAAACAGCTTGAACTGAAAGGTGACCCGGTTGTGTGCCCCCAGACGGGCTGCATAAGAAGCCCCCAGAAAGGCGAACCAGACAAACGCAAACCGGGAGGCTTCCTCGCTCCAGGCCAGGGAGTTCTGGAAAACGGTCCGCATGATCACCTGGAAGAACAAAAGGATCACAAAAAAACTGAGGAAAAATTTACACAGGTATCCTTCGATATTGTCCAGGACAGTGATCGACTTTTTCAGAACACTGCTGAGGGCCACCTTTCTGCTCCTTTTCTGTAAAGTCTGTTCAAAGGAGGGGTCCCGGGTTTCCGAAAGACCCCTCCCGGTTTCAACCGTAGTTACCCGAAAATCACTTGATTACTGGGCCTGTCTGGCTTTTTCGGCTCTTTCAAGCTCTGCCACCACTTCCATGACCGCTTCCTTGCCGCCGACCTTGTCATAGTATTTGGGCCATACTTCTTTCTTGGCCACTTCAACCATCTTGTCTTCATCCGAGAATTCGCTGTACTCCATGCCGGCGTCCAGCATGGCCTGGAGGGCTTTTTCAGATTCTTCCATCTGGAACAGCACACAGTATTGCTGGGCTTCGATGCCGGCCCGGACCAGGATGTCCTTGAGGTTCTGATCCATTTTCTGGAAATGTTTTTCACCGACAATCATGGGCTGCAAAGAGAACTGGTAATGCAGCGGGGTGATGTATTTCTGGACCTCCTGGAACTTCATGGTGTAGTTGACAATATAGGGATTGTCCTGGCCGTCCACCACGCCCTGCTGCAGCGCGGTAAAGGTCTCCGGCCATGCCATGGGGGTGGGGTTCGCGCCCCAGGCTTCATAGGATGCGATCATCAGGGCGTTCTGGGGTACCCGGACTTTCAGGCCTTCCAGATCGGCCATGCTGGTGATCTTGCGTTTGGAATTGGTCAGGTGACGGAAATTGGAATAGGTCCAGGCCAGAATCCGTATACCGGCTTCCTTTTTCAGGATCTCATTCCATTGGGCACCCAGTTTGCCCGTAGTGATGGTGACGGCATCCCGCATGCTCTTGATGACATAGGGGAAGGTCAGGATGTTGATTTTGCGGGAAAACGGAGACAGGTTGGGAACTGACAGCATGCACAGGTCCAGTTCACCGCTGCGGGTGTTCTGGAGCATTTCGGTTTCATTTCCCAGAGCACTGCCCGGGAACAGCTGGATTTCCACATCTCCGCCTGTGTAGCCTTCCACCAGGTACTTGAACTGTTTGGCAATGGCGCCCTGGTCGGAGTTGATGGGATCACCGAATCCCAGTTTCATGACCTGTTTGGCAAACACCTGCGCCGGTGCCATCAGACAAACGGACATCGCTGCCACAATCAGAAAAAGAACTAATTTTTTCATGGATACCTCCCCTTGGATAAAAATTGTTTGTGATAATTGTTACTAAAATAGTAACATTAATTCTATATTTGAATTTAAAAGACCTTATTTGTAATGTCAATACTTTTTTTAAATTTTTTAATGTTTTTTTTATTCCATGAAATCAAAAAATATGGTATGTCACAAGGCCTGATCAAAACAGGAAAGACCACTGCCCCTGAAACCCTTAATCCCTGGAAAGCACCATGTCCGGAAAGCAAGACCAGTATTTTTCCAAAACCCTTGAAAAAGGATTGTCCATCCTGAACCTGTTCGGCCGGGAAAACCCTTCCCGGTCCCTGACGGAGATATCCTCCCTTACGGGCATCAACAAGACCTCCACCTACCGCCTGGTCAACACCCTGGTCCAGCTGGGATACCTGCGCAAAAGCGTCATGGACAAATCCCTGCGGCTGGGTCCAAGGGCATTTTCCATGGGCCATGAGTGTTTTCAGGGGTTTGACATCTACCAGGGCATCAAGCCCATCATTGACAAGACGTTTTTTGAACACCACATCTCCATCGACTCGGCCCTGATCGACGGGTACAAACTGATCTCCCTGTACCGGCGGGAAATGCCAAACCTGGTTTCGTTCCACCTGCCCCTGATCATGGACGAACTCTATGCCCGGGCCATGGGAAAGATCGTGCTGGCCCACATGGGACCCGACGACCTGGACCACTATTTTGCCACCCTGGCCCCCATGCGGCTGACCCCCTTCACCCTGGTGGACATCGACGAGATCCAAAAAGATATCCGCAACACCCGGACACGGGGCTATTCCATCAATGACAGAGAATACATGACCGGGGTGATCAGCATCGGGGCACCCATCATGAACCTGCAGACCAAATCCGTGGTGGGGGCCGTGAGCCTGGATTTTCCATCCAAAGAGTATTCCCTGGACAGCATTGAAAAACAGTACATCTCCGTGCTGCTTACCCTGGCCACGGAAGCCTCGGACCTGATCACCACGGCCGGCATCCGGCAGTAGGCAGAGACCGGCATTCCGGAAAAACGCCTGTCTTGGTGAGCCATGCCCCCCCATTGTCATAAACAGGCGGAGTTGTGCCGCACACAGGCCCTGATCAACCAGGGGATCACGGATTTTTCAGGCGCCTACATGGCGGTCAAATATGTGGCCGGCCACATGGACCAGTATCCTGACACCATCGGCGCCGACATGGTTGACACATTGACCGGTCTCATCCGGTCCCCCCGGTTTGACCGCCAGAAGCAGTCCTATTTTCTGTTTCATGAAGCTGCCGGGGCCCTGAGCCGGCTTGCCGGCCGGGTCAGAGACCCGTTGTCAGAACGTATCATCCGGGCACTCACCGACATCCTGTACACCTCTCATGGAAAACGCCTGCGGGCCGTGAACCAGGCCCTGGGGGAGCTGCCATGGAAACCGGTTGCATCCGGTCCTTCGGTCATGGAGCCCCCGTCTGTTCTGCCGGTGGATCTGAACCGGTTGCTTCCCGGGGGTGCGGCAGATGGGAAGCAGACCCGATGGCAGGGCCGGAGCCTGATCATCGACACAGCCGGCAGCACCTGTTTGGTGCTCAAATTTGCCACCAGTGCCGGCAATATCACGGACCTGGCCCGGGAGGCGGCCTGGCTTGCCGGACTGCAGTTCCCCAGGAAAGATATGGCCGCCAGCGGCTTTGACGCGCCCGTGCCGGTTGAACACCAGGGGCACCGGGTGTTTGCCATCACTTCGGACCTGCCCGGTGATACCCCTCCTTTCCTGTACAGACAGATCTGCATCGCGTTTTTGCCCTGCCCCGGCTATTATGAGTATCCCAACACGCCGGGTTGCAACCGTCCCCTGTCATGGACCCGGCAGGTGTTCATCAAAAATGCCCGGATCCTGGGACAAATGACCGTGCAGGGTATCGTTCACACGGCGCTGATTCCATTGTTCCATAACCGCGTCCAGCAGCGGCGGCGCACCGATCAGGGGGCGTATCTGTGGGAACATGCCGGCCGCCTGGACCAGTGGCTGGATTCCTGCCGATATCCCAACTTTGCCCGTTCCGGCCCCAGGGACTTCGAGCACCTCCAACGGATTGCCACCAGTGCCGGACTGCGCCATTACATTGGCGAACATCTCTTGAGCTTCATCCTGGTGATCGGCAGTGTTTTCAGAAACAGAGCCCCGGACCGCCGGGGCATTACCCCGGATGCAGCCCCTGAAGACACGCGGGACCTGTTTGACCGGACAGCGTTTGCATCCCTGATCGCCGACGTCAGCGAAAATTATTTTAAAGGGCTGTGTAAAGCGGGACTGCCACATGCGCTCCTGCAGACCATACCCCGGCTCACCGCAGCCTTGATTCAGACCATGGGATATGATGAGCACATGGAGGAAGTGCTCCGGATCCAGGACCAGAACCGGATGACCAAGGAACAATATGAACAGTTTCTATATCAAAGGGGTGCCCAAACACTGCCCCCGAAAGGACAGGCGGATATTCCGCTGCGCACAGGCCCCCACCTGGGCGGATTCAATCAAAGTATTTCCGTTCCGGAACTTATTGAATACCTGTTTCGTTTTTCCGCACTGGCCGTGTCCCACTGCTTTCTGAATGAAAACCGGCCGCTATGACCAGACAGTCCTTTTTCATACACTCTCCCCACAACTTGGGTGCAAAAGTTAATTGTTGTTGCCCGCTTCTTTTGATTTTCCCTTGATGCTTTTCTTTCATCCCTTACAGGCGCACTTGTAATATTTTTGTCATCGCCTCTCCGGACAGATGCACAGGGTTGTTTTTTTGGCCGGCCGCATCCACCACCGGGCCGATATGTGCAGGGGTGATGCCGTAAACACCCAGCCGGGGCATGTTAAACCGCTCGGTCCACTCCTCCAGCAGGCCCAGAAGCCGGCGGCAGCCGGCGGACTGATCCGTGTGCGATGCCCTGCCCGCCAGGAGCCACCCGGCCCGGGCATATTTATCCAGGGCCGGATGAGCGGGATCCTGATCCAACAGTGCCGTGATATTCTCCCGGGTGGCTGCCGCCAGCAGGGTGCCGCACACCTTCCCGTGGGGCATGCCTTTCATTGCGCCGATCACCGGGGCAAACCCGTGCACCACACCAAGGCCGGCATTGGCCAGGGCCAGCCCGGACAGGTATGCCCCATAGGCCAGGCAGGACCGGCCATGTATATCTTCCGGGTCCTCCATTACACACCGCTGTAATGCTGTGCCGAACCCCTCCAGCCCGCTGATGCACAGCGCATCGGTCATAGGGGATGCCTTGGTGGAAACCAGCGCTTCCAGCAGCTGGGTCAGGGCGTCCATGCCGCAGGCCGCCGTGATATCCGCCGGGCAGCCCAGGGCCAGCTCCGGGTCCACCAGGACCGCATCCGGCATGAAATTATCATGGCGCAGCGATTTTTTAAACCCGTCTGCCCCGGTCCGGGTGAGCACGGCATTTTTTGTGGCCTCACTGCCGGTACCCGCCGTTGTGGGGACCGCTATGAACGGTACTTTCCGCCCGTCATGGGTCCGGGTGCCCACCCCTTCCAGAAAATCGGCCACCGGTCCCTCCTGCAGGAGTATGGCAGACACGGCCTTGCCCGCATCCAGCACACTGCCCCCGCCCACGGCCGCCACCGCATCCACGGGCCGGCCGGCATATCTTTCCACTATCCCGTCAATATCTTCCGGTCGGGGTTCTCCCTGAATATCAGCTGTGTACAATGCAATTCCAGCTGCATTGCATCCTTTTAGCAGCGGTTCCCAATGCGGACCGTTCACAAAAGAGGCGGCACCGGTGATCAGCAGCAGTTTTTTCCCGAATTTTCCGGCCAGATCCGGCAGGTGCGACAGTTTCCCCGGCCCGAAATACAGGCGGGGATTGGCACAAAAATCAAACTCCAAAACAAACCCCTTGTTATTTTAGTTGATTGCCTTTTATTATATGAAAACAAAAAAAAATGGTAGGCTTGAACGTAAAAAAGGACACAAATGCTCTCGACATCCGCTTCCGTTACCATTGACCCCGCCCGGTGTTCCGGCTGCGGCACCTGTATCCGGGTATGCCCGTCAGATATCCTTTCCCTGGAAAACGGCACTGCAAGGGCAGCACCGGACACCCATACAGCCCGGTGCCTGCAGTGCGGCCACTGCATGGCTGCCTGCCCGGAAGGTGCCGTCACCATCCCGGCCCTGGATCCGGATCTGCAGGATTTTGCCACCTTTACCATGGACCCTGCCTGGCTGCCGCCGGGCAAAGGCCTTTCCACACAGGACCTGGCCCGGCTCATATGTTCCAGACGGTCCTGCCGGCATTACAGCCAGGCCCCGGTGGAAAGGGAAAGAATGGCCGACCTCATCAAACTTGCGGTGTTTGCCCCCTCCGGCACCAACAGCCAGGCCTGGACATTCACCTGCCTGTCATCCCGGTCCGAGGTCCTGGCCCTGGGACTGTCCATCAAGGCATTTTTCGAACGCCTGAACAAAAGAGCGGAAAATTTTCTGCTCAGAAAATCCCTGGCCCTGACCGGAAACAACTCCCTGGACCATTACTTCACCAACTATTATGCATCGGTCAAAACCGCCATGGAGCAGATGGAAACAGAAAACCGGGACCGGCTCTTCCATGGGGCCCCTGCCCTCATTCTCATCGGATCATCCCCGGGTGCCACCTGCCCCAAAGAGGATGCCCTGCTGGCCGCCGGCAACATCCTGATGGCCGCCCACACCATGGGCCTGGGTACCTGCCTTATCGGGTATGCGGTAGCAGCCATGAACGAGGACCGGTCCATCCAGAAAGAACTGGGCATCCCGGAATCGGAAACCATCCACGCTGCCGTGGCCCTGGGATATCCCGATGCAACCTTTCAGCGTATCACCGGCAGAAAAAAACCAAAGATCCGGTTCCCGGGCAAATGAATGCAGGCAGGGTAAAATCATTGTGCCGTGCCTGTGCCTGTATTTTATTGCCGGTAACCGGCATGGTTATTAAAAAAATGGGCATGGCATCTTACCTGCGGACATGCTAAAAATAACCGATGTATAAATGACAGGGATTCACCAATGAAAATAGCGTGCAAAAGCCTTGACGGAGCCGACAAAAATGCCCTATTTCAAACGCCATTTGATCACCCGGGAACTTGCCGCAGTTGCCATGGGCACCCTGCCGGCAGACCTGATACTGAAAAACGCAAACCTGGTGGATGTGTGTACCGGCCGGGTAAGGCCCGGCTGCAGCATTGCCGTGTACAGGGGATTTATCGCCTGTGTCGGCAGCTGCGGACACATCCGGTCCGATACAGATACAAAAATCAAGGATGTTACGGGAAAATACCTGTGCCCCGGCCTGATCGATTCCCACATGCATGTGGAAAGTTCCATGGTGGACCTGCCCGCCTTTGCGCAAGGGGTGCTGCCCCACGGTACCACCACCATCTGCCCGGATATCCATGAAATCACCAATGTCCTGGGAATGAAAGCCCTCACGCTGTTCAAGGAAAGCGCTGAAGACCTGCCTCTCAAGGTCTTGACCGCCATGCCGGTGTGCGTCCCCTCCCTGCCGGGGATGGAGGATGCCGGCGCCGTCATCGGTCCCGGGGATGTGGAAGATGCCTATGACCGGAACCTTGCCTTTCTCCAGGGCGAGCAGATGAATTTTCCCGGCGTGGTATACGGGGATGAAACCGTCCATGAGATCACCGGACATGGGCTGCGGAACGGAAAGGTGTTGACCGGCCACTTTGGCGGGGATGATGCGCCCGGCCTGAACGCCTATGTGGCTTCAGGCATGACTGCGGACCATGAGACCACCACAGCCGAAGGGGCACTGGCCCGGGCCGAACTGGGGATGTATGTCCAGATGCGTTACGGCAGTGCCTGGCTGGACCTGCCCAACCTGATACCGGCCATCACCAAAAATCCGGGCATCGACACCCGGTTTTTCACCCTGGTCACCGATGATGTGACACCGGCCACCATCAGCAGGGAAGGCCATCTGGTCCGGGTGATCCGGGAGGCGGTCCGCCTGGGACTGGATCCTGTCACCGCCCTGCAGATGGCCACCATCAATCCTGCCCAGATGCTGGAACAGGGGCGGTGGATCGGGTCCCTCACCCCGGGTCGGGCCGCGGACATCCTGGTGGTGGACTCCCTGTCCGAATTCAGGATCGAACAGGTGTACACAAACGGTACCCTGGTAGCGGAACACGGCCATATGGCAGTGGATATCCCGGGATACCGGTATCCGGACTGGGCAGTCAACACCGTTCACCTTGACGCGCTGTCGGAACCTGATTTCAAGATTGCCTGCAGCGCCAACCCCGAGGTGACCGCCCGGGTGATCCAGTTGATACCCGGCAGTGTGAACACTGTGTCGCGAAAGGAAAACATGCCGGTAACCAAAGGCGAAATCCAGGCAGACCCCCAAAAAGATATTGCAAAGGCGGCCATGTTTTTCCGGCACAGACCCGGGAACGGGGCGGACAACACCCGGTCCCTGGGTCTGGTGTCAGGCACGGGGTTCAAAACAGGATGCGCTTACGCTTCCACGGTGGCCCATGACTGCCACAACCTGCTGGTGGTGGGGACAGATGACGCAGCCATGGCCCTTGCGGCCAATACCCTGATCGATTCCAGAGGGGGCATTGCCGTGGTGGACAACGGCCGGGTCCTGGCCCATCTGGCACTGCCTTTGGGCGGTCTGATGGGGTTTGCATCCATGGAAACCGCAGCCGAAAAAGTGCGTGATATTGAAACTGCCATGCAGCAGATCGGCTGCCCCCATCCTGCCTTTGAAATGACCATGAGCCTGATCGGCCTTGTGGTACTTGGAGAACTCCGGCTGTCCAACCGGGGGCTGGTGGAGATGAAAGACGGCAATCCCCCGCAGCTTGTGGATCTGTTTGTGTCCTGATACCGCTGTGTGTCAATCATGACCTGAACGGCGGTAAAGGTAAAAAAAGGGGACTTACGGTGAAAATAATTATCTCCCTGTGTCTGGTCAATTTCTGACAGCCAGCCGTATCCCGAATCCGATCAAGGCAATGCCGGCCAGGCGGACGGCGGTCCGTCTGACCCAGGGCCAGCGGACAAGCTTTCCGGCCACGGCATTACCGGCTATGACCAGGCAAGTCTGGTACAACAAGCTGATAACAGACACATGCACCATCAGGACCACCAGGGTGAGGGGCGTTGATTCAGGACTGAGAAACAATGGGAAAAACGCCATAAAAAACATGATAACCTTGGGGTTGGTCAGGCTGACGGCCAGGGCCTGCCGGAAATAGATCCAGCCGGCCTGCTGCACAGCCGCGGCAGCGGGCGCGTCTTTCACAGATGCAGCCAGCAGCCTTATGCCCAGCCAGCACAGGTATGCAGCCCCGACCCACTGGGCACCGGCCAGTATACCCGGACAGGCACCCAGCAGGGCGGCCAGCCCAAGAACTGCAGCACACATATATATGAAATCTCCTGACAAGGTGCCGAACACCGCTTTCATCCCGGCGCCCATGCCGTTCCGTGCCGTGGCATTTAAAATGCTGATGGTCCCTGCCCCGGGGATAAGCTGAAATACAAACACCGCTGCAATAAAACTGCCGTAATTCTGGATGTCAAACATGGTTTTCTCCTGATATCACAGGGGAGTGATCTTTTATAGTTCAGGTCATATGAACTGATACCAAGCATACCTTATAATATTACAACAAGTATCACGTCTTGTGACCGGCACTTAGCTGTGGGCAAACTGTATCCAAAAAAAAATCACTTTTCTGCGTTTGAAGAACCATCATCGGCGTTTTATTAATAATCCTCATCTTCATCATACATGTCTTCATATGGCATGGTGCTTGCAAAATCCAAAAATACCCCCAAAGATTCGCACAAATTTTTTATCACCCTGCTGTGTGCTTCTTTTTGCTCAATAGTTTTGGCCTTGGCCATTCCTTTGAATGCCAGACCCAGCTCCTTTGTTAAACTATCCATAATTTTTTCTGGATCCATGGGCTTTCCCTCCACTGTTCATGGTTTTTGCCAATCGTTATCATTTCAAAAAAAGATCTTACCCACACCAGTAAAACCCGTCAAGGAATATGTTTTTTCTCTTCTGTTGATCTATTGGCCTTTATGTTAAATCGCAGGGATCGTATTGGGTTATTTTTCAATTGACCTGGAAGGCACTGCCAGCAGATCTCCAAGGCCGGAGGCCCTGTGGGTCCGTTGTTTCACGGCTTCCGCCAGAAGGTCGGTGGAGGTGCCTGCCAGGGTGAAAAAGTACCGTGCCCGGGTGATGCCGGTGTAGACCAGTTCCCGTGTCAGCACCGGGCTCATGGTGTCGGGCATGACCAGGGCGGTATGGTCGAATTCCGACCCCTGGGATTTGTGAACGGTCATGGCATACACGGTTTCCACGGCTTCGAGCCGGGAGGGGAGCACCTGTTTCAAGGTGCCGTCCGCCATGGGAAAGACCACCCGCAGTGTCTTTTCCGGCAGCGGTTCTTTTTCATTGTCCACTTCCAGGACAATGCCGATGTCCCCGTTCATGAGCCCCAGTCGGTAGTCGTTCCGGGTGACCATCACGGGCCGGCCCGGATACCATCCCCGGGTGGCCCGGATCAGCCCGGCATGGTAGAGAATCTGGGCCGCAATATGGTTCAGCCCTTCCACGCCCCAGTCTCCTTTGCGGACAGGGCTCAGCAGCTGAAACCGGTTGAAACGCTCCAGCACGGCCCGGAACCAGTGATCTTCCGACGGCCAGGCCGCGGATCCTCCGGCCATGATCTCAAGATAATCCCGGTACCCGGCCGGTTCTTCAGCAGCATGGGGAAAGATTTTTGGATTGCCGTCCAATACCAGGCTGCGGAATCGGGCATCTTCACAGGAATGGATCACAAGATGCGACATATCGGCATATCCTTTTTCCCATATCCGTACAACCTGTTTATCATGGCCCTGGTTCACGGCCCGGGCCAGATCCCCGATACCGCTGTTTTCATGGAACCGGTGGCTTTTTCGCAACACAACGATCCGCTGGTCCAGGCCGGTGCCGGGACCTGAAAACCCGGACAGATCGTATCCGGTGGCCTTTTTGATGAACGCTGCGGTTTCCGGCTGATAGCAGGGAGTGGCGGCATGGGTGCAGATATCCCCGAGCACGGACCCGGCTTCCACAGAGGCCAGCTGGTCCTTGTCACCCAGAAGGATCAGCCGGGCATGGGGCGGCAGGGCCCGCAGCAGGGCATCCATCATTTCAAGGTCGATCATGGAGGCCTCGTCCACCACCAGAAGATCCACATGAAGCCGGTTGTTTTGGTTGTGGACAAACTGCCGGGAATCATGGCGGGTGCCCAGCAGCCGGTGAAGGGTGGTGACCTCGGCGGGCATATGCGGCTTGAGGGGTCCCGGCACAAGGTCCATGGCCCTGGATATGGATTCCGTGAGCCGGGCCGCAGCCTTGCCCGTGGGGGCGGCCAGCCGGATCCTAAGCGCCTTTCCCTGTTCCATAGCGATCCCCTGGAGCAGGCCCAGCACCTGGACCACGGTGGTGGTCTTGCCGGTGCCGGGCCCTCCGGAAATCACGCTGAACCGGGAACCCGCCGCAACCGCCGCTGCCACGCTCTGCCAGTGGATGGCTTGCTTGGTCTTTTCTTCAGGGGTTCTCAGATCTGCGAAAAGGGCATCCAGGCGGTTTTCCAGATCTTCGGGCACCGGGAGTGTCTGTTGGGCCCTGTCGAGGATTTCCCGGGCCACCTGCCGGGTATACTGCCAGTACCGCCGCAGATAGAGGCGCCCCCCCTGCAGCACCAGGGGGGTGGTTTCCGTATCGTTGCCCACAAGGGCCGACCCGGCCAACTGTTCCATCCAGACCGCCGGTGTCAGGTCACACAGAATCCGGGAGGGTTTGGCAGGCATGTCCTCTCCTCTCTCTCCTTCCGGGGGAAGGGAAAGGGTGCCGTCGGGATCGGCCAGGGCTTTGTCAATATCCAGGCAGATATGGCCCCGCCCCAGCTGGTGGCTGGCCAGGGCCGCCCCGAGAAGCACCAGGGAAGCGGCTGAGGGATCTTTGGTGTGCAAAAACATCACAAATGCCTGGTCAATGGGTCGGAGCCACCCCCTGGCCGTCCAGACATGCACCAGGTCCAGCAGATCAGCAAGGGGCATCATGGGATTGTTTTTCCTTGAATAATCGATCCAGTTTCTCGATCAGGGTTTTAGAGGGTTTGTCCGCATACACGCCCGTGCCGGATGCATCCACCCCTCTTAAGAACAGATACACGGCACCGCCCACATCCCGGTCGTAGTCATACGCATGAACCCGGGCCTTGAGCAGCCGGTGAAGGGCCAGGATATACAGCACGGATTGAAGATCATACCGGTGCCCTGTCATGGCATGGGCCATGGCATCCTTGTCATAGGCGGTGGCATCCTCTCCCAGGTAATTGGACTTGTAATCCAGGACAAAATACCGGCCCCCATGGCAGAACACCAGATCGATAAACCCTTTGAGCATGCCGTTCACCCTGTCCTGGCGCAGCACCGGCCGGACAATGCCGGGCAGCACCGCATCGGTCACCCGCCGGTCCAGATCCTGGATGTCCACCTGGTGGGCGGCAAAGAGAAATTCCATTTCCGCCCGGCATTGATCCGCGCCCAGACCGGACAGGGTAAAGAAGGTTTTTGGCAGATGCAGCCGGGTTTGCAGCAGTCTCAACAGCCAGTCAGAAAGAACCCCGGACCAGGCATCCCACCCCCTTCGGCTGCAAAGGGATGCCATCTTGTCCCGGGTTGCGGCAGGGTCTTGAACGACCCGGTCGAATCCCGTGTGCGCGGCCCATTCCAGGATATCATGGAGAAAGGTTCCCGGCTCCGGCCCCCGGGCAAACGTGTGGATGGACCGGGCCTTGAAAAAGACCTCCGGGGACCGGCGTTCTTCTCCTGCAGCTTCCTGGAGCTGGTCCTGTGCCGGAGAGTCCGGAGAAGCCATGGGTGTGTCATCCAGCGAAACGCCGGCCTCTGCCCCGGTATCCACCCCGGCCTCTGCCCCGATTTCGGCCCCTGTGTCCACCCCGGTCTCCGCCCCGCCCTCCGGCATGGCCGCGCCCGTAATTATCCCGGAATAACTGGTGATCCGCCAGTTTTTCGGGATAATCCCCGAAAATGTTCTGGCAGGCGAAAGGACCTGATTGTCCGGCTCAGGGGCCGCCATCTCCAGGGCCAGATCCGGCAACGGGGCCACACAAACAGCATCACAATCGCCTTTGACCTCTGCAAGAACGGACGGCAGCTCAGCCGCGGGGATCATCTCCCCTCCCTTGAGCAGATAGCCGATGCCTGACGCGTGCAGGTCCGAGGTCTCCCCGGATGCTTTGGTAACTTTGCCCATGACCCCTATGCCCAGCCAGCAGGCATGGCAGGCCCGGGTCAGGGCCACATAAAGCATGCGCAGGTCCTCAGCCAGCCGTTCCTGATCCGCGGTATCAAGGTCTTCTGGTCCCGGGTTCACCACCATCCGGACAGCGCCATCTTTGCCATGGATTTTAACCATGGGGGAATTCTTTGCAGTCACCTTTCTGAAACTGCAGATAAACGGCAGGAACACCAAAGGATATTCCAGGCCCTTGGCCTTGTGGATGGTCACCACCCGGACCAGGGCCTGATCGCTTTCCAGGCGGAGGATCTGGTCATCACCAACCCCTTGTGGATTTTCAATCTGTGCCCCCAGCCACCGGATCACACCCTGTTCGCCATCCAGGTCTGCTGCGGCTGCCTGGAGCATTTCCGCCAGATGGAGCACATTGGTGAGCCGCCGTTCCCCGAACGGTTTTGCCAGCATCCTGGCTGCCACATTGAATGCCAACAGCAGGGCCCGGATCATGGGCAGCACGCCCCGGTGGTGCCAGATCTCCTGAAACTGTTTGAACCGTGCCAGCATTTCCTCCCGGGCCAGTTCATCCTGGTTGAGCCGGTCCAGGGCACCAAACGAGAGATCCAGCACCGGTGTGGCCAGGGCCGTCCTGACCCGGGCATCGTTTGACGGATCGGCGCAGGCCTGGAGGATATACAGCATGGCCTGGGCTTCCGGGGTCTCGAACACGGATTCCCGGTCCGACAGATACACGGATTTCACCCCGCGCTCTGCAAGAGCCGACCGAATGGCCGCCGCTTCCCTGCCGTCCCGGACCAGCACGGCAATGTCCGAGGGCTTCAGCGGGGTGATTTCCCTTTCCGGTTCTACAAATCCGGCCCGGCAGGGGGTCTGTCTGCCCAGGGTGATCAGCCGGGTGATCTCCTGGGCACCCGCCCTTGCCATCCGGGCAATGTAGCCTTCCGGCCCGGTCTTTTTCACAGGACCGTCCTGGTCCATCTGCCACAGGGTCATGGCCGGGACAGCCTGGTCCTCCACCAGAAAGCTTTCCTGCCGGCCCCGGGCCGATACCGGTTCAAAAGGGATCTCATCCCTGAACAAAAACGCCCCCCGGTCAAGATGGGCTGCCCGGCCAAAGACCTGGTTGACCGCCGCCACCATG
>DATFJY010000358.1:0-11029 GCA_035268905.1 Desulfotignum sp.
CTTTCTGCCGGCGATTTGCTGGTTTTGCCTGGGAGCGGTGCTGGTGGCAGGGTCTGTTACCACGGGGATTATCTTCACGGCTGGATTTGCCCTGGCATTTCTGGTGTTTGCCGGAGCAGGAGGGCTGGGTGCCATAGGGTGCCGGCACCTGGCCAGAACCCGGCACCTGGTACGCAAAATGGCATTTTTGAATCTTTACCGCAATATATGGTCTTCTCTGGCCTGTTTTGTCACCATTGCCATGGGGGTGTTTCTGATCTCTCTGATCCCCCAGGTGCAGAAGGGGCTGCAGACAGAGATCCAGCGGCCGGAAGGATTGAAAATTCCGGTTTTTTTTCTCATGGATATCCAGGATAACCAGACCAGTGACCTGGAAGCGTTCATGGAAACCCAGCCCGGGGTGCTGGACAATCTCTCCCCCATGGTCCGGGGCAGAATTCTCACCGTCAACGCCACTCCCTTTCACAGCCGGAAAAACAACCAAAAAGCCCGGAAACGGCCCCGGCGCATGGAGCATAATTTTTCCTTCCGCAGAAACCTGGACACCTCTGAAACCATTGTTCAGGGAGCGCCTCTCTCCCCAACGCCCTGGGATTTCGGATCTGAAACACCGTTTGAGATTTCCGTGGCCCACTCTTTTGCCAAAGAGCACAACCTGGCCATCAATGATGTGATGGCATTTGATATTCAGGGCATGGTGCTAAAAGGCCGGATCAAAAACATCCGCAAGGTTCGGTGGAACAGCTTTCAGCCCAATTTCTTTTTGCTCTTCCAGCAGGGAGTGCTGAACGAGGCCCCCAAAACCTGGCTGGGAGCGGTCTCCCGGGTGCCCCCGGACCTGCGGCAGCCCCTGAAAACAAATATTGTGGCAACCTTTCCCAATATTTCCATCATCGATGTCACCCAGATGATCACCACATTGACCTTTATTGCGGACCGGTTGTCGGTGTCTGTGCGGTTCATGGCCTGGCTGGCCATTGCCGCCGGCCTTGTCTCCATTTTTTCCATTGCCCGGCACCAGGCCAGAAGCCAGGCTGCCCAGACAAACCTGCTCAAGGTGCTGGGGGCCGGATTCAGCGACATTAGAAAGATATCTTTGCTGGAGTTCGGCAGCCTGGGATTTGCCGCCGCTCTGGTTGCCGTGCTGCTGAGCATCGGGTTTTCCCGGGCTGTCTCCTGGTATCTCTTTGACAGCCTGTGGCAGCTGGACCTGTTGTATCTTACGGGCATCCTGGTGCTGACCACCCTGATCTGCATGGCAACGGCCGTGGCTGCCGCAGGAAAAATTTTAAAATCCCGGCCCATGATGCTGCTGAAAAAGACATAATCAGACCATTTTTTTCAGATGCGTTACCGGCTAAGGTGTGATACGGTTATGGACAGAACATGTGACGGGAAAAGGAGCATTGCCCATGAGGCGCAGAGAAAAACAGATCACCAGGACAGCAGATATTGAAGAGATACTCCAACAGGGTCAGGTGTGCCGCCTGGGTTTTGCTGACAGGAATGTGCCCTATATCGTTCCCATGAACTATGGGTATCAGGACAGTGCCCTGTACTTTCACAGTGCCCCTGAAGGCCGGAAAATTGATCTGATCCGTGCCAATCCCCTGGTGTGCTTTGAGGTGGATGAACTGGTGAAAATGAATAAGGCAGCCAATGCCTGCGACTGGGGGGCATCGTTCAAAAGTGTCATCGGCACGGGCACAGCAAGGATCCTGGATACCCCGGAAGAAAAGAAAGCCGGCCTGGATATTATCATGGCCCAGTATTCGGACCGGTCATTCAACTACCCGGACGGGAAGCTGGCAAAAACCGCCGTCATAAAGGTAACCATAGAGGAGATGACCGGCAAGCAGGGGTGATACTGCTTCCTGTCAGGGCACCATGGATTTTTTTATCCATTATCAGCATTAGTGGTCTAAACAGAATATTCAGGTCTCCCAGTCATCGAGCCGAAGCCCGGTAATCCGGCTGAACTCCCTGGTATTACGGGTGACCAGTACGGCATTGTGTGCCCGGGCCACCGCTGCAATGAGCATGTCATTGGGGCCGATCAGGCGGCCCCGGGCAGTCAGGTCCGCACGGATAAGGCCGTATTCATCGGCGCAAAGATCATTAAAAGACAGACTCTGCAGCGGTGCAAAAAATAATTTGAGCCGCTGCAGGTTGGCATCCATCCGCTGGCTGTTGCGGGCACCGAAAAGCAGCTCCGCCTTGACGATACTGCAGATGGCGATCTGAGAGGGGGAGCGGGAGCGGAAATGGGTTTCAATCGATGGCGAAGAGCCGTTCAGAAAATGGATGCATACATTGGTATCCAGCAAATACATGATTATTCCAGGCAATTTCTTTTCTCAAGATCCAATGATTCCGGCCGCTGGAGCGGTTCTCCCTCCCATGAGCCCACCAGATCAAAATAATGATCCGGCCATTTTTCACTGGTTTCCATTTTTACAAGAAGGGCCAGATATTTTGATGTGGAAAGGCGCGCTTTCTTTGCCTTTTTTTTGAACAGGTCTGCAATGTCGTCCGGGACATAACAATGGAGCTGGGCCATAAATTCCTCCAAATATATGTGGTATATTTATAAAGTCATTCTACAGCCTGTTATTCTGTATGTCAATATTTTGATCTTCACGCTGTCCGACATCGGCGGCTGGATCTGGGTAATGCCATTCATGCCGGGGAGGAGCACCCGGTCATCAATGAATCAGAAATTGATCTGCCACTTGGCACCGAAATAGGTGGTTTCCGTATCACCGGAGTCTTTCCCGTCAAATTGCCCGATTTCCGGCACCACGAATACGCCCGGGGCCAGTTTGATGGTTACATTGGCATAATAAGCCTGTATTTCATCATCATTGGCAAAGGTATCAATATCACTTTGGGCATACCCGTAACCTGCTTCACAGGTGAACATGTCATTGATTTTGTAACCCGCAACCAGGCCATATCCCATGCTGTCATTGTCAAATACCCGGGTGCCGGAGATAAGGGCAAAACCATCATCCCATGCATTGTCACCGCCAACGGAAAGCGAAATGAGGTTGCCCACATTTCGGCCGGTGAAAACAGCGGTATTGAAAAACGATGCCCCGAAATTGAATCTGGCCCCCACCGCAACCACATAAGAATCGATGTCATAGGTGATGCCGCCGCTGGAAAGTTCATAAGAATGATATCCCCCGGCCGCTTCCAGGGTGATGACATCATGTGTCCAGGTATAAGAAGCTTCAATGGCAGGGATTTTGACTTCCGAGCTAAAACCGGTGCCAAGATCGTCAGGATCCGGTTCTACCAGGGCTATCTGGAATGTACCGAATGTCAGTTTTACCATGGGTTCCCGTCCGGAATAGATAAAGCCCTGGGCGTTGAGGTCATTGTCCGCATCAAACACCTGGTTGGAATAAAACCAGTTCATGGGGGCGTATGTCTGACCCACCAGGAGTTTGCCTGCACCAAAATCCCATTCTCCGTAAAGCTTGCGCAGGTTGACATTTCCGCCTGAGGCCCCGTATTCAACAGTGCCGGAAAGCGTATCACTTACTGTGACGCCGGCGCCGATGCGGGCATTGCTCGGCAAAGACAGATCAAAATTATCGGTGTCACCGCCCGGGGTGTCTGAGTCAACCTGGAAGGTGGCAACACGGGCAGAGCCGTAAAAGTTCCAATCTGCAGCCAGGGCTGACACTGTAAATACGGTTACCAGTCCGATAACAATTGCTGTGATTTTCATGTTTTTCCCCTTTGAAAGAGATGGGACATTGGTTTTTGACAGGTATAACGGTGAATAATACATTGATGGAATTACGGTATATGGTTGCAGAGAACCTGTCAAGAAAAATACCGTAGAGAAACATCCAGGTTGACCATGCACCGTTGCGGGATGATTTTTTTCAGCATCCGGATGTTGCATGCAAACTTGAAAATATCGGTTCCCTGTTTACATTGATACTTATAAACGTTTTGTTGAAAGGGGGGTGCATGCCGTTTGTTTCCATACCCGGGGTGCCGGGCAAAATGTATGTGCCGGAAAAGCGGTCGGCCTGTTGTCAAAAATTCCCCTGTAAAGACTGCTTTTCCTGTGAACACTGTTCTGATGACCGTTGCAGGGTGTGCAGAGAGAAGCGCCCTCCCAGAAAAGATAAATGAGGACATGGAAAAAGAGAGGAAAAAGACCCTTTTCGACCGGCCCGGTCTGCAGCCGTTTGTTACAGACCGGGCCGGTTTTATATGGGGCATCGTTATTTTTCTGTGGGCATGGCAGGTGAAGCCGGTTTTTTTTCATGCCGGAAAAAAGGTGCTGATGACGGCGGTTCCGGGGTGTTGCCCAAGATAAGGTCACAGGCCTTTTCCGCCACCATCATGGTGGGAGCGTAGATGTTGCCGTTGGTGACACAGGGCATGACAGAGGCATCCACCACCCGCAGGTTTTCCACCCCGTGCACCTTCATGGAAGACGGCTCCACCACGGCCATATCATCTATGCCCATCTTGCAGGTGCAGGAAGGGTGCAGGGCGGTTTCCGCATCTTTGGCCACCCAGTCCAGGATATCTTCATCGGTCTGGATGTGGTTGCCCGGAGAGGTTTCGCCGGCATTGAATTCTTTGAATGCCGGCTGGTTCATGATTTTTCTGGCGCACCGGATCGCTTCCACCCATTCTCTGCGGTCCTGGTCCGTGGACAGGTAATTGAAGCGCAGGGCTGGGTGCTTGCGGGGATCGGCGGCGGTGATTTTAACAGATCCCACGGCATTGGAGTACATGGGCCCCACATGGACCTGGTACCCGTGGTCCTGGCTGGGCCGGGAGCCGTCATACCGGATGGCCAGGGGCAGAAAGTGAAACTGGATGTTGGGATAATCCACATTCTGGTTGCTCCGGATGAATCCGCCTGCCTCAAAATGGTTGGTGGCGGCGGCCCCGGATCGGTGGAACAGCCATTTATAACCGATGAACGGCTTTTTCCACCATTTCAGGGCCGGGTTCATGGACACCGGTTTTTTGCTGGCATACTGGACATAGACTTCCAGGTGGTCCTGGAGGTTTTCTCCTACCCCGGGCAGATCATGGACCACGGGAATCCCCAAGGCGGAAAGTTCAGCTGCATTGCCCACCCCGGACAGCTGGAGGATCTGGGGGGAGTTGATGGCCCCGCCGCAGCAGATCACCTCTCCTGCCTGGACCGTTCTGGCCCGGCTGCCCTTGCCTTTGACAAACTGCACGCCCGTGGCTTTGTTGCCGCTGAAAGTGATGTTTGTGGTCAGGGCCCGGCAGATCAGGTCCAGGTTGGGCCGCTGTTTGAGCACCGGATGCAGATAGGCCCGGGCTGCAGACAGCCGCCGTCCTCTGTGGATGTTTCTGTCAAAGGCACCAAAGCCTTCCTGCTGAAATCCGTTCACATCATCGGTCAAAGGATAACCCGCCTGCCGGGCTGCTTCCAGAAATGCCTGGAACAGCGGATTTTTACACGGTCCGGTTTCCAGGACCAGCGGGCCTTTGGTGCCATGATACTGGTCCGGTCCTTTGAGCCGGTTTTCCGCCCGGATGAAATAAGGCAGGGTGTGGGCGTAATCCCAATGCTCCATGCCCGGGGCCTGGGACCATTTTTCGTAATCCATGGCATTTCCCCGGATATAGATCATGCCGTTGATGGAGGATGAACCTCCCAACACCTTGCCCCGGCCATGGAAGATCTTGCGCTGGCTCATGAACGGTTCGGGTTCGGTTTCATAGCACCAGTCATAAAATTTGTTGCCAAGGGGAAAGGTCAGGCCTGCGGGCATGTGGATGAACACATCCCAGATGTAGTCGGGCCGGCCCGCCTCCAAAACCAGCACGCTGCAGGACGGGTCTTTGCTGAGCCGATTGGCCAGCACACATCCGGCAGATCCCCCGCCGATAATAATATAGTCATAGGATGTTTTCATGGGGTGAAGTTCCTTTTTTTATCTGTCTGTTCCAAAGGGTTTTTAAGGCATCATTCTGTATTTTGCAGCATTATTTGATATTTGCATCAAAGGGCTGTATCTGTATCAACCAGAAACCAATTAAAATGTATCTTTCCGGTTTCACGGGTTGTGGATGACAAGGCTGAGAAATCCTTTTACCAGGTCATCTACTTCAATTTCCCCATCCCTGACCAATGCCTGGAGTGCCAGGCCCTGAAGGGCGGAAATAAAACAGATGGCAGCGGCCCGGTTGGCTGGTTTCGGGCAGGTCCGGTCCAAGGCCGCTTCAAAGGCATCCACAAACCGGTCATAGGCGGCCTGGACCTTGATAATCACCGGTCCCCGAATGCCGCTGAATTCTGCTGCCAGGGATGCCAAAGCAATAATGGTATCCGGCTGGTTGTAGAACCGGTCCATGAAGATATCCATGATGCCGTGGATCATGGTGTTGTAATCGGCGTGGGGTTGTTCCAGAAACCTGTTGTACTGTGCAAAGCTCTGGTCCAGTTCCGCTACCACATCATCCAGGATGTCGGTTTTGGAATTATAGTGGTGAAACACAGCCCCGGTGGTCATGCCGATGTGAATCGCGATGTCCTGGATGGTTGTCTTGTGGTATCCCAGCCGGGCAAACAGATGGGTGGCTGCCTCCAGGATCCGTTTGCGGGTCTCGATACGCTTGGCTTCTTTTTTATTGACCGGTAGTGTCATGGTTCTATTCCCAGGCGCTGCAGGGTTTTCGGGGTGGGTTTTCCCATGCTGTCCCATCCCCGGGCCGTGTAATAGGCCTTTCGCATTATCGCCATATCGTTTTCAGAAATTTTATGCCCTTTGGCCGGTCCGTCCGGCAGCGGTTCCTGAACAAACCGCCGGGGCAGGGTGTCGGATGCCGGATCCATGCCCTGGGCCAGGTTGAACTGCCGGGTGAGGTTCCAGATGCGCTCCCCCACCTGGTTGAAAATGTCTGCTGAGAACCCGGTGCCTGTGGCAGCGGACAACAGGTCTGCGTAGGTGTCCGCACTGATGCCGAAACTGCCGAAATCACATTTCACCAGGGTGTCGGTGCCGGCGGAATAGTTCTGCAGCGCCACCACCATGTCAGCCTTGCCTTGAGGAAACAAAGGATCCAGTTTGGTCCCCTTCCATTCTCCCTCCAGCTCGTAAGGCACCGTGAATCCCCGCTGGTGGCAACCGCCCCGGTCTGCTGTCATATAGGCCAGTCCCATGCCGGACACGCCCCGGGGACCCCAGGCAGGGGTTTCCAGGCCCTTGGTGTGCAGGGCCAGGTCAGAAGCGCTGCCGCCGATCTCTTTGGCAGCAGCCAGTACCCCTTTGGCCAGCATTGCCCCCAGGCCGGATTTTTGAAAAGCCATGGCCCGGATCATATGTTCTGCCGCCGCCACATTGCCGAAGTTCAGGTCTATGCCGGGAGGGGATGCGACCAGGCCTTTCTGGCAGGCCTCCATGGCAAAGCTGATGAGGCTGCCGCTGGACATGACATCCAGCCCCAGCAGATCGCATAATTTCACCAGATGGGCCACGGCCCGGACATCGGATATCCCCAGGTTGGATCCCATGAGGGCGGCAGATTCATACTCCACAATATCAGTAACCATGCCTTTGTATTTTCCGGTTCTTACCGCCCCGATTTTGGCGCAGCCGATGGGACATCCCATGCAGGCGTTGGTGCCCAGCCACAGGTGTTTTTCCTGACCCTGATCCCCTAAGGCAGCAGCCTTTTCAAAGGTCCCAAACTGGTAGTTCCGGGCTGGCAGCAGCCCGGTTTCACTGGCAAATTCTACGGATGCGGCAGTGCCGCCCTGTTTGAGTGTCTGGACATCCGGGCTGGCACCCAGTTCTTCAAAGGCGTTTTCACAGGCCTGTTTAAACCGGTGCGGGTCATGGACCGTTACCAGCCGGGTGCCGCGCACTGCCAAGGCTTTCAGGTTTTTGGATCCCATGACCGCGCCGGCACCGGCCCTGCCGGCCTGGCGGTTGAATTCACAGGCAATCAGGGCAAACAGTACCCGATTTTCTCCGGCAGGCCCGATATTGGCGATTTTAATGGTGTCATCCTTGAGTTCCGCTTTGATATGCTGATTGGTTTCCAGGATATCCAGGCCCCAGAGGTGGCCAGCATCCCGGATCTCCACCTTTTCGTCATCAATCCATACGTATACCGGTTTGTCGGCCCGGCCGGTGATGATGATGCCGTCATATCCGGCATATTTGATTTCCGGTGCAAAACTGCCCCCGAAATAGGAATCCAGAAACAGATGGGTGAGCGGGCTTTTGGTTACCACACACCCCCGCATGGCAGGTGCTGATGTGCCGGTCAAGGGCCCTGTCATGAACAGGAGCATGTTTTCCGGGCCAAGGGGGTCTGTGCCCGGGGACAACCCGTCTGCCAGCAGTTTTGCACCAAAGCCCTTGCCGCCGATAAAGTGTTGTTTCATGGTGTCGGTAACTGCCAGTGTGCTGGTGCTGCCTGTTGACAGGTCAATAACCAGAAAGGCATCTGCATAGGCTTCAGTCATGGGTGGTCTGCTCCTTTGCCGGGGTTGCGGCAAATGCCAGCGCCCCTGTGGGGCAGGCAGCCACGCAGGCCGGATCTCCCTGGCACAGTTCACATTTTACCGCCTTTTTTGTATCCGGATCCAGGTGTACCATGTCCACTGGGCAGTACTGGACGCATAGGCCGCATCCAATGCATTGATCCGCATCAATCTGCACCACACCCTCCGGGTTCCGCGTGATGGCATCCACCGGGCACACCTGCATGCAGTAGGCATTTTCACACTGGCTGCACACCATTGGCAGATGATACAGGTGTTCGCTTTTGTGGCGGATATCCAGCCTGGCCCGCCTGGGGTTGAATCCACCGGTGAGGGCAAGGCTGCATGCCAGCTGGCAGATGCTGCATCCGATGCATTTGTCAAAATGGGTATGGATAAACGGGGTGATGGCTGCCTCCTAAGTCTGGGGTAATTCTTTGGTTACGAGATATCACATATTATGTACTATGTAAATATTTTTTTGACGTTGCAGTACCAAATAGTTGCTACAAAAGTGGGCGCTTTGTGCGGAGTGCCTTGTTAAATGAGCATAGTGATTTTCATGCAATTGCCCTGTAACAAATTTCAGGCACGCTTGACTTCCAGCGGCAAATCACTTACGACTTTCCGGTATATCTGTGTACCGTAATTTGATGTGAGGGGGGATGCTGTGACAAAAATTCTGGTCATTGACGATGAACGCTCCATTCTGGAAACCCTGGGGATGTTTTTCGAGGAAAAGGGCCTGACCGTCATGGCAGCCGACACCGGTACCGAGGGAATGGCCCTGTTTCACCGGGAGCGTCCCCAGGTGGTGATCCTTGATATCCGCCTTCCCGACATCAGCGGACTGGATATCCTCAGATCCATGGTGCAGACCAGCCTGCCGGTCAAGGTCATCATGATCACCGCATTTCAAGATATGGAAACCACAATCCTGGCCATGAAAACCGGGGCCTTTGACTATATTCACAAGCCTCTGGATATTGACCAGGTGGAACAGTCGGTGGAACGGGCCGCCCGTATCATCGAGATCGATCGGAACACCCCGTCTTTGAAATCCTGTTCCGGTTCAGCCGCACCGCTGGAGATCATCGGGAAAAGTGAAAAAATGCGCCATGTGTTCAAGACGATGGGCCTGGTATGCGGCCGGCAGGTGAATGTGCTGCTCCAGGGGGATACCGGCACGGGCAAGGAACTCACCGCCCGGGTGATCCACATGAATTCCGCGTGCAAGGATGAACCGTTCATCGTGTTCGACTGTTCCGCCGTGGTGGACACCATCATCGAGAGTGAACTGTTCGGCCATGAAAAAGGGGCTTTCACCGGTGCGGAACAGACCACCTCCGGTAAAATTGCACTGGCCGGCAGTGGAACCCTTTTTTTGGATGAAATTTCCCAGTTGCCCTTTAAAATACAGGGCAAACTGCTGGGATTTCTTCAGCGAAAGGAATATACCCGGGTGGGGGGGACCCGGACCCTGAAATCCAGCTGCCGGATTGTGGCTGCATGCAACCAGGATTTGTCCACACTGGTGGACAGAAAAATGTTCAAGGAGGATCTGTATTACCGCCTCAAGGTGTTTACCATCCATCTGCCGCCCCTGACAGAGCGGCTGTCGGATATTCCGTTTTTGGTGGAATATTTTCTGAACAAAATCAACCGGGAGCTGGGCACCAGCGTGACCAAAATCCAAAACGGGGTTATGGAGCGCCTCAGGCGGCATACCTGGAAAGGCAATGTCCGGGAACTGGAAAACACCATTGTCCAGGCTTTGGTGGGGTGCCGGGGAAATGTACTGCTCCGGGATGATATCGACCGTATCCTGGACCAGCACCGGTCGGAACCGGTCCAGGGCCTGGAATCCTTTTCCCTGGCCCATGTGGAAAAACAGCACATCGCCAGGACCCTGTCCCAGCTGGGATGGAACAAAACCCGTGCGGCCCGGCTGCTCCAGATCACCCTGCCCACATTGCGCAGCAAAATCAAACGATACAACATCCATCCATAAGCAAGAAGTGCAGCAGAAAATTTTTTTCCATCCACCGGAAAATTTTTTTCCGATATCTCGGCACATATCCAGGTTTGTACACCTGTCTTTTTCGTCCCGGAAAAATTTTCAAACATTGGCCATGAACAATATTCATTTGGTTCCGGCGTTTCAGAAAATAATTTTGGCACACTGCTTGCTAGAAGTTTTGGGTAAACCCATAGTACAGCCATTTGCCATTGCCCGGGTTTCCAGTTTCTGGAACGGACTGATTTTTGCCGCGCATTTTCCCGCACCGGGCCCTTATGGAACCATGATACGGGGGGTTCAAAGCCGCCCGAATATATATGCCATATAAATCAGTACCAATAATGGTGCTGCTTTTACGCATAAGGAGAAAAGGTATGAAGCGTTTCAGGTTGCATGTATGGGTTGTCCTTGTGGCAACAGCGGGAATTTTCTTGTTTTCAGGATCTGCAACAGCCCAGAAGCCCATTATTCTGGGGGCCCCTTTGTCCACTGCCTATCTG
>DATFJY010000359.1:0-2266 GCA_035268905.1 Desulfotignum sp.
CCAGGCAGATGACCGGCCCGGTGGGTCAGCCCCACCTGCTCCAAAAGGGCATCGGTGCGGGCAGTGATCCGGTCCTGCCTGAGTATTTCCAGGGGCAGGCGGATGTTTTCACGGGCATTCAAGTGGGGCATCAGATGAAAAGACTGAAAAATCATGCCGATTTTTTGGGCCCGGTACCGGGTCAGGTCAGCCTCGTTCATCCGGCAGATATCAACGCCGTCAAGGAGGATCGATCCGGCATCCGGGGTATCCAGCCCGGCGATCAGCGACAGAAGGGTTGTTTTACCGCTGCCGGAATGGCCGGTGATGGCCAGTGTCTGTCCGGCATCCAGGGAAAAACTCACCCGGTCCAGCACTGTCACCCTGCCGGAACCGGGCAGGTGAAAGGATTTGTCCACCTGATTCACCGCCAGCATTACAGGCACTCCTTTACATATGGCAGCACCGTCGCAGCGATCTGCCGGTGACCGGCCGGATTGGGGTGTACCCCGTCCGCCTGGTTCATGTGCGCTTCCCCGCCCACCTGGTCCAGCAGAAACGGGATCAAAGGAATGCCGTGTTTTTCCGCCAGGTCCCGGAATGTCTGCCGGAACTGTTCGGTGTATCCAGGCCCGTAATTGGGGGGGATTTCCATACCCGCCAGGATAACGCACAAATTGTTTTCCAGGGCCAGGGCAATGGTGTTATCCAGGTTTCGGGCCATGCTGTCAAGGGACAGCCCCCGCAGGCCGTCATTGGCCCCCAGTGCCAGCACCAGAACATCAGGGGCGGTCTTGAGATGCCATTTCAAACGGGACAGCCCCGACGCCGTGGTGGAACCGCTGATGCCGGCATTGATGACGGCTGCATTGGCGATCCCCTCCTGCTTGAGCATCCTATCCACCACCGCTGGAAAAGCCGCGTCTTTTTTTACACCCAGACCTGCGGTAATGGAATCACCCAGAAACAGAATCCGGGTTTCTTTTGCCCCTGCAAAACAGATCCCGGCAAAAAACCACAAAAAGATTACTGCCGCCGCCGCAATTTTCAAAAATGTCCGCTTCATACATCTCCTCTTTCAACCGGTTGGATCGTAAGCTATAAAGATGGCAAGCAAAACCCTTTCTGTCAAATGGAAACAAACAGATTTCGACTGTTGCAGACGTAAATTTCTCGTTCCATTTTTCTTTTGTCGTGTTGAGGCGGTAATATCATTCATTTTTTTCCTGCTTTGTGTGAATGTGGTAACTTGAGGCCATTTAATTCCAAATTTTTGGTTCTGTGGTCGGATAACCTTCTAAATTGAAGATGGACGGAAACACACATTAACCTGCAGCAGGAAGAAACAAAACAACATGGACTAAATATGGGCAACCATGATAAATTATTATTAAAAATTAGACAAAAAATAAGGCCGTTAACCCCGCCTATGAGCAATTTGAGCAACTCGTCGGTGAATCCGGAAGACCCTGACACCATTGCCATGAATCCCACCGATACAGGCCAGCAGCATTTATCTGTCAAACAATTTTATGTCATTGGTATCAGGGCTGTCATCTTTGGAATCCTGGTCATTTTTCTGCTCAATCTGGCAACTCCGCTGGAATTTGTTATTGACAGGTTCAGGCAACTGGGTGAAAGGGGTGATATTTCCTGGATAAGCGTTATTGCAAGCCGGCTGTTCATTCTTTGCAGCATGGCAGTCCTTTCCTGTGCCCCGTTTCTGCTCATTCTCCACAAATTTTTACTGCCGGTGTCCGCCTGCATCAAGCAGGAGAGAAACCAAAAACCCATTGCACCGGAACTAAATGAAACAGCCCGGAAACGGCTGTTGAATTTGCCCTTTTTTATGGTGCCTGTATTTATTTTATTGTGGACATGTATCCCTCTGTTTGTCTTTTTTGCCGCAGTTGTTTCAGACAGGATGGATTTTGGCACAGCCCTTGTTTTTTCCCTGCGGTCTGCCATGGTGGGAGTTATTTCTGCTGCCATGACCGAAACCCGTGACCCCAAACAGATGGTCCAGATTTTAAATGCCTATTTCCAGGAAATGGACACCGCCATCAAGGCCCGTTCAGGCCTGATCCTCCAGTTTCTGGGAGATGAAATATATGCGGTGTTCGGCGCACCTGTCCCATGTTCGAATCATACTGAACAGGCGTTTCTCACCGCCCTGGAGATGACACAGGGACTGGTGCGCTTAAACAAGCGTTTTGCCTCACAGGGATGGCCGGTCCTGTCCCACGGCATCGGCATTCACACAGGCAAGGCAGTCGCTGCCAGTATC
>DATFJY010000360.1:0-12003 GCA_035268905.1 Desulfotignum sp.
TTTCACCGCATTTTTTGCCAGCAGGCCGGCACCGATAAGCACAGACGGGTTCGAGGTATTGGTGCAGGAGGTGATGGCGGCGATGACGATGCTGCCGTCACCGATTTCGGTGCGGGTGCCGTCCAGATCAATGGCCACAGACCGTTTCCCGCTCGGGGCACACTGGGCCTCCCGGCTGGCCACGCAGCCGGATTCATCCAGAAACTGGGACAGGTGGTCCAGGCTTGTGTCCCGGTCGTGCTTGCAGGAAAGCAGCTGGGAAAAGCTGGATGCCACGTCGTTGAGCACCACCCTGTCCTGGGGCCGTGCCGGTCCGGCCAGACATGGCACCACAGCAGACAGATCCACCTCCACCACATCCGTATAGGCAATGGCTTCGCTGCCTGTGTAAAAAAGGCCTGCTGCCCGGGTATATGCCTCGGCCACTTCCGCCTGTTCTTTTCTGGCGGTCATTTCAAGGTATTGAATGGTGTTTTCATCCACAGGGAAAAATCCCATGGTGGCGCCATACTCAGGAGCCATGTTGGCAATGGTGGCCCGGTCGGTCACATTGAGATTCTTTATACCAGGTCCGAAAAATTCGACAAATTTTTCCACCACATTATACTGGCGCAGGATCTGGGTGATGGTGAGCACCATGTCGGTTGCCGTTACCCCGGGTTTCAGGCTGCCTGTGAGGTTCACACCGATCACCTCGGGGATGGACATGAAATAGGGCTGTCCCAGCATCACGGCTTCTGCTTCGATTCCACCGACGCCCCATCCCATGATGCCGACACCGTTGATCATGGTGGTATGGGAGTCGGTGCCCACAAGGGAATCAGGAAACAGGAGCGGTTTTTTGCCGGAACCATCTTTCATCACCACCCGGCCCAGATATTCCAGGTTGACCTGGTGGCAGATGCCGGAGTTGGGGGGGACCACCTGGAAGTTGTCAAAGCTCATCTGGGCCCACTTGAGCAGTTCATACCGCTCTTTGTTGCGGGTGTATTCCATGTCAACATTGTCAGTGATGGCGGTATCTGTGCCGTAAGCATCCAGCTGGACCGAATGGTCCACAACGAGTTCCACCGGAATCAGGGGGTTGATGGATGCCGGATCTCCACCGGCTTTTTGTACCGCATCCCGCATGGCTGCCAGATCCACCACCGCAGGCACGCCTGTAAAATCCTGCATCAGCACCCGGGCCGGGTGGTGGGGAATTTCCACAGGTTCGTCATACTGCTTTTGCCAGTTGGCAATGGCCATGAGATCAGCTTTGGTGACAATGTTTCCATCAAGCTTGCGCAACAGGTTTTCGACGAGAATACGGATGGAAAAAGGCAGCTTGCCGATATCGGCCAGTCCCTGCTCCTCAAGCCGGCGGATGTCGTAAAATGCATATTCCTGGTTGTCTATGAAGAGGGGTTTTACATAGTCTTTTTTCTGCATAAATTCTGTCCTGGTTGATAAGGGTTATTGCAAAAGTTTCTCCAACAGCCGGGCGTATCCAGGGGGGAGCACATCTCATGGACTTATCTCTTTATAAAACCATAATTACAAGGATTCAACAAGAAAAAAATGCCGTTCACAGGACACCACCAGGCGCTCCCCATAGCGTGCAACGCTGACTATAATAACACCCATGCCCTGGCTGGTACAACAATTGGAATTGCTAAGTTCCAACTGCCTTGCTTTTTTGAAAAAAACGGGTATGATACCCCAAAAAATAAAATATCTTTTGATCTGTTCAGGTTCTGACAAAGGAGGGTTTGCATGGGATTTGGTAAAAAGCTGTATCTAGGGTCTCTGGGAGCGATACTGATCACTATTCTGATCATTGCCGGGGTGAACTTTTACCAGAGCAAACAATCGTTTCTGGCCAGGGGAAAGGCGGGGATTCAAAGTGTGTCAGATGTGCTGTTAAAAACCATCGAGACCCGGTATACCCTGCAGCAGGATAAGATGGCGGCTGATATGGGCATGCTCACATCGGAAAGCCAGGCGGCCGGCAAGCCCATGGTGGTGGAAACCAGAACCATGGAAATGCAGATATCAGGTATCCAGACACAGGAAACAGCCACTATCACTATTCCTAAGCTGATTTTCGGACTGGAATTTGTCACCGGAGAATACGGTATCGTGGACAAGGTGGGCCGTTTCAGTGATGCGGAAATTGCATTTTTTCAGATGTTTGAAAACAAATTGATCAAGGTTTCCACCAGTGTGGAAAATGAAGACGGGTCACGGCCTGTGGGAACTTATTTCGGGCCCGACAGCCAGGTGTTTTCGGCGGTGGCAGGGGGCAGTCCGCATGAAATGCTGAAAGGGACCGGTAAAGAGATGGCCCTGCAGATCTTTGCACCGTTTCAAGAAAACATGGACCAGAAAATTGCGGGGGCATACAGTGTCATCAGCCCGATTCTGACCCCTGATCTTCAGGAACTGATTCAGGAGATTACGGTGAACGGCAAGGGCTACTGCTTTGTGGCAGATGCGGGTGGCAGGATTCTGGTTCATCCGGATGCAGCGGTTGCGGGCCGGAAGGTCCAGATTTTCACTAATGGCGATGCCGTGCTTGAGACAGAAGCCGGGTTTGTCGACTTTCAGCATGAAAACCAGCCCTATTATGCCTATGTCAATTATTTTGCACCCTGGGATCTTTCCTTTGTGGTGGCGGTATCCGAGGCGGAACTCATGGCCGGGGTCAACCGGCAGATCATTACCAGCGCAGGGGTCAGTGGATGTATTGCCCTGCTGATCGGTGCGTTGATAATTGCTGTGATGAACCGGCAGCTCATGACCCATATGAAGGGCATGGCGGATCTGTCCCGGGCAGTGGCAGAAGGCGATTTTCAGCATACCTTTTCCTATACGGCCAAAGATGCCATCAGAGATACGGTGACATCCATGAATGACATGGTGGCAGGTCTGGCAGCCATGGTCAAGGACCTCAACACCGGGGTGGATACCTTGCGGGATGCATCCGGGGAGCTGAACCGGATTTCCGATGATATGGGTACTGGCGCTGATACGGCTGTTGCCAGGGTGAATTCTGTGGCCTCGGCGGCAGAGCAGATGAGCATGAACATGGATTCCGTGGCAGCAGCCATGGAAGAAGCGGCCACCAATGTCAAAACGGTTTCCGAAGGCACAAAGGAAATGCAGACAAGCCTTGACCGGGTGGCGGACAACTCCGGCAGGACCCGGGATATAACCGTCAAGGCGGTGGACCGGGCCAGACTGACATCGGAACGGGTACAGAAACTGGGCCAGGCAGCAGAAGAGATCGACAAGGTCACCGATACCATCACCCGTATATCCTCCCAAACCAATCTGCTGGCATTGAATGCCACCATCGAGGCGGCCCGGGCAGGTGATGCCGGCAAGGGGTTTGCGGTTGTGGCAAATGAAATCAAGGGCCTGGCAAATCAGACAGCCGGTGCCACGGAAGAGATTGCCGACAACATCCGGGAAATCAAGGAACAGATACAGGGGGCGGTGACCGAAATCCAGGATATTTCAGCAATTATCAATGATATTAATCAGTTTGTGGGAGAAAACGCCCAGGCCATTGCCTCCCAGTCCGATACCACCCGTGCCATGACGGAAAATATCGGCCAGGTATCAGCCGGTATCCAGGAAGTCAATGAAAATGTGGCCCAGAGTTCCCAAGTGTCAGGGCAAGTGGCATCAGAGATTGCCGATGTGCTGTCTGCGGCGGAAAAGATCCGGTCCCTGTCAGAAAATGTGAAAGAAAAATCCGGTACCCTTGACCATGTCATTACCCGGCTGCGTACCATGACGGAACGGTTCAAATTGTAGCCGCCCTGCCAGGGCAGACTTTTATCAGGCCGGGCATGACGGTGTTTCTGCCGTTTCGCTTGGCTTTGTACAGCATGTTATCGGTATTTTCAATGAGCCGGCCCATATCCATGCCAGGGGTCAGTTCCGAAACCCCGAAGCTTGCGGTGACCTGAAGGGTTGTTGCGTCATTGCAGGGGATTTTTGTTGTCGCAATTCTGATTCTGAGGCGATCTGCCAGTTCCATGGCTTTGTGTCTGCCGGTTTCCGGCAGAATGGCAATAAATTCTTCCCCACCGTACCGGGCAAGAATATCCCCCTGCCGCATATTGTCTTTGACCAGAAATGCAATCTTTTTGAGAACCAGGTCCCCTGCCTGGTGGCCGTGGGTGTCGTTGATCTGTTTGAAATGGTCCAGATCAAACATGAACAGGGACAGGTTGTTTTTGTGCCGGGCGGCCGACGCCATTTGCCGTCTGAGCTGGGTTTCAAATTCCCGCCGGTTGTAGCATCCGGTCAAAGGATCTATGACAGCGGCATTCCTGAGGTTTTCAATTTTCAGCTGTTTGGACAAGGCGGTTGCACATCCCTGGAGAAGCAGGGACACCACTTCATCATGAAATGCATATGCCGGTTTTTGGGGAAGCATATACAGGCGGGCATAACAATTTTCTTCGATCAGTTCATAAAAGACCAGGTTATCCATTTCAACGGTTTTCTGGCGGTTTTCCTGTCCGGCGCTGCTGTTCAGATAGGTCAGTTCTGACGGATTTTCAAGATGGAAATCCTGTAAAATGACATGTTCAAAAGCGGCTTTGTACATGTCGGGGTCCAGCCAGACATCTACCCCTGGTTCTTTTTTCACCACAAAGGCGAACAACCGGTAATTGAGGATATCTTTGAGACAGATAGAGAGTTCGTTGATGATGTCGGTGGAAGAGGTTTTGCTGTGCAATGCAACAATGTGCCGGCTCAGTACGGCATGGTCCGCCTGCCGGGCCGCTTCCTGAAAAACCACTGAAAACAACGCCACAAACCTGCGGGAGAATTTTCTAATTGTCTGGTGCATGCTGATTCCTTGTTCAATGTTCAATAATACTGCATTTGAAACATAAGAATAAGCAATCTGTGTGCCAGACACTTGATTGTGCTAATTTATAGAATTATTTCAAGTATTTGTGTTTTTATTCGCAATGGTGCAGATACCGGATACAGGGAAAAATCTGCCGGTATGTCAAAAATCCTTGTCATGGATTTGACGGCGCAATCGTCCCTTTGAGGCCGATCTCTTCTGCCACGGGCTGCATGCCGGCAATGACCTCGGTGATCAGATCAGACAGCGCCATGTCCAGCATGGCCGCCCCTTTTTTGATCACCTCCCGGTCCACACCTGCGGCAAAGGCCTTGTCCTTGAATTTTTTTTTCACCGATTTGGTTTTCAGGTCCAGAATGCTTTTGGAGGGCCGTACCAGGGCGGAACTGGCCACCAGACCAGTGAGTTCATCCACGGCATACAAGGTTTTTTCCAGAGGGGTTCTGGGTTCGACATCGGTGCAGATACCCCAGCCATGGCTGATGACTGCCCGGATATAGTCTTCCGGCCAGTTGTGTTCCTTGAACAGGTCCACGCATTTGTGGCAGTGTTCTTCCGGGAACTGCTCATAATCCAGGTCATGAACCAGGCCGATGACCCGCCATTTTTCTGCATCTTCTCCGAATTTTTTTGCAAAATGGCCCATGACCGCTTCCACGGCCAGGGCATGCCGGATAAGGCCGGGTTTGTGGTTGTATTTTTGTAAAAGGGAAAACGCATCGTTTCTGGTGGGGATAAAATCTGTCATGGCAGTTCCTTCACATGGTGTAATGGTATAATCAGTGGTGCATGGTTTATTATTTACGGATCACGAAAATGACCCGGCATTGTTTCAAGAACAGGTGCCGCTCAGTCGCTTTTTCCACCTGTTTGGCATCTGCTGCGCTGATGATGATGGCGGTATTGTTCTTTCCTGCTGTCCGCAACCCTTTGAGTACGAGGGGGTGGCTGCCCACCCGCGGGTCTTGCAGGGCATGGTCCATGGAACACAGGTATTTGCATACCCCGTGCTGAACGGCAAATTCCCGGCTGATGAACAGGGAAGCGTAAATAAAATCCCCCTGTTCGCTGACAATGACCGGGTATAGAACCGGTTCAAAGGCCAGTTCCCTGATATCCAAAATCAGCCCGGTATAGGGAATCTTCCCTGGTTCGACCTGGTCCTCGGGGGGGATTTCAGGATTGATCTTGGGTATCTGCCGGATTTCCTCCGGCAGCACCAGCTGGAGGAATCCCCCGAAAATTCGGGTTTGGATAGCCAGTTCCACATCCAGGGCCGAGGTGTAATACTGGCGGATAATAGCGGCATCCCTGGCTGTTTTTTCAATTCCCGCCATGATGGCATCGTTTTGGGCTGCATATGTTTCCACCCCGGAACCGTTGTGTATTCGGATCTGTTTGAGGGACTCGATGAGCCTGCGGTTGGCATTGGCCCTGGCTGCTCCGGGGTCCGGCTCATGCTTGCCCTCTTTGGTAATCCGTGGGGGGGCAGAGCCCACAGCGGTCACCGTGCCGGTGCTCCAGTTGATGGTGCCATGCGCCAGGGGGGTGATGCAGTCATGGGTTCCAGAAGCTTCCATACACAATGGATTACCCGGCAGGCACAAAACCGCAAAAAAGATCCAGCCAATCAGGGTTACCAGATAAAGGTCGGGGACGGGTTTCATCATGCAGACCCCAGATACCGTTTCTGGAGGAATGATGCCACAGCTGCCGCCTCCTCCAGGCCGAAAACAGGTACCGGCGGGGTAAAGGTTGAATCGGTTACAAAGGCAATCAGGTCCGGGCTGTTCAGGCACAACGGGTGCGCATGAGGACCGTTTGAGCGGAAAACTTCGATCTTGGGCAGGGGCTGACGCTTGAATCCTTCCGCCAGGATCAGGTCCATGTCCGATAGATAATCCTGCATTTTTTCGAAATCCGGGCGCAGGTCATCTTTTACCAGGGCTATTTTATTGTCCGTTACCACCAGGGTGGCGGATGCGCCGGCATTTTTGTGGCGCCAGCTGTCTTTTCCCTGCTTGTCCAGGTCAAATCCGTCATGGGTGTGTTTGACCGATCCGATCCGATACCCTTTTTCGGTGAGTTCAGCGATCAGTTTTTCAAGAAATGTGGTTTTTCCGGAATTGGATTTTCCGGCTATGGAGATGATCGAAGGGGCCATTACTGTCATTCTTTGCTGCTATGGGTTAATTTTGCATAAAATAGTGCCCATGGCCGGGAAAGTCAAGACCAAGGGAACTGCACTGGATATTTGCCATAAGCATGCCGGGCTTTCGATCGCTCTGTTCAGCACGCTGTCCTAAGGCCCGCCCCTGGTGGTGTCCTGTGCCCGGCCCGAGGTCTGCGGGGGCCGGTTTACATACGAACAATGAAGTGTGGCATCCCGTCCTCTGGTTGAAAACCATTCCGGCATCTTTTACCAGGCCCCCTCCGACGCTGACGGTCCGTTCACAGGACACCACCAGAGGCTCCTCATAGCGTTCACGCTATTGCAAATATCCATTAACAGACTTTTGTGCTTGCAATGGATAATAGGGGATAGTATGTATATTTTTCATTTATTGGTAGAAAAAATATGATTTAGTGCAGAATAGCAGGATGAAATTGATGGAAAATAAAAATAATATCGTTCTTATCGGCATGCCGGCCGTGGGCAAAAGCACGGTGGGGGTGCTGCTGGCCAAAAAGATCGGGTTCGATTTCATGGATACCGATATTCTCATCCAGGCAAAAGAGCAGCAAACCCTTGCCCAGATCATTGCCTGTCACGGCATGGACCGGTTTCTGGAAATCGAAAAGCAGCATCTTATGGAAATTGCCTGCAACAATCACGTGATTGCGACCGGCGGCAGTGTCATATACAAGGCCGAGACCATGCAGCATTTGGCGGAGACCAGTGTAAGGGTCTACCTGAAGGTTGATCTGGAAATCCTCAAAACCCGGCTGTCTGATGTCATTACCCGGGGGGTGGCCATTGCGCCGGGAAAAAGCATTGATGATTTGTATGCGGAAAGAATCCCGCTGTATGCTGCCTGGGCTGATCTGACCATCCACTGTGGCAGGATGGCGCCGGACCAGGTGGCTTCGGCGGTGATGCAGGCCCTGCCGGATCTCAGCGGATGATCACTGTTTTTACCGTTTTTTCAGCTATTGTTTTGAGTTCCTGGATTTCCAGGTCTGAAAAAAAACGGTTCGGTTCCCGGGCAAACTGCGGATCCAGCATTTGTACATTCCGGGAACATTTCTGGAGCACATATTTTTGTGCTCCCCTGATCTGCCCGCTGATTATTTCCATGATCTCTTTTGTGATAAACGGTCTGACACAGGTGGTGCGAAATTCATAGGCCGGGGCCTTTGCCATGATAAGATCCATGCTTTCCTGTATGGCATCCACCCTGAGAGCGGGTTTCATGATGTCAGGATACAGGAAGGGGGCAGTTTTGATATCCATGGCCACATAATCCACCAGGGATCGGTCCAGCAGATGGGCCAGCACCCCCGGCCGTGATCCGTTGGAATCCAGCTTCACGGCAAATTTCATATCCTTTATCTGCAGGATAAAATTTGTGATATCCGCCTGCAGGCAGGGCTCGCCCCCGGTGATGACCACCCCGTCCACCAACCCTTTTCTGGATGCAAGAAAGTCAAAAATATCTTGTACATCCTGGCTTCCGGATCCGGTAACCGGTCCAGAAGCCAGGTCCGGGTTGTGGCAGTAAGGGCAGGAAAAATTGCACCCCGTGGTAAAGACAACACAGGCCACTGTCCCTGGAAAATCGATCAGGGAGTTTTTCTGAAATCCGCCGATGTGCACGGCGTTTATGCCACCTTAAAGGTTTTGCGCATGGCAAACTCGGTCTGCTTGCCGTTGTTCCACTGGCCCACCGGCCGCAGATATCCCACCACCCTGGAATAGATTTCCGTATCTGCGTGGCAGGTGTCGCACTGCACATGTTCTCCGGCAATATATCCGTGGGCCGGGCAGATGGAAAAGGTGGGGGTCAGGGTGAAATAGGGCAGTTTGAATGTGTTGGATACCTTGTTCACCATCTGTTTGACCACTTCAATGTCACTGACCTCTTCTCCCAGAAACAGGTGCTGGACCGTGCCGCCGGTATATTTTGTCTGGAGGGGGTCCTGGAGTTCCAGGGCCTCGAACAGATCATCCGTGTAATTCACCGGCAGGTGGGTGGAGTTGGTATAAAACGGGTCACTGCCCTGCTGGTATGCGGCTTCATTGGCACAGATGATATCGGAGAACCGCTTTTTGTCCAGGTTGGCAAACCGGTAGGTGGTGCCTTCTGCCGGGGTGGCTTCCAGGTTGAAGATCTCATCGGTTTGGGCCTGGAGATCTTCTATCTTATCGCGTATGTGGTCCATGACCCGCACGGCAAAGGCCTGGCCATCGGGTGTGGCAATGCCCTGGTCCATGAAATTGACACAGGCTTCATTCATGCCCAGAATGCCGATGGTGGAAAAATGGTTGCGCCAGAACACCCCGGTACTTTCCTTGATCTTTCTCAAATAGAATTTGGAATAGGGATACAGTTCCCCATTGGTGAATTTTTCCAGAATTTTGCGCTTGATGCTCAAAGATTCTGCCGCAATCTGGATCAGGTTGTCCAGGCGCTGGAAAAAACCGGTTTCATCTTCTGCCTGATATCCTATCCTGGGCAGGTTCAGGGTGACCACGCCGATGGACCCGGTCAACGGATTGGCACCAAACAGGCCCCCGCCCCGTTTGCGCAGCTCCCGGTTGTCCAGGCGCAGTCGGCAGCACATGGATCTGGCATCTTCCGGTGACATGTCGGAATTGACGAAATTGGAAAAATAGGGGATCCCGTATTTGCCGGTCATTTTCCAGACATTTTCCAGGTTGGGGTTGTGCCAGTCAAAGTCCCGGGTGATGTTGTAGGTGGGAATGGGAAAAGTAAACACCCGGCCCCTGGCATCCCCTTCCATCATGACCGCGGCAAAGGCGGCATTGATCATGTCCATCTCTTGCTGGAAAGCGCCATAGGTATCTTCTGTGTATTTTCCGCCGATGATGACCGGAGAATCCTTGAGGGTGGCAGGTACGTTCAGGTCCATGGTGATATTGGTGAACGGGGTCTGGAACCCCACCCTTGTGGGAATGTTGATATTAAAGACAAATTCCTGCAGGGCCTGTTTGACCTCTTTGTAGCTGAGCTGGTCTTCTCTGACAAACGGGGCCAGCAGGGTGTCGAAATTGGACATGGCCTGGGCACCGGCTGCTTCTCCCTGAAGGGTATAAAAAAAGTTGACGATCTGGCCCAGAGCACTTCTGAAATGTTTGGGCGGAGAGGATTCCACCTTGCCGGCCACGCCTTTGAACCCCTCCAGGAGCAGATCCTGCAGGTCCCATCCCACACAGTAGACAGACAGCAGGCTCAGGTCGTGGATATGGATGTCCCCTGCGTAATGGGCTTCCCTGACCGCCGGGGGATAGATTTTGTTGAGCCAGTATTCTGCGGTGATGTCTGAGGATATGTAGTTGTTCAACCCCTGGAGAGAATAGCTCATGTTGCTGTTCTCCCTGACCTTCCAGTCCATTTGGGAGATATAGGATTCCATGAGGTCCACATTTTCTTTGATGGCGATCCTCCGGATCTGGTTGTGCTGTTCCCGGTAGATAATATAGGCTTTGGCTGTTTTGTAAAACGGGGAGTCCAGCAGTACCCGCTCCACAATGTCCTGGATCTCCTCCACTTCCGGTACCGGTCCCAGCTGCAGGTCCCGGGCCAGTGTGAGGACCCTGAGGGTCAGTTTTCTGGCTTCTCTGCCGTTGAATTCACCGGTTGCCTGACCTGCTTTTTCAATGGCACTGGTAATTTTGGAAGAATCAAATGCCGCAATTCGTCCATCCCGTTTTTTTATCTGCTCAAACATTGGTTCCACCCCTTGAAATCAGATTGAAAGTAGCATATCGTGCAATGTGTCACCCCGGAACCCGGATGGTTGTACGTGGTGTATATGTGACAATTTAGACAAGATGTTGTTGGCTGTCAATAAAAAAATACCATATATGGTGTTATTACCAATTTAGACAAAGAAACCCGTTCTGTATGCACCTGGACAAAAATCCTTTTTTCAGAAAAACCATAACCCCCTGGTATGATACCAATCCTGCCTGCTGGATTGTGATGGGATTTCTGTTTCCGGTATTTGTGTTTGCCCTGACAGGGATAGCTGTGGCATCTGCAGATCCGGCCCTGGCGGAACATGTCTGGTTTCCGGGCATGCTGGCTTTTCTGGCCTTTTTTTTGATGATAAAAATATTGTTTCGGATGCGGCGGCGTTTCAGGAATGACTGATCAGGCAGTTTTTTCCGACGGGATCAAAACCTCGAGCAGGTGGTGCACAATTTTGGCGGTTACCCCCCAGATCACCACATCTTCAAAGGGATAGGTCAGTTCCATGACATTGGGGCGCTGCCCGGCATAGCCTTTTTCCCGGTGCAGTGCCAGCAGATGGGCCACAGGAATCTGAAACACCCGGCTGATTTCCGCTGCATCAAACCATATGGTTTCCTGCTGGTTCCAGATGCCGGCAAATGCCTGGATATCTTTGTTGTTGATGGTCTGAAAATGGCCGATGGTGCCTAAGACCTCCACATTTTCCGGGCGGATGCACAGCTCTTCTTTCAATTCCCGCAAAGCGGTTGCCAAAGGCCCGGCATCGGTCTTGTCCACATGTCCGCCGGGAAATGCCATCTGGTTGCGCCAGGGATACCCTGCCACATCCGCTTTCTGAATGAACAACAGGTCCGTACTATTTGCATGGCACAAAAACAGGGCAATGACAGCAGTGGGTTCGAACCGCTCCGGATCAGGGGGTGGCGGGTGCACAGCCCGTGCAACAGCAGACCGGATCTGGTGTATGCAGCCACTGGTATTGGCGAGCATCTTTTCCATGATCAGCAAAGATACCAGGGAAACCGCCTGGATGTCAAACCCTGGATGCTAGTCTGGATATTTGCCATAGGCATGCCAGGTTTTTGATTGTTCTATGCAGCACGCTTTCCCGGGCCCCGCCCCTGGTGGTGCCCTGTGCCCGGCCCGAGATCTGCGGGGGCCTGTCTGCATAAGAACAATGAAGTGCAG
>DATFJY010000361.1:0-22871 GCA_035268905.1 Desulfotignum sp.
CCCATACCTGGGCATTGAAAATCAGGGTATGGGGGTCCTGGACCACCCGCCTGGCTGCTGTGGGAATGCGGTCTCCCCCCCCTCCGGGCCAGATGACTTTCAACCGGAACAGGTCCTGGTGGGAAAACCGGTCTGCAGGAAAATACGCCTGAAACGTGTCACCATCCTTTTTAGGCACCCGGAATTCCGGCGCACACTCCCAGTTGTTTTTGTCACACAGAATGTACATATCAGACGCATTGGGGGCCCATTCCGTGAACACCCACTGCCGGTTCTCCCTGTGAAAATGCAGGCCGAACCGCAGGTGAAAATCGGCAAACGCTTTCAGAGAGCCGCCGCTTTCACGACACAATCTTTCTTCCATCTCCAGGGCAGCACGGTACCGGGACTGAATGGTATCGGCATGGGCCAGCAGTCCCGGGTCATTGAAAATGCCGGGATCAGACAAGGAAGGGTCTTTGGAGCATTTTTTCATACAGGCTGATATAATCCTCTGCACATCGGGTGTGGTTGAATGCCAGTACACTTTCAATCATGATCCTGTGGATCTGGGTTTCTTTTGTCTGGTCATCCAGCATATAAAAATCCATTGCCCGGTCAACCGCCCAGGAAAGGCCGAGAGCATCATGGACGGTGAATACAAATCCGTTGCCGCTGTCACCGGCTGGATCCAGGGGCTGGACCGTGTCATGGAGCCCACCGGTATCAAACACAATGGGCAGGCTGCCGTATATCCCCCCCACCATCTGGGGCAGACCGCAGGGTTCAAAGGCTGAGGGCATGAGCACAAAATCCGATGCAGCAAATGCCTGGTGGGAAAGCCCTTCGTTGAATCCGCAGACAGCAGCGCGCCTGCCTATGCCGTGGTGCCGGACAATATCATGGAAATGCTTTTCAAAGGAACCCGATGCCACCAATACGATCTGCAGCCCCTGGTCCCAGTACCGGTCCACCATATCGAACATGATCTGGGCCAGGAGCTGGCACCCTTTCTGCACCGGGTCCAGGCGGGAGGGCCAGAAAAACAGCGGGGCATGGACGTCTTCTTCCATATCCAGGATTTTCTGCAGATATGTTTTGTTTGCCGCCTTCATTTTTTTATGGTTCTTGGGACCGTAGTTATACCTTATCAGTTCGTCCACGGCCGGATTGAACTCCGGTTCCGGAGCATTGAGAATCCCGGTGGCGCATCCGGCATAATATTTATGGGTCAGTTCGTTTTTCAGGCAGGGTTCCACGAACAGGTGGCGGTCCTCCACGATTTCCCGAAGAAACGTGGGGCTCACGGTATTCACATAATGGGCCGCAAACACCCCTGATGTGAGAAAATCCACCCGGTTCCAGTCCCGGCTCTCTTCATAGTTTACCGGCGGGTGCTTGAAATACAGCCGCTGCCAGAAAGCGGCCGCATCGATTCCCCGGTCTTCGATTTCCGCCATGGTGGATGTCATGGTGTGAATATTGTGGATGGTGAACAGGCAGGGGATCTCCATCTCCCGGGACATGGCCGGAATCAGTCCTGTCATCCAGTCATTGCAGTGGATGATATCCGGCTCCACCCGGGGAATAATGTTGTTGATGACCTCCCGCTGAAATGCCAGAGACACCTTCAGGTCCATGTCGGAGTACCCGGAATAGACATTGTGCAAATAATAAAAAGCCCGGTCTGCTGCCAGGTGAATACGTTCTTCGTCAAGTCGTTTGCGGATCTTGGCCAGTTCTCTGCTGTGGTTTTTGGTGGTGCAGCCGTCAAATATGGACCTGTAATCGGGCAAGGCCACATGCACATCACAGCCCAGGTCGAACAGGGCGGAAATCAGGGCCGCAGACACATCAGCCAGCCCCCCTGCTTTGGCGGAATAATTGGACCGGTCCCCCATATCTTCAGGAAGGTAGGTTACTTCAGGCGTCACAATCAGGATTCTTGGTTTTTGTGCCATATCTCTTCCCCTGTTCACAACTGGTGCAGGTGTTGTGTCAATGGTTGCATTTTCAACTGTCCGGGCCGACCCAGGTGATCAATCCCGGGGTATTGCGCAATACCGGATCTCCTTTGGGAATAACTCGGGCGGTATACCCGAACCGTCCGGAATCTGAACAGATGACCTGGCATCCGTAAATATGGGTGCCCGGAGAAATGGTATTCTGCAGTTCCATGGTTTCGGCCCGGCTGTCTTCCATCTGCCCTGGCCCCCGCAATTTGCCATGGTATATCTGCACCGCCACCTCTTCAGGGGTCAATTCCCCCAGAAAAACCTCCAGCACAATGCTGAAGCTGTCTCCCACAGAAAAATCACTTGACGGTGTGATCTTTGGTTTTGACAACCGGATATGGGACCACAGGGCATTGAGCCGGGACTGGTTCAGGGCCAGGTCTTTGGCTTTTTTTGCTCCATTTTCCGTGAGCTTCACCAGGTTGCTGGCAGCTGGAATATAAAACCGGTTGGCATATTCCCTTACCATCCGGTCACTGGAAAAATCGGTAATCGCCATTTTCATGGCTGCCTTCATCATCCGGATCCATCGTTTCGGTGGATTCCCCCACACCCGGTCGTAGAACACCGGAATCACATCATTTTCCAGAATATTGAACAATGCCTGGCTTTCCACCTCATCCTGGTAATCCGGATCTTCATAATCATCCCCGTTGCCGATACGCCAGCCCGTGGATTCTGTAAAACCCTCACACCACCAGCCATCCAGTATGGACAGATTCAGGCCCCCGTTGGCAGCCGCCTTCATACCGGATGTACCGCAGGCTTCAAAGGGCCTTCTGGGGGTATTCAGCCATACATCACACCCTTGGACCATATACCGTGCAATATTGATATCATAGTTTTCCAGAAAAACCACCCGGTGACGGACCTCAGACTGTCGTGCAAATTCCAGAATACGTTTGATAAGGGCCTTTCCCTCGTTGTCATTGGGATGGGCCTTTCCCGCAAACACCAGCTGGACCGGCTTTTCCGTATTGGTAATGAGCTGGATCAGGCGCTGTGGGTCCTTGAGCAGCAGCCCGGCCCGCTTGTAGGTAGCAAACCGCCGGGCAAAGCAGATGGTCAGGACCCGGGGATCCAGGGCTGCTGACACCTCATCCAGCAGGTTCCGTGAGGCATTGCGCCTTTCATACTGTTTCACCAGCAGCTGCCGGACTTTCCTGATAAGATTGGACCGGTCCAGTTCATGGACATGCCACAGATCCGCATCCTCTATGCTGGCGATACGTGCCACCAGATCAGGATCAGACTGGCGGCCGGACCAGTCCGATGCCAGATACCGTTCCAGCAAACCGTTTTTATGGCGAGAGATATAGGAGTTGATGTGGACCCCGTTGGTAACATGGGAAATGGGAACCTCCTCTTTCTGCCGCCCGGGCCACAGCCCCTGCCACATGGACCTTGCCACATGACCGTGCAGGCGGCTGACCCCGTTGATATAGCCGGAAAAAGCCACCCCGAAGCAGAACATGGAAAATTTGTTCTCCCCGCCTGCCCCGGGTATTTCCCCCCAGGACAGCAGTTCATTTTCCGAAATACCGAATTTGTGTGCATACGGGGCGATATAAGGCCTTACAAGTTCCTTGTCAAATTCATCATGCCCGGCTGACACCGGTGTATGGGTGGTAAACACGGCACTGCGCCGGCAGATCTGGGATGCGCTCTGGAATTCCAGGTCAAACCGGTCCATGATCAGGCAGGTGCGCGCAAGGCCTGCAAAGGCGCAATGCCCCTCGTTCATATGGCAGACAGCAGGAAACATGTCCATGGCCTCCAGTACCTTGGTGCCGCCGACGCCCAGCAGAATTTCCTGGGCCACCCGGATCTCGCCGTGGCTGGCATACAGCCGGGAGGTGATGTTCCTGATCTCTTCGGAATTATCAGGCAGATTGGTGTCCAGAAGCAGCAGCCGGATTTTCCCCACCTTTATCTGCCATACACAGGCCCGGATAATCCCCCTGGGTCCCTGAATTTCAATGATAAGATCGGTACCGGACCCATTGCTGATTTTCTGGGCCGGCAGATCAAACACATCGATGATGGGATAGGTTTCCTGCTGCCAGCCGTTATGGTCCAGGTACTGGCGGAAATACCCCTCCCGGAACAAAAGGCCTATGCCTGTCAGGGGCAGGCCCACTGCGGAAGATGCCTTGAGATGGTCCCCCGCCAGCACCCCCAGACCGCCGGCAAAAAAGGGCAGGGATTCATGGAGCCCGAATTCCATGGAAAAATAGGCCACGGTCTCCCTGGGCCCCAGATCAAGGCCCTGGATCTGGGGGATATCGGAAAACATGTTTTCAAATTTTGTTTTCACCCGTGCCAGATGGCCCAGAAAACTCTCATCTCTGGAAAGGGTTTCATAACGGCGCTGGGAGATCCGGGTGAGAAATACCACTGGATTTTTATGTACCGACTCCCACTGCACCGGATTGATCCGGCGGAACATGTCCACCGCCTCATCATTCCAGCACCACCACAGGTTTCTGGCCAGATAACTCAGAAAGGACAACGACTCGGGTATGGCTGGATAGACTTTATAAATCTGCATTTCCTGCATGAATGTCATGTGCTCCTCGAAGATAATTTATGTACCACCCGGGCCGCCTCGCTCACCCCCCATGCCTGGGCATCACAGCCCCTGGGGGTATGGGGAAAATCCCCGTCCAGAATTTCGGGGATATATCCGGCAGCACCGGTTCTCATCAGATGTTTACAGCTGCCCAGCCAGGCCAGGCCGGTAGTATGGCTGTCCGGACCGAACACGGCAGCCCAGGCTTCACAAAACACAGAGAACTGCCAGGTCCAAGCCGTCCCGTTGTGATAGGCTGGTTTTCTTTTTGTGTCCTCATCCCCTTGGTATATCCCGGCATAGGGATGAAAGGGGTCATTGAGGGCAGCACCTTCATGGACAACAGCCAGGGGGTAAGACAGCTTTCTGTCGGCAAGGCTTCTTATCCCGCCCGGCACCAGCAGTTCCAGGCAGTTTTCAACGGTTTTTTGTGCCATTTTTCCGGGGTCTATGGCCCCCAGGGTGAGCAGCAGCAGCTGGTTGGGCCGCAGGGCATCATCCGGCACGGCCCTGTCTGCCGGGCCGTCTCCATGCAGGCAGTCGCTGAAATACCCCAGCCGCTCCTGCCAGAAAAAATCGGTAATGGCCTGTTTGACGCTGTGCGCCTTTTTGTGCCATCCATTGCCCGGATCGATGGTTCCCAGAAAAACAAGGGCATTGTACCACAGGGCCTGGATCTCCACAGGGTATCCCTGGCGCGGGGAGCCGGCCGGAAAATTGGTGTCCATCCAGGTAAAATGGGCAGGACTGTACAAAAGCTGTGTGTCAGGGTCAGCACGCACGCCGGTCCGGGTCCCGGCCAAAAGGGATTTTGCCATGGAAACCAGCACCTGCTGCAATGTGCGGCCATCCAGGTCCTGGCTTAGAAACGATGGATCCTGTGTTTTTTCCATCATATCCCTGCAGCAGGCAAAAAACCACAGGGGGGCATCCGAGGTCTCGATATTGCCGGCATCTTCACCGCAGATCATGTTGGGAAGGGTCCCCTGGTCCTCGAACCGGCCGAACAGATGCAGCACGGCCCGGGCATCAGATATCCGTCCCAATTCAATCAGACCTCTGCAGAAGATCAAGCTGTCCCTGCCCCAGTCCAGAAACCAGGGATAACCTGCGATCACACTCTTGTCCTGCCCACGGTTCACCAGGAACGCATCCAGTCCGTGGAAAAGGGCCTGGTCCAGCGCAAAGCGCTCACCAAATACCGGCGTGGTTTCCGGCCCTGGGTCATGCATGTTTTTGTGCCGGGCCTGGTCATCGGCATCGGCATCTCTCACCTCTGCCACAAGATGTGCAGATTCCCCGCCCCTGCACCCAAAAGAAAAATACCCCGGGCTGAACAGATCAGAATCAGGATCAAGCCCCCGCTGGGCCTCCAGGGGCCGGTGCACCATGTAGTGCCATTCCGGTTCATGCACAAAAACACCGTCTGCCAGATCCATGGAAAACAGACGGCCCGAAGAAAGGGAAAAATCAAACCCTGCGGCACGGGGTTTCACTGCTGCAGGCCAGGCATTCTCAGGCCCGGTATAGGCCTTGACGGTTTCGTGAAAATCGCGGTCCTCGATATCCGGCCGGAAAATCAATGTCACCGGTACAGCATCTTCCAGAAACCGGCCGGAGCTGTTTTTTGCCGGCAGCCGTCTGACGCACAGGTGGATTCTGTTGGAAGCAAAAGACATGGTCAGGGTCAGTTCCAGAACATAATACTTGCCCTCTGAGGTGGGCACATGGAACCGCCACTGCCCGGCATTGTCAAAGGAAAAGACAAAACTCTGGAGGCAGTCTTTTGCCAGTTCTCTGGAATATCCCTGGAAAATAGCCCAGATCCTGCAGCGGGCCAGCACCATGCGCCGATTTTCCGGCATGGCAGGATGCAGATTTGCCCCCAGCAGGCCGTCATACCGGCTGTGAAGCGCTCCCCAGTCACCCGGGGCCCGCATCATGCCCCCGGTGGGGGTGGTACCCAGCAGGGTAAGACCGGGATCTGCCGCAATGTCTCTTCTCGTAAAGGTGGTCCGCAGGTGCAGGGTGTCAAAAGGGGCCAGAAACAGTACCGCTGCTTTTTCCTTCCGGGTTTCTTCGGCATAAAACAGCCGCAGGTGCAGATCACAGGATTTGTGTTTCTTTCTCACATCCCTGGGCAGAAAAAGTGCAAAAAAACAGCCGTCTGCCAGGGGCAGTCCCTCCTCATAACCAAGGGAACGGATCCCGGCATCAGCAGGATCCAGGATTTCCGCCCGGAAACCCACAGGGCTTTTCACCAGCAGAAAATATCCGGGCGGCACCATGACCTGGCGCCTGAGGTCTTTTGTGACATCAAAAGGGATGACACAGCTTTCCTGTGACTTTCGGTTCAAAGACCGGATAAAACCCGCAGGATCAGCTGACATGTCCCGGGCTGCCTGGTCCAAATCCAGATCGCTGACATCTGTATACCCGTCCAGGGCGGTTTTCACAGCCAGGATCCTTGCCTTTATTTTCTGTTCCAGCACCTTTTCCGGCACCACTGCCGGCACCCGGGTGTCCCGGGGGGCTGCCGAAACAAGGGCTTCCAGATCGGCCGGATCCGGGGAAAGGGCCATCACCTCACCGGGTGCCAGCCTGGTGCCGGCCATATTTCCGCTGCAGGTCGGCCTGATGCGGGTGCCGGTGAACAGGTCTGTCCATTCATCACAAATAATACCCGTATCCTCCGGATGCCAGGACACCATGGTGGACATCTGGCAGTCCAGGTTCACCAGGACCAGCAAGTGTTTTTGTAAGACCGTATTATGCCGCAGCAGGGCCAGTGCCTGGGTATCTTCTGTGTGAATCAGTGCCAGGCGGGTGTCCTTGAAAAACGCCGGATGGGTTTTCAGTATCTGGTTAAGCCGGAAGATATGTTCCACCTGGTTATCTTTTGCCCCCCAGTTGAGACCCGGGGATTCATGCACATTGATTTTTTGTGTGGCAAACCATTCCACACCGTTGGCAAAACCGAATCCCCCGCATACGGAAAACATGGCGCACAGGGCGGTGCGCATTCTGGCATAGGTGGGTGAAACAGCAGCCAGGCGGTTGTTGTCATGGGTTTCGGCAAAATGGATCATGTGGCCGCAGGTTTCTGAAATCCGGGTGGCAAAGGGCAGATATGCCTGGATCTCTTCTCTGGTGTAGTGCTGGAACAGCTCAGAATAGGCCCAGTTGAAATCAGCCCGGCTCAGTATCTCCCTGGTGGTTGACAGGTACCCGCCCAGGCCCTCCAGCAGAAACAGGGTGTCAGGGTATTCCTGTCTCACCCTGGCCACCATGTATTCCCATGCATCAGTGGGAATCATGTAACCGGCATCGCACCGGAATCCGTCCACACCCCGGTGGCACCAGAGCAGAAAAATATCCGCCATATACTCCCACAGGTCGGTATGGGTATAATCCAGCTTGGTCAGGTCCGCCCAGACCACGCCCCAGGCACCCGGGGCCTTTATTTTGCCGTCTTCTCCCCTGACCAGCCACTCAGGATGGGACTGGTGTATGGCTGCGGCCCAGCCGGTGTGGTTGATGGCAATATCTAAAAAAATGTAGCCATTGTGAAAATGCACGGCATCCACCAGCTCCATGAACTGTTCCAGGGGGGTGGCAGCCGGATCAAACCGGGCAAGGGCAGGGTCCACATCGGTAAAGTTCAGGGCCGCATAGGGGCTGCCGAACCGTCCCATGCGGGCATAGGTGGTGGGGGTGGGATGAATCGGCAGAAGGTGCAGGGCACGGCACCCAAGGGTTGAAAAAATAAATCCCACCTGTTCCTTGAGATCCCGGAATTTTCCTGACTCCGGGATCACGGTGAATCCTTTTGCATCCAGGGTTTGGACCAGCGGCGCCAGAGACCGGTCTTCACCGGACCCGGCACTGGATCGGGACGGACCGAACTGGCGGACAAAAGCATTGTAAATGATATTGGCGCAGCAGGTACCGGCCGGCTCAACATTGAGGATGCAGTTGTCCCCCTCCGGCCACACAGGAACACTCTGGTTTTCCGGGATAAAAAAGCATTTGGCCTGGAAGTAGCCGGTCTGGTGCAGCGGCAGAAGGATCTGAAATTCAGTGGCGCTTTTTTGCTGCATCTGAATATCGTACCAGGCCTCATTCAGCTTGATCTCGTTTTTTTCCACCCGGTTGATGATCTCCTGCCGGGCGATGGCAGCTGTACCCAGGTTGGTACGGACCCAGGCATTACCGGCTGCTTCCTTGTCCAGGGTCAGGATGAACAACAGGCAATCCCCGCAGAACAACACCCTGGATGTGCCGGGTGCAGGTGCTTGAAAAACCTTTGGCATCGTGTGCATATATTCTCCCTGGTGTCAGAAGTTACCTTCCGACCCTGTCAAGTGTCAAGTGTTGCGCAAGTATATCACAACACCGCCAGGATTACCGAAACAATTTTATATCTCATTCATGATTTTTCTGGCGATGGGCAGGCTCGGGTAAGACCCGTTGAGGCAGACCCGGCCGGCCGGGCGGTGGCGGGTGATGGTAAAGTGAAAATCAATGAGCCTGGAATAAAAGTCGTCAAATACCTTTTCTTCGGTTTCAAGCGATATCCGACAGTGGTCTGCCAGGCAGAACACCCCAGCACTGTGGTGCACCATCAAAAAAAAACAGGCAGCTGATAGAAACCTGGGCTGAGATTCCATGAACAGCTGGGGATAGAATTTGGATATGTAAATTCCCTTGGAAAATTGGTCATGGGAAAGTATCAGGTTCAGGGAAACAAGACCGCGGGTTTTCACATCCCACAAAAAATATTCCATGCAGGTGTCTTCTCTGGTACAAGTCAGGAAATACCGTGCCAGCAGCCGCTTGACCTGTATGTCCATAAAACGGTACGAAACAGGAACCGGCATGGGAGAAGATATCATCTTACCTCTCCTTCTTCGCTGTTTTTTTCGGTCGCTTCCAGGGGTATCACATGGATACGGGAGTGGCAGCAGAAACTGCACCCGCTGGCACAGTCAGGTACAGGCGATGCGCATTTGCCGGCCACAGAATCCAGTACCCCGGCTGCTGCAGCCAGAACCTGCCGAATAATGGGAAACAGGGCATCAGATGGAACCAAGGCTTGTGATTGGGCCGCATTGGCGATCTGAAAAAAATTGGCGGATAAGGCATCCGGGCCGATGGGGGTATGATCAGGCATCCTGTCTCCTTGAAGTGTAAGACAGGCAGCGATCTGCTTAAATCCGCCAGAGGGATGTCTGGAGCTTACAGGTTGATAATACCTGCAGCTTTACCCTATTCAGGATCTCTGGTCAAGCAGACAGATGGTGGATTAAGGGACATTTATACAGCCCGTTTTTATATTAAGGGATGTCTGACGGGGATCCCGGCCATCTTGTTTTGCCGGCACAGCCGCAATTTATAAAGATTCCGGCTCAAATTTTTGCTCCCGGTGTTTTATGGTATGGGTAACGGCTGCCAGCAAATCCGCTCTCAGGAACGGCTTTGAGAGTACATCGTCAAACAGGTCCCTGTCCAGCAGCCAGGGTGTACCGGACATGCCGATGACCGGCAGGGTGTCGGCCTTTATTTCACGGACTGCCCGGGCCACCTGTATGCCTGACACACCCGGCATTTTGATGTCAGTGATCAACAGGTCATATGTTTGTAACTGGACCTTGGCAAGACCTTCCAGCCCGCTTTTGGCGGTATCCACTTCAAACCCCTCAGGGTTCAGCATTTTTTTCAACACCTTTAAAATTGCAGGTTCATCATCAATAACCAGTATATGTTCATTATCATTGCCCATTGGATTGTCCCACGACGATCATGCTGTATTTTTTGTGCGGCAAAGATACTGTCATAGATATCAATACCAAGGTATTATCTGTCCTCTTCATTATTTTCAATGGCATACCGGATCATTTCAGCCAGGGTTCTTAACCCGAGTTTATCCTTGATATTGGACCGGTGTTTGTCCACGGTCCATGGGGAGATACCCAAATATTGGCTGATCTCCCGGGTGGTTTTCCCATGGCCGATCATGTCCAGTATCTGGTTCTGACGGCCGGTCAATCCATTATCATTTTCCCAGGCAGCCATATCCCGGTTTATATAATCTAATTTGGAATGAAAGGAATTTCCCTTGATAACTTCTCTAAGGGCCCTGACAATGGTCTGGCAGGATTCTGTTTTGCAGATAGTGGCATGGGCACCAAGGGTTTTGACCCGCCGCTGGGAAAAACGGTTCAAATAACCGGAAAAAACGAGAATTCTAATCTCCGGATATTGCGCCGTGATAGCCCGTATCAGATCATATCCGTTCATCCGGGGCATTTTCAGATCAATTAGAACAACATCCGGCGCTGTTTTTTTTAACAATACCATCAGTTCACACCCATCTTCAACCGCTCCGATGGTATGGATCCAGTTTTCCTTTTCCAGGGTATCCAGAACCGCCTTTCTGACCATGGGATGGTCTTCAGCAATGGCAATTGTCGTCTTATTCACCCATCTTTCTCCGCAAACTTTTTGAAACCTGCAGCAAAAAGTACCGCTAACTATCCAGACTGTTGTGAAATCTGTTATCCCTGCTTTGCTTTGGGTAACGGTCCAGTATTTTAGAGGCTAAAATCCCATATCGGATATCAAAGGGCAATAACTGTAACTATGTATTTTAAAGAGTTTTTGAAAAGAATGCTGCGTATAAACGGGATTGAAAAGGCGACAGGCGTTGTACTTTGTTATGATGAATAATTTTTGGAAGAATTTATTTGATATCAGACCTTACCGCCTGGCCACTATGATATGAATCCCCCCCCAGCCCGTCGATCCGAGCCGCTAATTGCTGTCAGCCGATGATGGTCAGTTCAGGGGAGCAACGGTTGGAAAGGTATTCCGCACCTGATTTCGTAATAACGATATTTTCCTCGTGGACCATGGATTTTCCGGGGGCATAGACCATGCCCGGTTCAAGGGTCAGCACCATGCCGGGGACAAGGGGCGTGTGGTCATGGGCGGTGATGGACGGCCATTCGGTCAGCTGCATTCCCAAGCCGTGGCCCAGACGTCCCACATCGTTTCCAAGAGCGCCGGCTTTTTCCATCACCGACCACATGGCATGGTAGATATCTGTGGTGGTTGCACCTGGTCGGGCAGCGATGAATCCCGCATTCGTCGCTTTATAAACTGTCCTGTAGGCTCGCAAGGTGGCCTCACCAGCCCTGGCAAACGCAAAGTTCCGGTCAAAATCGCTGAAATACCCATCATAAATCGCACCGGTATCGATAATCAGGACATCCCCCTCTTTCAGTTCCCGGTCTGTCGGCCCCATAATGATGCTATCATAGCCATCCGGCCCAGACCCGGATATCAGGTATTTGACACTGTCCGCGCCCGCTTCCAGCATATCGATACGCATGCGCTTCAGAATCTGCCGTTCCGTCTGGCCGGCGGCGGCATGGCACGGGATATTGGCGAATCCTTCTTGCGTGCTATCGCAGGCAGCCCTGATTTTTTCGATTTCCGCAGGGGATTTGACAGACCTGAGCTGGTGGATCTGGGGGGCACTGTCCACAAACTGCATGGATGTTAACCGGCCGGACAGGTCCATGAAATGGCTGAACGGCATCCTGATACAGGATTCCACGCCCAAAGTGGCCCCCACCCTGCCATACCGGCATGGCAGAGAATTGAGCACACCGGCCACAAGAGAGATACCGTCATCTTCCGGGTGGGGGGATGCCCATGTCCGAATATCGTCTATCCAAGTGGCAGCCATGCCGCTGGCACCAATTTCCGGGATAACCGCAATGGGTTTTCCGGTGGCAGGAATGATAAGAAACCAGGGCCGGGTGGGGCTTTCCCAGAACTGGGTAAAAAATCCGGAAAAATACCTTACATTAGGTTCCGTGGTTAAAAAAAGGGCATCCAGCTCAAGGGTGTGCATCATTTGCTGGGCGTTACGGGTGCGAAATTCAAATTCTTTTGTTTCAAAGCCTCTTGCTGCTGTCTGCATGGGTAAACGCTCCATTCCGTTATCATTAAGGGTATAAGGGAAAGGTGCGGCAGAGGTCTGCCACAGTCCCCCGGGCCTTTTTCATAACCGTTTCATCATCTGAAGATTTCAAAATGCCGGCAATCAGGGATCCAATGGTTCGGGCTTCCGGTGCCCTGATACCCCGTGAGGTGACAGCCGGCGTACCGATGCGGATACCGCTGGTCACAAAAGGGCTGCGGGTTTCAAACGGGACCGCATTTTTGTTCACGGTGATACCGGCACGCTCCAGGAGGGCTTCGGCCTCCTTACCGGTGATTCCCAGACCGGTAAGGTCCAGTAAGAGCAAATGATTGTCCGTTCCCCCGGAAACCATGGCAATATTCTCTTCCTGAAAGACCCGGGCCATGGCTGCGGCATTATCCACCACGGTCTGCTGATAGGTGCGATAAGTATCGGACATCGCTTCCTTAAAGGCAACCGCCTTGGCCGCAATGACATGCATGAGTGGCCCGCCCTGAATGCCGGGGAAAATGGCACTGTTCAGGGTAGCGGCATATTCGGCTTTGGCCAAAATCATGCCGCCCCGGGGTCCTTTCAGCGTCTTGTGGGTGGTGGTGGTCACAAAATCGGATACCGGGATCGGGGAGGGGTGAAGGCCGGCGGCAACCAGACCCGCGATGTGGGCCATGTCCACCATGAGCATGGCCCCGCAGTCGGCTGCAATCTGGGCAAACCGGTTGAAATCGATAATCCGGGGATAAGCGCTGGCACCGGCGATAATCACGCGGGGGCGGTGGGTGGCGGCCAGATGTGCCACCTGGTCGAAATCAATGGCCCCGGTTTTACGGGAGACCCCGTAATGGACAAACTGGTAGAGTTTCCCGGAAAAATTCACCGGGCTGCCATGGGTCAGATGTCCGCCATGGGACAGGTCCATTCCCAGAACCGTATCACCAGGTTTGATGACGGACATGAGCACGGCCATGTTGGCCTGGGATCCGGAATGGGGCTGCACATTGACATAGTCGGCCTTAAAGAGCTGTTTTGCCCGCTCGATGGCCAGGGTTTCCGCTGCATCGGCAAAGGTGCAGCCGCCGTAATACCGTTTGCCGGGATAGCCTTCCGCGTATTTGTTGGTAAAGACACTGCCCTGGACGGCCATGACCGCCGGACTGGCAACATTTTCCGAGGCAATCAGTTCCAGTCCGTTCTCCTGGCGCAAGGTTTCGTCTTGAATAATTTTGGCAATTTCAATGTCCGTGGTCAAGATGTGATTGTGCATGATTTGCGCACATCTCCTTTTTGATGTAAATGTGTCATATGGTCAGCGGCCCCAGTATGTTGATCCGTTTAGCAACCGGCCGTATCCCTTACATTGCGGCGGTTTGCCGGCAAGAGTCATGGCGTGCCAGAACATGGCCTGGTTGCTGCTGACAATTGGCAGACCAAATTGTGATTCCAGGGCCGAGATATGGTCCAGGACCCGCAGGTTGGTGCAGGAAAAGAACAGGGCATCCGCATCAGCCTGCTGCAGCAGCTTTTCTGCACCCTTGAACAAGGAATCCCTGGACACTGCCGTAATATCTGTGTCATTGGGTATCCGCAGCGCTCCGATAGCCGGAATCTCAAACCCTTCTTTGCACAACTCCCGGTACAAAGGAAAGTTCACTTCCGTGGGATAGGGTAAAAATACGGCGATTTTCCGGGCACCCAAATGGGAGAATGCCGCCTTGGCCGCTTCCCAGGGATTGGTAGCGGGAATGCCCGGGTGGTGGGCAGTCAGCAGTGCTTCGATTTTCCGGCTTCCAATGACCATTGATGCCGAGGTGCATCCAAAGGCCATGACATCCATGGAAAGGCCGGATGCGATCATTTCGGCAGCCCGGGTGATTCCTGCTGCAATATCGTTGAGTGCCTTGGGAGTCAGCACGCTGGAGTAATACACCCGGTTGGAAAAAACCATGGCAGATGATCCCGACAGTTTTGCCCATTCCGTCTCAAGGGTGTGATCGGTGGATAGTTGAACCAAACCGATATGGACCTTATCAGGCCGGGGGTCTCGATTGTGGTCCAAAACGATTTCAAAGGATTCATATTGCCTGTCGGTCAGCATAGGGACCTCCTATTGCCTGAAAAAAGTGCCGTATTGGAAAAATGCATGGTATATGTTCCTCTGGTTTTCATGCCAATCACTCTATCCCATAAAAGCGGAGTTAGGTAAAAACAGTGCCAGCGAGGGAAACGTCACCAGCAGTGCGGTGACAATCAGCAGAATGATAATAAAAGGGGGGGTGTGGCCAATCACCTCCATATACGGCCGCCTGAATATCAACTGGGCTGTGAAAATATCGCATCCAAAAGGGGGTGTGGCAGAACCGATGGCTGTCTGCAGGCAGACCAGAGTTCCCAGCAGAACCGGATCGATCCCGTTGGATACCACGTAGGGCTTGAAAATCGGGCTCAGGACATAGATGGCCACAATGGGGTCCACAAACATGCATGCAACAAAATAGGCCACAATGATCACAAAAATGATCCGCAGGTTGGTCGGATCGGCCCCGAGGACAACCGGCATGATCTGCTGGGGAATTTGGAGGAAACTGAGCAGCCATGACAACGCCTGGCCGGCACCCACCAGAATAAATACCACACCGGTAATAATGCCGGTCTGGAGAAATGCATCTATTATTTTCTTGGCGGTCAGGCTTCGGTAAAGAACGCTCTCCAGAACCAGGGCATAAGCCACTGAGGCGGCCGCTGCTTCCGTGGGGCTGAAGATGCCGGTATAGATCCCGCCGATGATGAGCAGCGGAAATCCCAGCACAGGCAGCCCCTGACGGATGGCACGGATTCTTTGTGCCAGTCCCGCCCGAGGATAGAGCCCGATGTGGTGAATTTTTGAATAGAAAAATGAGTACAAAGAGAACAGGCTGAACACGAGAATCCCGGGAATGATACCTGCCAGGAAAAGTTTTCCGATAGAGGTGCTGGTCGCAACCCCGTATACGATGAAACCGATACTCGGTGGGATCAGATAGGCAATATCACTGGCGTTGATAATCAGACCCAGTGTGAATGAACTGGGATATCCGGCATTCAGCAGCATGGGGCGCATGGTACCCCCGATGGCTGCCACAGTTGCCTGTGTCGAACCGGAAACCCCGCCGAAAATGGTACAGCAGGCATTGGCGGTGATAGGCAGCCCCCCCGGGACATGTCCGACAAAAGACTTAACCATCTCAATGAGTTTTTCGGCAGATTTACCGGAGGTAATGATATTGGCAGCCAAGATAAACATGGGAACACATACCAGGGCTGGCGGGGTTACACCGGTCAACACCTGCTGGACAATGACAAGAAAATTGAACCCCGGCATGTATACGGTGATATACAGAATCAGAGACCCGAGAAGGACCACCATGAAAGGAAACCCCAGCAGCAGCATAGAGACCATGCTGATTGCAAACAATGTCATTTCCTTGTCTCCTTTTCTTACCGGTTATTGGATCTCGGTCTCATATTCCGTTTGCTGTTCCGGCGACATCCAGGTTTCTTTTTCCGTCAGGTTTTTTATGATGGTACGGATATACTGGAGGCCGGCCATGAAGAACCCGACGGGCATGATGACATAAAATATCCAGTAAGGGAGTTTAAGGGCCGGGGTTTCGTGGGCTTTGTGCAGGCTGTGCATCAGGTACTCCCAAGAGGCGCTCGCCATGAAGAACATCACAAATGCACTGACCGCTGAAATCAAAAGTATCAATAACTTTTCTATTGCCTTCGGCATCATGTCCAGAATAGCCCCCATTCGAATGTGGCGGGCCCGCCTGACCCCGTAACTGACTCCCACAAAGGTAGTGAAAATAACCAGGAACTCGGAAATCTCTTCGGCAAAATAGATGCTGGTGAAAAACTCCCTTGCAATGAAATTGGCAATGAGAAGAACGGTCAGTGCCCCCACGCACAGGACCAGACTGCAAACCTCAAAAGCGTTGACAATGGCACCCGCCACACTGGATATTCTTTGGCCAACCATTTTGACAGTATTCAATGCCGATTCGTTCATGGGTCCCTCCGGGGTGTTGTGGTCCTGTTCCAGTCAAAAAAATTAACTGAAAGTGTCCGCGAAAGACAGCCGGCCGAATCGCGGACACCAGGACCGGGTTGTTGTGTTTTTACTCCGTCATGCCCAGTGCTTTTTTTGCATCGGCAATGTCCTTGAGCAGGGCCTGTCTGACGATTTTTGCATCTGGTCCGCCAATGTCATCGAACCGGTCATAGTTATTCTCCGCGATGGTCTTGAACTCTTCAATTTTTTCATTTGTCAGCTCAGTAAACTTTATCACGGGCCGTTCCTTCTTGATCTTTTCCATGTCTTCGGCGTTTCTTTTCTGGATCCACTCAGCCGATGCAATGGTGGCATTTTCCCAGAATTCACGCATCTTTTTCTGGGCATTTTCAGGCATTGCGTCGAATTTAGCCTTGTTCATGGTGGGAATCCCCAGGTATGCCTCTGCATAGGTCAAGGTGAAAAAATCAGTCACCTCAAAAAATTTCATGCTGTAATCGGCAAAAATCGGATTCATCTGGGCATCGATCAATCCCATCTGAAGGCCGCCGTATACCTCACCGAAACTCATGGGGGTGGGACTTGCGCCATAGGCTTTCCACTGATCAACCAGAAGCTTGGAGGACATTAACCTCAACTTCATTCCGTTAAGGTCTTTCATCTCGTTGATGGGGCTCTTGGATGTGATCCACATCCAGTCTTGCCAGACAATGCCCAGCGGTACCAGGTCATTTCTCCTGAAGGCGCTTTCCAGTTTTTCCATGAACTGGCCATTCTTGACCACCCATGCCAGGACTTCGGGCGCCCTTTCCCTGGGCCAGATAAAATGAAGCGCCAGCACCTGGGCTTCAGGCACAAAGGAGCTGATCCATGCATAATCGGTGACCACAAACTCGGTCACGCCTAGCTGGCACAGCTCATTGATGTCCCGGGTATCCCCCAGAGAACCATAGGGGAAAACGGCGATGTCGATCTTGCCGTTTGACCAGGCGTTCATTTCTTGGGAAAATTTCTGGGACCACACCGTCATGAAATCTCCTTCAAGATCTGCGGTAGCCAGCTTTGCCTTGAGTATGGGGCCCTGGTACTCTCCTGCCCACGGGCTCTGGATCATAACAATACTGAAGAGCATGATGCCTAAAATAATCAATCGTTTCATGATAGTAATCTCCTTACTAATTTGGGGTTTAAAAAAATCCTTAATTCCGGTCAGGCCTAAATGATGCCTACCCGATCATTAAATTCAGTAATCAGTGCATCTATGGCTTCAACCTGGTGAAAGGTTGTTTCCCAGTAATTGTGGTGGTCATACCATTGGGCGTTCAGTTCTTCCACTGATTTGCCCTGCTGTTCGATCCAGGTGTAATATTTGAGATTGTGGATCGCCTTTTTATCATAGTAGGCCAATTCCCTGACATGGTCGATGCCGATGCTGTCCAGAAGTTGGATATCCATCCAGGCATCGATGTCAGTGTATTCGCCCCGTTCGGATACCAGTTCAGCCAGCCGTGATGCATAGAGCTGCATGGAATCCGTGGCAATACTCACCAGGCAGTCGTTTTCGGTGAGTTCATTATATTTGGCATATTTAATGGCCGCGACCATATTGCCAATGCCGGATATGCCCAGCAGATCGAGGCGGTTGACAAGCTCAGGAGAAAGTCCCTTTTCAACAAGGGCTTTTCTACCTGTTTTGTCGTTGAACAGCCGCAGCAGGCGAATGGGGATCTCGTCATCCACGGCAATGACAAAGTCGGTGTTTTTGCAGTCATGGACCCAGGGCACGTGTTTGTCCCCGATACCCTCGATCCGGTGCCCGCCGAATCCATTGTACAGAAGGGTCGGGCATTGAAGGGCTTCAGCCGCTGCCAGGCGGGAGCCTGGGTATTGTGTCTTGAGAAAATAACCGGCAGCCAGGGTGCCGCCAGAGCCTGATGATGATATGAAACCGGAAAACCGCCGGCTGCCGGACAAATAACTGTCCAGTATCTCCTTGACGGCGCTCCCGGTGACCGTGTAGTGCCACAGGGGATTGCCCAGCTCATCGAACTGGTTGAAAATCTGCAAGTCTTCTCCGGATTTCCGCAGTTCCCAGCACTTGTCGAATATCTCCTTGACATTGGATTCACATCCGGGGGTCGCAATCACCTGACCGGCAATTTTGTTGAGCCATTCAAACCGTTCCCGGGACATCTCCTCGGGAAGAATGGCAATGGCCTGGCAGGCCAGCAGGGCAGAAATGTAGGCCCCGCCGCGGCAGTAGTTTCCGGTGGAGGGCCACACGGCCCGGGTTTTCTGCGGGTCGAACTGCCCGGTCACCAGTCCTGGGGCAAGGCATCCGTAGGTGGCCCCCACCTTGTGGGCACCGGTGGGGAACCAGCGGCCGGTGAGCATGATGATGGGGGCCCGGCACCCAGTGAGTTCCGGCGGCAGCACGATGTGGTTCGGGCTGCCGAACAGGCCGCCGGCATCTTTCTGTTCGTTTTTCCATGTGATCCTGAAAAGGTTGGCCGAATGCAGGTCCCACAGTCCGATACACCTGAGCTGTGCCATGATTGTTTCCGGTATTGTTTCCGGATGCTTCATCATGTCGAAGGTCGGCAGGACGATCTGTTTCTTTTTGCAGTACGCGATGTTCTTGTCCAGTGTCCGGCTGTCGATGGTCAAATCAATCATGGCGTTTCCTTTTTCATCTGTTCTAAATATATTCCGGGTATGACAGCATACATAGCTGCCGCTGCCGCCAGGTCCTGTTTGTTTATTTTTTCGTTGGCAACATGGGCCTGATCGATCTCTCCGGGACCGAACCCGATACAGGGGATGCCATGTTTTCCCATGATGGCGACCCCGTTTGTGGAAAACGCCCAGCTGTCGATCTCCGGTGTTTTGTTGAACAGACGGGTGTAGGCGTTCACAAGGGCCTGGCAGGCGGGATGGGTTTCATCGATTTTCCAGGAGGGAAAGGCGCACCTGGCCGGATACACCAGGCCGGTATAGGCAGGATCATTGTACCGGTAAATCGTCACAAGGGCGCCGGCTGCCTGGACAGCCGGCAGCTGTTTGATCTCTTCCACTGCCCTGTCAATGGTTTCACCTGCGGTCAGTCGCCGGTCCAGGGATATCCAGCAGCTGTCAGCCACGGAACAGCGTGAAGGTGCCGTGGAAAAAATCTCAGACACTGTCAGTGTCCCTTTTCCCAGAAAGGGATCTTCTGCCAGACCGGCTGCGAGCGCTTCAATCTCTCCCAGGATTTTCGCCATTTTGAAAATAGCATTGTCTCCTTTTTCCGGTGTGGAGCCATGGGCGCTTTTTCCCGGCACGTAGACCTTCATCTCCATACGCCCTTTCTGGCCCCGCCGGATAGAGCCGGAAGAGGGTTCCGTGCATACGACAAATTCGGGGCGTATCCCGGATTCTTCAATAAGGTATTGCCAGCACAGGCCGTCGCACACCTCTTCCATGACCGTTCCGGTCACCAGCAGCGTGATACCGGATAACAGGTCCAGTTCTTTCATGATTTTTACAGCGTAGACCATGGCGGCCATACCGCCGGCCTGGTCGCTGGATCCCAGTCCATGGATGGTGGTGTCTGTTTCATGCCCGGTATAGGGATCACAGGACCAGTTGTCCATCCGGCCCGGTCCAACGGTATCCACATGGGCATCCATGGCAATCAGGTGCTGTCCCGTGCCTGCATATCCCAGGATATTTCCCATGGGATCGATCTCGATGCGGTCAAATCCTGTGACAGCCATTTCCTGTCTGATACGCGCAATAATGGCTGCCTCGTGCCGGCTCTCACTGGGAATTTTCACAAGATCCCTGAGAAAACTGCACATGGTCGGCTGACAGGCATCTGCCCGGGCCAGGACCTTTTGAAAATCAATTTGCATGGGTATCCCTGTTTGTATCAAGGGTCCTGAACCGCTCCAGGCTCCGCTCCCAGTTGGAATGAATGAGGGCATCCGCCCCGGCCAGGTCCCCGTTTTTCAAGGCAGTAATAATGGCGGCGTGTTCCTTGATGGAACTGTCCCAGTATGCAGTGCCTTCGAAATAGTTGACCTCCAGACGGCGGTACCGGATTTTCAACTGTTCCAGCATGTCAATCAGTATGTCGTTCTTTGACTGCCGTATAAAAACCCCATGAAAGTTGCCATCCGCCCTGGATGCCGCCACAGGATCATCTTTTTCAAAGGCAGTTTTCAACGCTTCATTGGCAGCCTCCATCTGCTTGAAATCTGAACGGGACAGGTGGACAGACGCTTCATACAATGCCAGTTTTTCCAGGGTCCAGATCACGGGATAGATCATTTCCGGTTCCTTTGGGGGGATGGGGGATATCCGCGTCCACCGGTTGGCGGCGGAATCAATCAACCCCTTGTCTTCCAGCCGGCGCAGTGCCTCTCTGACAGGTGTCCGGCTGACACCCAGGTGTTCTGCAAGCTCTTTGTCAACAATTTTTTCTCCAGGCCGCAGCACTCCGTCCATAATCCAGTTCAGCAGCTTATTATACACATCCTCCCGTATGGACTGGCGGCTGATCTGGGTTTCTTTTACAGGCAAAGGCATCGGTTGCACATCTTCCTTTCTGTTAAGGTCAATCCATTCAAAGCATATTGGATGTGATATATCGGATACGATTATATGTCAAGGAATAATTGCATCATTTTGCCGCGTTTATCATAAAAAGAATTTACAGGATCGCGCATTACCGCGTGGATAGTTTATGAACATTGCCTTGGAACCTAAATACGCTGCAATTGTCTTTAGAAGTTGACATTTGCCTGACAGGTCTATATCATTTGGTATAAACTGGAGAGAGGGAAGACAACTATGGAAAGTGCCAAATTATTCAATAATGGCCGCAGCCAGGCTGTGCGCTTACCAAAAGCCTATCGGTTTGAGGGTAATGAGGTATATGTTAAAAAAGTTGCGGAAGGTGTGCTTTTACTTTCAAAGAAGCAATCTTTATGGGATCTCTGGGAAAAAAATCTGCTGAAATATGACTCACCGTTCATGATGGAAAGAAACCAGCCGATCCAGCAGCAGGAGCGGGAAAGTTTTGATTAAATATATACTGGATACAAATATCTGCATCTACATAATGAATCAAAAACCCATTGAAATTATACATAAATTCAAACAATTTGACATTGGTGACATTGGTGTTTCAACCATTACGGTTTCAGAACTGCATTATGGAGCAGCGAAAAGCAAACATACCAAACTGAATTTTCGGCGGATTGAAGAATTTCTCGCCCCGCTGGAAATTCTTCCATATGACCACAATGCTGCAGTTTATTACGGTGAAATTCGTTGCAATCTGGAAAAAGAGGGAAAAACCATCGGTCCTTTAGATATGCTGATAGCAGCGCATGCTTTAAGCAGAGGTATCACCCTGGTAACAAACAATGAGACAGAATTCCAGAGAGTTGACCGTTTAACAGTTGAGAATTGGGTCAAACGATGAAAACATAAGCATAATAGATATGCTTGCTGGAAAGCCTTCAGCAGAAAGCCAGACTTCTTTCAAAAAGTGGCTTCAGGCCAGGGCACAATGATTTACTGATTCCATACCCTGGTACAGATGCACAGATAAACTCTTCAACACTCATGCTTGCCCGGCATCGGCGCAGTCAACGCCCCGTTTTCTATCGGTGTTTTACAATCCGGACGATCTCTTCGGCCAGTACCTGGGAAGCGTCAATGGTGGCAAGGGGCAGATCCCCGCCCAGGGCGCTCAGTTCCGTACACGCCACAATGGCCACCCGCACCGCCTGTTCCTTTAAATGATCACAGACCCTGGCATACTGCCCAAGGAGATCCGGGGAGATGCGGCCGGTCTTCACCTGGCGGATGATACGGAAAACCAGGTCCTGGTGTTCCGCATCCGGCCAGATATCCGCCATTCCCAGCGCCGCAAACCGCCGGGTATAGAGCTGGGTGATGGCCACGGCAGGAGAGGCCAGCATCCCGATCTTTTTCTCTTTGCCAAACCGTGTTTTCACCTGTTCCACCACCCGGTCGATCATGTTGACCACCGGTATGTCTACCGCCTGCTGCACCGCATCATAATAATGATGGGCCGTGTTGCAGGGGATAACCAGAAAATCGGCGCCCCAGGTTTCCAGCCGCCGGCCCATGTCAGCCATGACCGGCCCGGGGTCTTCCCCGTCCCCTTCAATAATGGCTTTGATCCGGGAGGGCACTTTGGGGTTGTTGTCCACAATGCACCGGATATGGTCTTTGTCATCTGTGGCCGGT
>DATFJY010000362.1:0-2109 GCA_035268905.1 Desulfotignum sp.
ACCAATATGCGGGCTTCCGGAAAAGACGAGGCGACCATCTGTTCTCCGGTTAAACCCATGACCCTGGAAGAGGCCATCCATTTTATCAGGGACGATGAAATGGTTGAGGTGACGCCCTTATCCATCCGCATCCGCAAGGTGCAACTTAATGCAGCCAAACGCCATGTCCTGGCCGGAAAGCTCAAGAAAAAGGATGAAGCGTCTTAATATTCACTCATAATCCCCTCCAACTGGGGGGCAAAACTTGATTATTGTCCTTTTTTCTGCACCCATTATTCATGTTTGTCTATAATGCAATAATCAAGGTTTGAGTTTTCGCCTGCGTGATACCTCCCATAATCTGATTAAATAATGAATCAGATTATGGGGGAACTATCAATTTTACACTCTTTATTTTTCCGGCCCGGGGTCCTGCCTGGTATCGGTTTCCTGGTCAGGACCGGTTCGTTCCCAGGGCCTGCCGGCCGGTGTCGGTTGCGCCTGTTGACGGAATTTCGGCTTAGGCCATTTTACTTTGGACCACAGTACAGGGACGCAAAATCTGGTCCATCCCCATTTCAGAATATTGATCAGCCAGAAGGAGACCCAGAGCGCCCAGGCCAGCATGGCAACCCGGTAGGCCCACATGGGAATGGACACCATCCAGGTCCGGGGCAGTACAGGGCCGGACACATCATGGTACCAGCGCAGCAGGTGGGCACTGGAACCATTGCCCCGGATGTTCATATCCGGATGCCCTAAAAGTCCGTTGGAGATGCTGAACACCAGACACGCACCCGACGCCAGGGTCAGTGCCACGATGCCCAACTGGATCAGGTTGAACTTCATGCCGGTGAACTGATCCGCTTTGGACCGTAAATCCAGGGCAATGAGCCAGCCCGCCACAATGATGGCGGCGGCCGGGTTATTCATGGAGATGCCGATGAACAGCAGAAACCACTGCAACAGATTCAACGGTGTCCATCCGGTTTTTGACAGGACAAAGGCAATGATCAGAATCACGATCAGTTCGGACCAGAACAGCACAGCCGGCCCCACCGACGGTTCCCCGCCCAGAAACAAGGGCCACCGGCTGCTGCCGGGTTTGATATCCACACAGGTGTTGGCGCTGTTCATACCGAGCTCCACAACCGGTGTTTTATAAAAAGTGGCAATACCACCGGTCGACACCCATTGGAGCACAATTTTCTGGTGTCCGGGAACAATGGGCAGGGTCACCTGGTTTTGATCCTGCCGGATCGGGCGTATTCGGCCTTGAATTTTCACCTCCTGCAGCCGGGCCTCTTTGGGCAGGGTAATGGTGTGACGCCCGCCCTGGCTGCTGTTGATGGTAAGATCCAGCCGGCCCGTGGTGGATGCCCTGCCCGGTGAAAAAGTCAGCAGGCTTTTTTCAATGGTCATGGTCTGACCCTCAATGCCCTGGGGCCGGGTCACGGTAAGTGTCAGGGCCTCCCCGGGCCAGGGGTGCCAGGTGGGATACCACCGGGTGCCGGTTTTATGAAAGATCACAGGAGTTCCCTGGTATTCCATATGGAAAACAGGGCTGACATCCACCTTCCATATTTCGGTCCAGTCCCGGGTATCGGCATGTTTTAACTCTATTTTATCCGAGGGGGCCAGAAAAGATTCCCAGGCAAGGATTTTCTGTCCGGACCGGAAATTTACCTTTGCCGTATTTCCCTCTACCCGGATGCCTTGGGTGGTGATGGATTCGCCGGGAAGCAAAGGGATGTCAAGTTTTACGCTTGATTTTTCTTCTCCTTCACGGATGATCCGGGTATTTACTTTCCAGACAAGTCCGAGCAGCAGGGTTCGTTCAACCCTGGCAAAGGCAGGCAGAACACCTGTCTCAAGCACCTGCTGATTTTTATCGTCTACCCGGGCGTTTCGTTTAAACTGAAGCTGGGCATCAAAGCTGCCGTCGGGATGACTGCCTTCCACGGTCCAGCCATCCATGACAATATCCAGATGCCGAGGCTTTAACGGAAAAGAAAGCTGGAAACCGCTTTGCTGTCGTATGGGGCCGCCAAGGTCTATTTTGTGGCGGCCTTTGGGGACCATCACCCAGAATTTCTCCGCTTTTTTAAAGATGCCGCCAGCACTTCGGCC
>DATFJY010000363.1:0-2997 GCA_035268905.1 Desulfotignum sp.
CGCACCCGGAAACAAAAAAAAGAGGCATCCCAGCACATTGATCCAGGCCCGCCCCCGGTTTGACAGGCGCTGGTAAATCACATCCACCCGCACATGCTGATCATAGAGCAGGGTATACCCGGCCCCCATCAAAAAGATAAACCCGAACAGGTGCCACTCCAGCTCCTGGGTAAACACAAAACTGGTGTTTGCCGTGTACCGCATGACCACGTCGATAAAAACAACAGCCACCAGAAGCACCACCACCCAGGAGACCATACGCCCGGCCCACTCGTTGCAGCGGTCGATCCCGGCGGCCATTGTTTTCAAAAAAGACGGCATTGCCATGCCCTTACCCTTTTAATGGATAGCTGTCTGCAAGGCTCTGGTAATACGGCTTCTCAGAAATCTCCCCCCAGGGGCCGATAATTTTCTGGAACTTCTGGAAGCTGTCATTCACCTTTGCTGCCATGGGGTCTGATGCGGCAATATCCGACACCACCTGTTTTGAGATGGATTTGAGTTTTGCCAGGACATCGTCTGACAGCCGGAGCACATCCACCTTGTGCACATTGATCAGTTCATCCAGGGCCTGTCCGTTTCCGGCATTGAACCCCTGGGTGGTCCAGTTGTTGGCCTGGGCGCAGGCAGCATCCAGGATGGCCTGAAATTCTGCGGGCAGTTCATCATAGGCTTTTTTGTTGAAGATGAACTCCACAAACGGGCCTGGTTCATGCCAGCCCGGATAATAATAATACTTTGCCACTTTGTAAAACCCCATGAGCTTGTCATGCAGGGGCCCGATCCATTCTGTGGCATCGATCACCCCCCGTTCCAGGTTGGTGAAAATCTCACTGGCCGGGCAGAGGATAACGGTGGATCCCATCTCGGCCATAACCTTTCCCCCCAGCCCCGGGATCCGCATCTTCAGCCCCTTGAAGTCATCCATGGTTTCAATTTTTTTATTGAACCAGCCGGCCATCTGTGGTCCGGTACTGCCGCCGGGCCGGGGAACAACCCCGAAGGGCGCATAGGTCTCTTCCCACAGTTTGAGCCCGCCGCCGAACTCATACCAGGCGGCCATGCCGGCGGCATTCAGGCCAAATGGAACGGCGGCAAACCACTGGGCTGCCGGGGCCTTGCCTGCCTGGTAATACCCGACCCCCGACCCTGCCTGCACAGAGGAGCCTTTTTTGACCGCATCAAATGTCTGCAGCGGCGGCACCAGCTCGCCACCGGCAAACACCTTGATCTGAAACTGGCCCCCGCTCATCATCTCCACTTTTTTGGCCAAAAGTTCTGCTGCATCCTGCAGATACGGCAGTTTTGGCGGCCATGTGGTGACCATGCGCCATCTCACCTTTTTTTTGGCATGCACTGCCGGTGCCTGTATCACACTGCCTGCGGTGACTGCTGCAACACTGCCGATTGCGGCTTTTTGTAAAAACTGTCTACGTTCCATGGCATCTCCTTTGATTTGGCGTTAACAAACAACCTGCGATGCGACAAAACAGTTACGGTGTAGCTGTTTTCATTTCAGGTATAACCAGCCATTTGTGCCAAGTCAACCTCTTATTTGAAAACAGCTGTTAGCTGTTAGCTTTTAGCTTTTAGCTGTTAGCTTTTAGCTTTTAGCTGTTAGCTATTAGCTGTTCGGCAATTTGTCTGACAATCGGAGGAAAGGACAATTTTCTGCAAAAACACCGGTTTTCTTAGAGGGGTGAGGATTGAGGGTTGAGGTGTGAGGATCTCCTTGCTCCCCCTTTCCCCTCACCTCTCACCTCTCACCCCTCATACCTCACCCCTCATACCTCACTCCTCCTAAATACCGGCCCAGCACCCGGAAGGTCTCGGTCTTCTGTGCCAGCAGGTCCCGCATGGGGGCCAGGTCCTGTTTTGCGATATCGGTTTCCAGGTCCGCATAAAACAGGTATTCCCAGGGCTTGCCATGGACGGGCCGGGATTCGAGTTTCACCAGGTTGATCCCGTAATCGGAGAACACCTTCATCACGGCAAACAGGGCACCGGGTTTGTTGCCAGTGGAAAAAATGACAGAGGATTTGGACACCTTTTTTCTGCCCTTGAATTCTTTTGCAATCACGGCAAACCGGGTGAAGTTCCTGGGGTTGTCCTCTATGGATTCATCCAGTATGGCCATGTCAAACAGCCTGGCCGCCATGGTGGAGGCAATGGCGGCACAGGTTGTATCCCCGGAGTCCTTGACCTGTTTCACCGCCTGGGACGTGGCGGCCGCCGGCACCCGGGCCATCCAGGGGTACTGGTCCAGGTAGTTGCCGCACTGGGCCAGGGCCGGGGGCGGGGCCAGCACCTGTGTGATCTGTTCTTTGGCTGCTCCCTTGTGGGCGATCAGGGCGTGCTGAATCCGGATGGTGATATCCCCGATGATTTTCAGGTCATATGCCTGGAGCAGGTCAAAGTTTTCATGGATGGAGCCGGACAAAGAATTTTCCAAAGGGATCACCCCGTATTCGGCCCGGCCCGCTGCCACTGCGGCAAAAATATCGGTAAATCCTTTCATGGGAACCGGAGTGATCTCATCCCCGAAATACCCTAAAGCCGCTTTGTGGCTGTAAGCCCCGAACTCTCCGATAAAGGCGGCGGTTTTGGCTGCGCTCTCATCGAGTTCATGGATCAGCGCGGTTTTTTTCAGATAATCAAAATCCAGGTGCTTGCCCACCACCGGGGCAATGGTGTAGATGTCGCGCATCAGCTTGCCGAACTGTTCCGGATACAGGCTCTGGGGACCGTCTGACATGGCCTTGTCCGGTTCATGGTGCACCTCGATCATGAGCGCGTCCGCCCCGGCTGCCACTGCGGCCCGGGCCATGGGGCTGACCTTTTCCCTGATACCGGTGGCATGGCTGGGATCGATCACAATGGGCAGGTGGGTGAGCTGCCTGAGCACCGGGATGGCGGACAGATCCAGGGTATTGCGGGTATAGGGCTCAAAGGTGCGGATCCCCCGTTCACACAGGATGATATCAGTGTTGCCGCCGG
>DATFJY010000364.1:0-23268 GCA_035268905.1 Desulfotignum sp.
CAGGACCGTCAGAGCCGGAGGGGCCAGCAGACACGCCGGGATGACAGAACCGTAAACGGGTGAACGGTTCCTTTGCTGAAAAAGGTATGAAAACCGGCCCCGGAAGATCTCGGGCCGGGCACAGCATACCGCCAGGGGCGGACTTGGGACGAGGACACCCTATGGAACGATGCAAAATCTGATGCACCTATGGCAAATATCCAGTTTAGATCAGTGCACAATTATTTTATGATACTTTTTTTTCCCGGCCCGCAGCAAAATTTCCCCCTGATCCATTTCAGTTACTGAAACCGCATGATCAAGGCCGGATACCCGATTTCCATTGATATAAGCCCCGCCCTGGGTGACAAGCCGTCTGGCATCTGATTTGGATTTACACAAACCGGTCCTGGTGAACAGATCCACTGCAAGTGATGTCTTTTGCATTTCATTTTTATCCATATGTGTTGCAGGAATGGATGCATCTGATCCAGCAGCATGTTGTCCCCTGGGAATAGTAGACCCGGGCAGAAGGTTTTTTGGCAGATCAATGCACCCGAATACGGATGCAGCCGCTTTCAATGCATTGCTGGCTGCGGCTTCACCATGGGCGATCTTTGTGGCTTCATAGGCCAGAATGGGTTTGGCCTTGTTCAAATCAGTCCCTGAAAGTGTTTTCACCTGTGCAATCTCCTGCATGGGCAAAAAGGTAAACAAGGCCAGAAACCGTGCCACATCCGCGTCATCACAATTGACCCAGAACTGGTAGTAATCATAGGGGGAAAACCGGTCCGGATCCAGCCAGACAGCCCCTTTATGGGTTTTTCCCATTTTGATGCCGGCAGCGGTTGTTATCAACGGAAATGTGATGCCGAATGCCTGTTTTCCAAGGGTTCTGCGAATCAGATCAATACCTGCCACAATATTTCCCCACTGGTCACTGCCCCCCATCTGAAGCAGGCAGTCATGGTTTTGCGCCAGTTTCATGAAATCATAGGCCTGGAGCAGCATATAGTTGAATTCGATAAAGGTCAGCCCCTCATCTGATTCCATACGGGCCTTGTAGCTTTCCGCCTTTATCATGCGGTTGATGGAAAAATGCCGGCCGATATCTCTTAGAAACGGGATATACGCCAATTTTGTCAGCCATTGGGCATTGTCCAGCAGCAGGGCCCGGCCATTGTCAAAATCAATGAACCGGGACAGCTGAGACCGAATGCCGGCCTTGTTTTCTTCGATCTGTTCCCGGGTGATGATCTGGCGCATTTCGGTTTTTCCGGACGGGTCTCCTATGAGGCCGGTGCCGCCCCCCACAAGCCCTATGGGGCGGTGCCCGCAGCGCTGCATATGGGCCAGGGCCATGATACACACAAGGCTTCCCACATGCAGGCTGGATGCGGTGGGGTCGAATCCGATATAACAGGTGGCCTGGTGATTTTCCAGGTAATCTTCCAATTCCTGTGTATGGGTCACCGCATCAACAAACCCCCGTTCCTTTAAAACCGATAAAACATTCATGGACAAAACTTCCTGTTATTTTTTGGTATATTCAACCGCTCTGGTCTCTCTGATCACCACCACTTTGACCTGGCCGGGAAAGGTCAGGTTCTCTTCTATCTGGCGGGCAATCTCCCTGGACAAAAGTGTGGCATTTTCATCACTGATTTTTTCGCTTTCCGTGATCACCCGGATTTCCCGTCCTGCCTGAATGGCATAGGTGTTCACCACCCCGTCAAAGGCATTGGCTATATTTTCAAGGTCTTCCAGGCGTTTGATGTAATTTTCCAGGCTCTCTTTTCTTGCGCCGGGACGGGCACCTGACAGGGCATCTGCCGCCTGGACAATATAGTCATACACCGTAGTGGGCATCTGGTCTTCATGGTGGGCGGCAATGGCATTGACCACGGCATCGATCTCCCCGTACTTCTTTGCCAGTTTTGCACCGATAATGGCATGGGCCCCATCAACTTCATGGTCCACTGCCTTGCCGATATCATGCAGCAACCCCATGCGCTTGGCCAGCTTGATGTCCAGTTTCAGTTCCGCTGCAATGGTACCTGCCAGAAATGCCACTTCAAATGAATGCTGCAGTACGTTCTGGGCATAGGATGTTCTGAATTTGAGTTTTCCCAGGACCTTGATCAGTTCCGGATTGATGCCGTGAACCCCCAGATCAAAGGCAGCCTGCTCACCTGCTTCCTTAATGGCCTGTTCCACTTCCTGGGAGGCCCGTTCCACCACATCTTCAATCCTGGCCGGATGGATCCTGCCGTCTGAAATCAGTTTTCCCAGCGCAAGCCTGGCCACTTCCCGCCGAATCGGGTTGAAACCCGAAAGAATTACCGCTTCAGGGGTATCATCGATGATGAGATCAATACCGGTGGCAGCTTCCAGCGCCCTGATGTTCCGCCCTTCCCTGCCGATAATCCTGCCTTTCATTTCATCTCCGGGCAAATGCACCACAGATACGGTTTTTTCAGCCACATATTCCCCTGCATACCGCTGCACAGCAGTGGATATGATTTTCTTGGCTTCCTTGTCAGCCTGTTCTCTGGCTTCATTGTTGATCTTTTTCACAAGGGCGGCTCCCTCATGCCTGGCTTCTTCCTCCATTGCCTTGAGCAGCAGGTCTCTGGCCTGCTCCAGGGTCAGACCGGACACCTTTTCCAGCTCTTTTTTTGTCTCTTCCAGCAAGGCATTGTAATGTTCCTCTGTCTGGGCAACCGCATCGAGTTTTTTGTGTATCTCGATCTCTTTTTTCTGAAGCGAAGCTTCCCTTTTTCCCAACAGATCCTCTGTCTGGTCCAGTTTTTCACTTTTCCTGGAAAGCCTGCGTGCCTCGTTTTTCAATTCTTCCCGGGTTTCCTGGGTTTCTGCATCAAAGCTGCTTTTCATTTCCAGAAGCCGGGATTTGGCCTCCAGTTTGGCTTCTTTTAAAAGTGTCTCTGATTTTCTTTCTGCTTCTTCAACGATCCTTTTTTGTTCTGCCTCTATATTCAGATTTTCCTGGTGGATCTTTTTTTTGAGCACAAAAAATGCAATGACTCCCAATCCCAGCAACAAAACAATAATCAATGAGAGTACGGTTTCCATTCAACATATCTCCTTCAAACATAGAATATTTTCATCGCACCAAAAGGTGCGCTGCATAACTTTTTCACAAATTATAAAATGGGATAATGATAGGGTGGGGAAATGAAAATTGAAAAGGACTTGCGTAAAAAAAAGCAGTTACCCCCACAAATTGCCGTGTTGTGTTTAGGGCTTTGAACCATTGGTTCAAAAGTGGGCATCCAGATAATACCTTCAGGCTTTTCCTTGCTTCTGAGGAACCTGCGCACCAGTATCAGGGTGGACTCCCTTTTATATATGCGTTAGGACAAAGTCTATTTTACAATCACGCACATTGCAGGGGTGTTGGTTTGTCACAACGAACTGTTTTCATTCAAGTCCTTTATCAATTTTGTATACCAGAGATGCCATTTTTCTTTCCACATCTCTTTCAAATTCAGAATGTTGCCGTTTCAACTCATGAAAATCCTTGGACAGGTTCATGGCCGCAAGAAGCAGAATAGCGGTTTTGTTACGTTCTGAGCTTTTGCTTTCGAACATCGCTTCTGCCTCCTGAATATAATCGGTTACATATTGCGCAACTTTTTCCGGATTTTTCACCTGGCCATCAGGCTTAAATCTAAACGCTTCCCCAAAAAGATCAATTTTGATAATTTCATCCAATGAAATCCCTTTACCGAAAAAACCCCTCCGGTCACGCCTTTGATCGGGTATCTTCTGACCCGGTGAAACTGTCCAGTTTTGTCAGAAGTGCATCAATTTTTGATTGAATAAACGCTTCTTTTTCAGAAAATCTCTCCTCTGTCTGGTTCTTTTCTTCCAGGTCTGATTCCAACCGCTTTATCTGTACCCGCAAATCCTGGTTCTCAGACCGAAGTGTCTGGCAAAGTGCAATCAACGCATCGATTTTATTGCTGATATCATCAAATTTGCTCTTAACTGAATCATTACCCAATTTCATCATCTCACAAAGTATTAAGTTGGAATTCAGTATAGATCAAAAGTTTTGCCAAAGTCAAGGCAATTCCTTTTTGATGTGCCCGATGAGATCCTGTGCTTTTTCAAGTTCATCCAGGGTGTTGATGCCCAAAACCTGCCGGTGATCCGCCAGCACGGTTACGGCAATTTTTTCTTTGTTCTTCACACCGATATCCACAACATCCGTTAGATAATACTCCCCCTGGCGGTTATCCGGCCGCAGCTGTTCCACTGCCCGGGCCAAAAAACTGCGGTCAAAACAATAGATGCCGGTATTGATACGCCTGATTTTTTTTTCAGACGCACTGGCATCCGCCTCTTCCCGGATGGCAACCATATTCCCCTGCGCATCCTGGATGATCCGGCCGTATCCAAAGGGATTTTCCAGATCTGTCGCTAGAACCGTCACCACGGCACCATTGCTGCGATGGACCAAAATCAGATCAGCAAGGTTTTTTGGCTGTATCAACGGCACATCTCCGCACAGTACCAACACATCCCGGATATGGGCTGCCAGATGCGGCAGGGCGGATTTAACCGCATCACCGGTTCCCAAAAGCCGCTCCTGCACACAAAAATCCACCCCGAATTGGACCGCCACTTCCCGTCTTACTTTTTCTGCCTGATGTCCCACCACCACATGGATATTATCACGGGTCACATGCTTGGCACAGGAAATGACATAGGAAAGCATGCTCCTGCCTGCCACCTTGTGCAGCACTTTGGGCAGATCTGATTTCATCCGGGTGCCCTTGCCGGCTGCCAGAATGATCACACTCAACGCATCCATTATTCTTTCCTTTATTATCCGGGTTTGGGTTTGCGGCATGCCCAAAAAAAGGGGTGCTGCCCCTGTGGGTGCACCCCTTTACACCTAACTGTACAAGCGAACCTGTTTATAAATGATTACTGCATTATTTGCGTGCTGATACAATGTTGAGCCTATGTATGGCCCGCCGCAAGGCCATTTCAGCCCGCAGAAGGTCAATTCCGGCAGCCCGGTTGGCCAGGCGCTGTTCCGCCCGCTCCTTTGCCGCCTGGGCCCTGGCAATATCGATGTCACTGCCGCGTTCGGCTGACTCTGCCAGAACGGTTACCTTTTCAGGCAGAACTTCTGCAAATCCGCCGTTTACAAACAGATGCCGCTCTGTTCCCCGGGCATCGGTATACCTGAGTGTTCCCAGTTTCAGGGATGTCAAAAAAGGCGTGTGTCCCCTGAGGGCACCGAATTCCCCCTCGGTACCCGGTGCCACGACAGTGTCGACCGGTTCGCTGACAACTGCCTTCTGGGGTGTCACCACTTCAAGAAAAAGTTTCTCGGCCATGATTTTCCTCCGAATTAAGCGGATTGTGCCTTTTTAACGGCATCTTCAATGGAACCAACCATATAAAAAGCATTTTCCGGAAGATCATCATGCTTGCCTTCAATGATCTCTTTGAATGATCTTACGGTATCTTCAACTTTTACAAAAACACCCGGCATACCGGTAAAGGTTTCCGCTACATGGAAGGGCTGGGACAGAAATTTCTGCAGTTTTCTGGCCCGCTGTACCGTGATTTTGTCCTCATCAGACAGTTCATCCATCCCGAGAATGGCAATGATGTCCTGGAGTTCCTTGTATTTTTGCAGGGTCTGTTGCACAACCCGGGCCACGTAATAATGTTCTTCCCCGATAAAGGTGGCATCCAGAATCCGGGATGTGGAGTCCAGGGGGTCAACCGCCGGATAGATTCCCAGCTCGGCAATCTGCCGGGAGAGAACAACGGTGCCGTCCAGATGGGCGAATGTGGTGGCCGGTGCCGGGTCGGTCAGGTCATCAGCCGGCACATACACACATTGAACAGCGGTGATGGAGCCTTTGTCCGTGGAGGTGATACGTTCCTGAAGTTCCCCCATGTCCACCGCCAGGGTGGGCTGGTATCCCACCGCAGAGGGCATACGTCCCAGAGTTGCAGACACTTCCGCACCTGCCTGGGTAAACCGGAAGATGTTGTCAACGAACAGCAGCACATCCTGGCCTTCCACATCCCGAAAGTGTTCGGCACAGGTCAATGCGGACAGGGCAACCCTGGCACGGGCTCCCGGAGGTTCTGTCATCTGCCCGTACACCAGGGCACACTTGGGAAGAACCCCTGAATCCTTCATTTCATGGTACAGGTCATTTCCTTCACGGGTCCGCTCGCCCACACCGCCGAAAACGGAAATACCGCCATGCTGCATGGCAATGTTGTTTACCATTTCCATCATGATAACGGTTTTGCCGACACCGGCGCCGCCGAACATGCCCATCTTGCCGCCCCTGGGAAAGGGCACCAGCAGGTCGATCACCTTGACACCGGTTTCCAGCACCCGCACCGTGGTATCCTGTTCAATGAATGTGGGGGCATGTCTGTGAATGGGCAGTGTCTGTTCTCTGGAAATGTCTCCCAGACCATCCACAGGTTTTCCCACAACATTGAGCACACGGCCCAGGGAGGCTTCCCCCACCGGCATCAATATGGGAGAACCGGTATCTTTTACCGGCATACCCCGCTGAAGCCCGTCGGTCACATCCATGCCGATGCACCTGACCATATTGTCACCCAGATGCTGGGCCACTTCAATAACCAGGTTGTCCTCTTCATCCCCGATGGTGGGATTGGTTACGGTCAGAGCGGTAAGAACCGACGGAAGGTTGCCGGGTGCAAATTCTACATCGACAACCGCCCCAATAACCTGTGCTACTTTACCTATATTTTCAGCCATTTTCTTCTCCTAATAAAGCTGTTTACATATTTTTGCAAATCTTTGCTATTGTATGACGCGTTATCCCTTGAGTGCTTCCGCACCCCCGACAATATCCATAAGGTCTGCTGTAATGCCGGCCTGTCTGGTCTTGTTATAAATTCCCTGGAGTTCTGCCACCATGTCTTCACAGGCCTTGGTGGCATTTTCCATGGCCCGCATACGGGCGGCATGTTCGCTGGTGGAGGTCTGAAGCAGGGCATCATATATCTGAATAAACACATTTTTGGGGAGCATTTCTCCCAAAAGTGCATCAGATGACGGTTCACAGATATGTTCCGGAAGAAAGTCCGCATCTGTTTGATCAGGTTTTTCCGCCACCACCTCTGCAAGGGATGGGATGGGCAGAATCTGTTTGACGCTGGGTTCCTGTCTTGCCATGCTCTGAAACTCGGAATAAATCAGATATACTTCATCAACCGCTTCTTCCAGGAAACTGTCTATCAACAACTGTCCGGGTGTAGAGGCATGGGAAAACCCGATCTTGCCCCCCACCACATCCAGAAATTCTGCGTCAAGGTCATAGGGAGATTTTCTGGCCCAGTCTCTGCCTTTTTTACCGTAGCAGTAAAAAGAGATCTCCTTGCCCTGCAGCTCGGACTGGATCAGTTTTCTGGTTTTCTCAATCAGATTGATATTGAATCCGCCACACAGTCCTCTGTCAGATGTACAAAGAACAAGTACCACTTTTTTGACTTCTTCGCGGGGAACCAGCAAAGGACTCGCATCGGCGCTGGATTTGCCGGCAATACTGCCCAGAACTTCGGAAAATTTGGAGGCATAGGGTTTAAATTGCTCCATGTTGGTCTGACAACCGCGCAACCGTGAAGTGGCAACCATTTTCATGGCAGAGGTAATCTGCTTTGTCTTTTTGACACTGCCGATCTTTGATTTAACTTCTTTTAATGTTGCCATGATATCTACCTTTCAAGCCTGTTGTTGGTGAAAAAGTTTTTCAACTTAGGTGCATCCATACCCTGATATGTTTAGAGGGTATCCTTGAATTCTTCATCATAGGCTTCCAAAGCTTGTTTAAGCTTGGATTCGATATCCTGGGTAATTTCTTTTTTCTCTATCAGGCCCTGGTAGATTTCAGGAAACCGGTTTTCAATAAAGGGATACAGTCCTTCTTCATATTTGGAGACCGCTTCTTTGGGGTATTTGTCAATATACCCTTTGGTGCCTGCATACAGGGCGGTTACCATTTTTTCCATGGGAATGGGCTGAAATTGGGGCTGTTTGAGCAGTTCCACCAGGCGTTCCCCACGGGTCAGCTGTTTCTGGGTGGCGGCATCCAGGTCGGATCCAAACGCGGCAAACGCTTCCAGTTCACGGTACTGGGCCAGGTCCAGGCGCAGGGTGCCTGCCACCTGTTTCATGGCCTTTTCCTGGGCAGCCCCACCGACCCGGGATACGGAAAGCCCCACATCAATGGCCGGGCGTATCCCGGCAAAGAACAGGTCCTTGTCCAAAAAGATCTGGCCATCGGTAATGGAGATAACATTGGTGGGAATGAATGCAGACACATCCCCTTCCTGGGTTTCAATGATGGGAAGCGCGGTCAAAGACCCTGCTCCCTTTTCATCACTGAGTTTGGCGGCTCTTTCCAGCAGCCGGGAATGGTTGTAGAAAATATCACCGGGATAGGCTTCACGTGCCGGCGGCCGTCTCAGGAGCAAAGACACCTGGCGGTAAGCCACCGCCTGTTTGGACAGGTCATCATAAATAATCAAGGCGTGTTCGCCTTTGTCCCTGAAATATTCTCCCATGGCGCATCCGGCATAGGGTGCCAGGTACTGCATGGCAGCGGATTCAGAAGCGGATGCCACAACAACGGTTGTGTACTCCATGGCACCATGTTCTTCTAAGGCCGCCACCACCTGGGCAACAGTGGATTTTTTCTGACCGCAGGCAACATAGATGCATTTCATATCGGTATTTTTCTGGGCAAGGATGGCGTCCACAGCCACAGCGGTTTTACCGATCTGCCGGTCACCGATGATCAACTCTCTTTGCCCCCGGCCCACAGGGGTCATGCCGTCAACCGCCTTGGCACCGGTGTAGCAAGGTTCATGAACGGATTTTCTGGCGATGACCCCCGGGGCCACCAGTTCCATGTTCATCATGACATCGGAGTTGATGGGGCCTTTGCCGTCAATGGGGTCACCGGTTGTGGTGACAACCCGTCCCAGCATTGCTTCACCCACAGGTACTGATGCAATGCGGTCGGTCCGTTTGACCACATCCCCTTCCTTGATAAGTTTATCATCCCCCAGAATGGCAATACCGACGTTGTCAGCTTCAAGGTTCAGTGCAAGCCCCAGAATCCCGCCGGGAAATTCCACCAGCTCCATTGCTTTTACTTTTTCCAACCCATATACACGGGCAATACCATCACCCGCAGAAAGCACAACACCGGTCTCGTTCAGATCAACCTCGGCATCAAACCCTTTGATCTGGTCTTTGATAATCTGGCTTATCTCTTCTGCTTTAATTTCCATTAGACACTCTCACCTTTTTTTAAAGTTTCCCTCATATTGACCAGCTGAGTTTTCACGCTGCCATCCAGAACAAGATCACCGATTTTTGTGACGACACCGCCGATGAGACTTGGATCCTGTTCGACCTTCAGAACAACCGTTTTGCCCACTCTTTTGGACAAGGCATCCCGGATTTTTTCCACCGCTTCGGAAGACAATTGTGTTGCTGAGGTGATACTGGCCTTGACAATACCCTTGAGTTCATCAGCCAGATCCTTGTAATATGCGGCAATATCCCGCAGAAAATTGATTCTTCCCTTGTCAAACAGCAACATCAGAAAAGATGTCATCACCTTTGACAGCTCTGTGGCATCCAGTACGGTTTCCAGCACTTTTTTTCGATCATTTTTGTTGTAGAGAGGATTGGTCAATGCATCTTCAAAGCCCTCCTGGGTATCAAAAAGATCCACCATGGCCGCCAGTTCTTCACTGTACAGTTCGGCCTTCCCATCTTCCTGGCCAATAAGAATCAACGCTTTGGCATAACGCCTGGAAACTGCAAGATTTTTCATTATGCCACCACCTTTTTCAAATAGTCGTCAACCAGTTTCTCCTGATCATCTGCTGAAATGGATTCTCGAATGACTGCTTCAGCCTGTTCAACCGCCAGCGCAGCAATGTCCTGCTGCAGCGTTGTCCTGGCTGTTTTGAATTCCTGTTCGATATTGCGTTTCGCCGTATCTTCCAGTTTTGCTGCCTGTGCTTCTGCCTGGGCAATAATACGCGCTTTGGCTTTTTCACCCTGCTTGATATACTCCTCAAAAATCTGTCTGGATTCCTGGTCCAGGTTTTTGAATTTGGCCTGGTATTCCGCCAGCTGATTTTCCGCTTCCGCTTTTTTTTGTTCCAGGTCCCTTATTTCTTCTGCGATCTCTTTTTTGCGGGATGAAAAGAAATTTTTGGCCGGCTTTCTGCCCAGAAAATACAAAGCAATGGCAAGAACGGCAAAATTCAATGTTTTCCAGGTATCGATGGCCAGCCAGTTGTTGTGTACTTCTCCTTCGGCTGCCGCTGCCCATGCCATGGCCGTGCTCAAGGCCACAAACATGACAGCCATAATGGAACCGATGACAACCTTTTTTCCAAAATTGTTTTTTTTCATCAGAACGCCCTCCCCAGAATTTTTTCACCAATGGCTCTGGCAAATGTATCCACCTCGCCTTCCAGGGCTTTGCGGGCCTTTTCTGTTTCATCTGTCACCTGTTGTTTGATCTGTGCCAGGTTGGCCTGCGCCTTTTTGTTGATCTGCTCGATAATTTCCCGCTCCTGCTTGGATGCCTCCTCCACAAAGGCTTCTTTCTTTTTCAAGCCTTCGGATCTGGCCTGCCGCAATCCGTTTTTGTAAGATTCCTCCTGGGAAGCCAGATCTGCAGACGCTTTTTCAACGCCGTTTGATAGATCTTGCATTTTGGCTTTTCTTTCCAGGATCACTTTCCGGATAGGTTTGTACAGCACCAGATTGAGTACAAAAAGCAGAATCAGGAAATTGATCATCTGATACACCAATGATATATCAGGAATCACAGTTATCATAAAATCCCCTCCGCCAGTTAATAATTATTAAAAAAATCAACCACTTATATATTGATGACTGTTTTTGCGCAAAAACAGTCCTGATTCCGGTCAAATCGTGACTTGAGTACCATCCGGGTAACCATTTGTCAACATGGAATAAGAAAATATTTCTCATATCAGTAGAACGTGTCAACACCTGTATTCCGGGCACAATGAAAGACAACACAGATACCTCATGCAGAGGAAAATTTCCGCATGCTGATATTGAGCAGAATTCCGAATCCCATCATATTGGTAATAACCGATGATCCACCGTAGGATACAAGTGGCAGGGGCACCCCCACCACCGGCATCAGCCCCATGACCATGCTGACATTGATAAAAATCTGCCAGAAAACCATGCTGGTTATACCGAATGCCAGAATCGATCCAAACATGTTCCGGCAATTGTAGGCAATATTCAACCCCCAGAGCAACAGCAGAAAATACAACACAAGGAGTACGGTACATCCTGCCAGTCCCCACTCCTCCGCCAGAACAGACAAAATAAAATCCGTATGCTGTTCCGGCAGAAAAGACAGGGCATTCTGGGTGCCCTGCAAAAAGCCTTTCCCCGTTATCATGCCGGATCCAATGGCGATTTTGGACTGGATGATATGATACCCTGTACCCAGCGGGTCACGGCCCGGATCCAGAAAGGTCAAAATTCGCTCTTTCTGGTATGCCTTGAGCCCTGTAAACCATACCAGCGGCACAATACAAATCAGTATGCTCCCCAGGGTAAGCACCACTTTTTTTTCAACCTTCACAAACAAGGTGATGGATCCGGCAATAAGCAAAAGCAGCAGCCCTGTACCCAGATCCGGCTGAATGACGATCAAGGCAACGGGAATCATACACAAAACCGCAGGCTTGAGCAGATTCCTGAAATTCAGTCCTTCCGGAGACACGGTTGTGGCATAAAGGGATGACAGGCTGATGATCAACGAAATTTTCATCAGCTCGGACGGCTGAATGTTTGCAACTCCCAGGGACAACCAGCGCCTGGAACCGCCCCCGGCCTGACCAAAGAAAAAAATGCTTACCAGAAGACCGACACACACGGCATAAATCACCAGGTTCAGCTTGTCCAGTTCCCGAAAATCGATGAGCAGAATCCCCAGTACAACAACCAGTCCGGCGCCCATCCAGATCATCTGTTTTTCAAACAGATAATGCAGGCCTGACCCCTGCCATCCGGCACTGACCGCGGAATACAGAATCACCAGCCCACAGGCTCCCACAAGCAGTATCACCGCCAGAAATCCCCAGTCAAAATGTTCTATCAGCCGCCTGTCAAACATGAGGTGTCATCCTTGTTCAGATGTTTCTTCCCGGGTTTCCGGTTCAGGCAGACCCAGGTATTTCTTCACCAAGGCACCGGCAACCGGTGCCGCTGCCGAAGAGCCGTGTTCACCATGTTCAATAATCACTGAAATGGCGATCACCGGATTCTGTTCCGGGGCATAACACACAAACCAGGCATGGTCCTGTAGTTTTTTTGCCAGTGTCTCGTTGTCGAATTTTTCACCGGTTTTTCTGGAAAATACCTGGGCTGTTCCTGTTTTTCCCGCCATCTCAATGCCTTTGATGCGAATTGCCCGGGCAGTGCCCCGATCCCCCTGAACCACATCAAGAAGGCCTTTTTTGACAATATTCAGGGTGTCTTTTCCAGCCGGGATACCGCCGGTGATTTCCGGCTCAATTGTCTTTACCACATTGCCGTTGGTGTCAGTAATGGTTTTTACTATCCTGGGCCGGTACAAGGTGCCGCCATTGGCAACGGCAGCCGTAAAGATTGCCATCTGAAGCGGGGTTACCAGATTGAAGCCCTGGCCGATACTGATGGAAAGGGTTTCCCCTGCATGCCATCTTTCCTGGAACCGCCTGCGTTTCCAGGAGGAGGTGGGAATCAGCCCGGGGCGTTCATGGGCCAGGGCAATACCTGTGGTTCTTCCGAGACCGCACCCTCTGGCATACTGGGCCAGGGCATCCACCCCCACTTTTTCTCCGGCCTGATAAAAAAACACATCACAGGACTGGGCAATGGCCGCCTCCACAGACAGTTTTCCATGGCCATACCTGCTCCAGCAATGGTACCGCCGTTTGCCAAAGACATAATATCCGGGACAGAATGTGGTGGTATGCCTGTCAATAACCTTTTCTTCCAAAGCAGCAATGGCGGTAAGGGTTTTATAGGTTGATGCGGGGGGATATTCCGCCTGAATCGCTTTGTTGGTCATGGGATGGCCCGGGTTGTCCATGAGGCGGCCCCATTTTTTACTGGAAATGCCGCCGATGAAATCGTTCTGGTCAAAAGCAGGGCTGCTGGCCATGACCAGCACATCACCGTTTGACGGATCGATTGCCACCACAGCCCCCTCCTTGTCGGAAAGCATCTCTTCGGCCACCTGCTGCAAAGAAAGATCCAGGGTCAGGTGAAGGTCGTTTCCTGATGCAGGTGCCACGGTTTTCAACACCTTGACCACACGGCCGTTGACATCCACTTCCACCTGCCGTCCACCGCGCCTGCCCTGCAGAAACGGTTCAAAACTTTTTTCCACCCCGTACCGGCCTATGCTGTCACCGGATTTCACATGGGGATACTGGCCGCTTTCCAGTTCTTTTCTGTTCACCTCCCCCAGGTATCCCAGAAGATGGGAAGCGGTTTTTGGATAGATATAATGACGGGTGGGTTCAATTTCGATCTGAATGCCGGGCAGATCGAATTTATGGGCCTCCACAACAGCCAGCTGGTCCCGGGAAATATCCTTTTTCAATATAACCGGTTTGTAGGAAGCGGTATTTCCGGCTTTCTGAATATTGTCCATGAGGTCTGCGTATGGCGCCTGGATCAAAGAGGACAAAAGAGAAACCGTATCCGGTACCGGTGCTGCATCTTCCAGGACAATCACCAGATCAAATGACGGCCGGTTGTCCACCAGCAGGGCCTTGTTTCTGTCGAAAATCAATCCCCTGGACTGCTTGATACTTTTGATCCTTACACAATTGGTTTCAGACAAACGGCGAAACTCTTCTCCCTTGATGAGCTGCAAATACACCAGACGCAGAAACAGCAGAACGAACACCACCAGAATGCAGAGGGTGGCCATCATTATCCGCTGTTTAATCCAGTCTTTGTCTGCATTTTTGTTCAGTTCACGCATGCTATTCATTCACTTTCTGTTCCCAGTTTTTTTTCAGCATACGGACCATATGACGCCAGTTCTCATACCATATGGAAAGCACCCACACCCCGGGGGGAATCAGCAGCGTACCCCATACCACCTGCCGGATCATCAAGACAAAATCCATCTGCCACACCGCGCTCTCACCCTGCTGGATGAATACGGAAAACACGCCCAGGGCCTGTTGAAGAACAACCGACACCATGCTGATGACCAGGATAAACAGGCCGCTTGTCTGGAAAACAAATTGCTTGACAAGCTGAACCATAACAAAAATCCAGAGATAGGAAAACATATACAGGAAAAAGGGTCCCCCGGAAAGGCTGTCCATGATCCCGCCGATGGAGGCAATGGCCATCACCACTGCATAGCGGGGAAAATGCAGGCTCAAAAACAATACCAGCACAATGATCAGGTCAAAGCTCCGGGAAAACCAGGAAACGGAAGGAAAGACAATGGTTTCCAAAACAATGAAAAAAAGGGTGATGATGAAAAAATACAACCCGTTCATTTTTTGTACACCAGCACCTCTTCCAATTTGTCAAAATCCACACTTGTCTGAATGGAGATATCTTGAAACAACTGGGAATGATCTTTTTTGACATCCAGTATCCGGCCGATTCTCAATCCCTTGGGAAACACCTGATCCAGACCGGATGTCACAACCAATTCTCCGGGCTGGATCTCATCTTTTCGCAGGGCATATACAAAAACACAGGTATCTTCATTGCTGCCTTTGACCATGCCCCTGGCCCGGGTTTCCTGTACCAGGGCATCCACGGCTGAATTGCGGTCCGTTATGAGCAGCACCCGGGAAAAACCGGGGGAAACCGAAACAATCTGTCCCACAATTCCCTCTGACACAATGACAGGTGCCGTTTTTTCCAGACCATGTTCTGCCCCTTTGTCGATCATGATGGTTTTGAACCAGGGAGAGGGGTCCCGTCCGATAACCCGGGCCGCCACATAGGTGCCTGGCACGGAAGCTGTAAACGCAACAAATTTTTTCAGCCTGGCATTCTCTTTTGCCAGTTCCCGGTTCCGGTTTTTGATCTGCTGTGCCGCAGACAACTGTTTTTTCAAAACCCTGTTTTTCTTTACCGCCTGGACTGTGATAAAATAGGTTTCCCAGATGGCTGTGGTAAAGGAGACGGTTTTTTGAACCACCATCTGAAAAGGTGCTGTCAGGGTAATGAAAATTTTTTCCGGACCGCTCACCGGCAGGGTCTGGCGGCTGGTCATGGTGATGACGACCAGATTGATCGCAACAAACAATGCCACACCAATGGCGATAAGCATTCTGCGTGAGAACATGTAATCAGTCGATGGCTACTTCTGTAAGAATATCGATGCTGTCCAGGGCTCTGCCGCAGCCTAAGGCCACCGTGGACAAGGGGTCTTCCGTTACCACAATGGGAAGTCCGCTTTTTTCCTTGAGCAACTTGTCAAGGTTCTTCAACAGCGCGCCTCCCCCTGTCAGGACAATGCCCGAATCCACGATATCAGCCGCCAGTTCCGGCGGGGTCTGTTCCAGGGCAATGCGCACCGTTTCCACAATGGCGTCAATCTGTTCAGATATGGCCACACGCACCTCTTCCGAATCTATGGCCAGGATCTTGGGAATACCGGATACCAGGTCCCGGCCCTTGACCTCTATGGTTTCCAGATTATCCGGATCAGGGTACGCGTTTCCGACGGTGGTCTTGATCATTTCAGCGGTCCGTTCACCGATGAGCAAATTGTATTTGCGCTTGATATGCTGGCTGATGGAGGTGTCCATTTTATCACCCGCCACCCGCAAAGAACGGGTGTATACGATACCGGCAAGGGAGATAACCGCCACTTCAGTTGTCCCTCCCCCGATATCCACCACCATGTTGCAGGTGGGTTCGGTAATGGGAAGCCCTGCACCAATGGCAGCGGCCATGGGTTCCTCGATCAGAAACACCTCCCGGGCACCGGCGGATTCAGCGGATTCTCTGACCGCCCGCTTTTCCACCTGGGTGATACCCGAGGGAACGGCAATAATGATTCTGGGACGTACCAGGGTCTTTCTGTTGTTATGAACTTTCCGGATAAAATGCTTGAGCATGGCTTCGGTCACTTCAAAGTCGGCGATCACCCCGTCTCTCATGGGCCGGATAGCCACAATATTGCCGGGCGTCCTTCCCAGCATGCGCTTGGCCTCCATTCCAACAGCCAGAACCTTGCTTTTGGACCGGGAATCGGTCCTGACAGCCACTACTGAAGGTTCACTCAACACAATCCCTTTTCCCTTGACATACACCAGTGTATTGGCTGTTCCCAAATCTATGGCCAGATCATTTGAAAAGGCGCCAAGCAAAGAGTCAGATATAAAGTTCATTTTCCCTCTTTTATATTAAAAAAATTTTCATCCTGTTCCAATAATTCATCCTGTTCCAATAAATTGACACACATGCCTGAAATGATAGTTGCTAACAAAATTGCCAGTTTTTTACAAGAACAAAGTCTGATACCCGCATATTAATAACGACCATGCCCTGACGGGCACAACAAAAAGGAAAGCTGTTAGCTATTAGCTCTTAGCTCTTAGCTGACGGCTTTCATATAAAATAGACGGTATCATCTATCTGATACAGCGGGCAATGCAATCGTGTATCGCGGGCCTGAATTTTCTGATTTTTTCGTTGGAACGGCTGGGATGAACCCTGTTGGTCAACAGGATGACCAACAGGCCGGAAGCTGGATCCATCCAGAAGGAGGTGCCGGTATAGCCCAGATGTCCCACAGCTTTGCGGGAAAAATACCGGCCCGAAGAAGACCCTTTTACAGAAGGGGTATCAAAACCGGCAACCATGGTCTGGCCCGGATATTTAGTCACAAAAGCGGTCAGAATCCGGGGATCCAGAACCCGCGGGGATTCCTGCCGAATCCCGTGCAGGATCTCCATGCAAAGCAGATGAACTGAGCGGGCATCCCCGAAAAGCCCTGCATGGCCCTGAACCCCCCCGGCTGCCCAGGCATTTTCATCTTCTACCTCACCGGTAAGCACCCGGTCCCGCCAGGGACAGTTCCGGGTGGATACCAAACGGTTTTCATCCACTGACATATCTTTTATATCCGGTTTTGTGCCCAATTTTGTGCCCAATTTTGTGCCCAGGTGGATGAAAAACAGATCCTTTATTTTTAGAGTGGTGTAGACACGGTCCCGGACAAACTGATCCAGGCGCTGCTGTGTCACTGTTTCAATCACATGGCACAGCAGCATGAATCCCAGATCACTGTAGATCTGGCAGGATCCCGGAGGGTTTTCCAATGGTTCCGCCAGCACTGCATCTATCAGGGCCTGACCCGGATCTGCGCAGTCTGCAATAACCGTATGAAATGCACGGTGTGCCGGCAGTCCGGAGGTATGGCGCAGCAGCATGTCCATGGTAATTTTGGCCTTGCCAGGACCAAACCCTTTGTGCAGCACCTCGTCCAGACACGTATGCAGGCCCAGCCGGCCCTCCTGCACCAGCACCATCATGGCAGCAGCCGTGGCCAGGGGTTTGGTCAAAGATGCCAGATCAAACACCGCATCCCTTTTCATTGGCTGCGCGCGCATAAGATCAGCCAGGCCGAATGCTTCAAAGAAAAAGATATCCTCTCCTTTGGCACACAAGAGCACACCGCCGGGAAACACCCCTTGTGTAACCCCTTGTGTCATCATATCGTATACAGGCCTGCAATTCATTTTTGATCCTGCCATTGCAAAAGCCTGGCATCTGCATCCAGAAAGACCCGCCTCCCCATTGCCAGAGACATATTGGTTCCGCCATGCCCGGAGGCCAGGCCCATGAGGACCGGTATGTTGTATTCTGCAAAAATATCATCAAATATTTCGTGCAGATATTCTTGTTGGTCACATTGGGTAAATGATCCGGTCACCACACCTGAAACATGTGTGAACACGCCGGCCATCTTCATCTGGGACAGCATCCGGTCAATTTTATATGCCGGCTCCCCCACATCCTCCAGAAACAATATTGTGCCGGTAAAATCCGGCGTAAACGGGGTGCCCAGAAGATGGGCCAGCGTCGCCAGGTTGCCCCCGGCAAGCACCCCTTCGGCCCGGCCCGGTTTCAGGCATACGCCGTCATCCGCTGTCACACCTGTCAGGGTGCCTGTAACAGCTGCAAAAAAGGTTTCCAGGGTCGGTGCATCAGGCGCTGCAAGGGATACCAGATTGGGACCATGGACCACACTGAGACCTGTCTGCTGCATGACTGCGGTGAGCAGGGCCGTGGCATCTGAAAAACCCACAAACAGTTTGGGATGGTTTCGTATCAGGTCCCAGTCCAGATGGGCCAACATGCGCATGGCACCGAAGCCGCCCCTGGCACAGATGATTGCCTTGACATCAGGATCGGCAGCCAGGTGGTTGATCACCGCTGCCCGGCACAGATCGTCTCCAGCCATATACCGCTTTTTTTCATAGATTTTTTCGGGAATACGCACCTGAAACCCCATCTGGTTGAGGCTGTCTATTCCCTGAAGCAGCCGGGATTGGTCAAACCGCGCACACGGAGCAGCAACCCCTATGAGATCCCCTTTTTCCAGTCCGGGGAACGTATCAATTATCATAGGAAATGGTCTCCTCTTTTGGCACAGTGCTGTCCCGCCGGACAATCACATGCAGATGTCGTCTAAAATATATTGACCAAGCCCGCCCCTGGCGGTGTGCTATGCCCGGCCCGAGATCCTTCCTGGGCCTGATTCCATGAGAACGATACATAAGTGCAGGCACCTGCCTTCTGGTTGAACGCTTTCGGCATATCGTATCAGGCCCCCTCCGGCTCTGACGGTCCGTTCACAGGACAACACCAGGCACTCCCCATAGCGTATGCGGTGCTATGGCAAATATCCAGATCTGAAATGGTATTTTGACAAAATCCCCCAAAATTGCAATACTGCTGGATCAAATAAATATACCATTTAAAGGAAAACATGATCCGAAACACCCCTGCCATCCTGGCCCCGGCCGGAGATAAAACCGCGTTTCTGGCTGCCGTGGCTGCCGGAGCAGATGCCATTTACTGCGGGCTGAAAATGTTTTCAGCCCGCATGGAAGCACACAATTTCAGCATTGAAGACCTTTCCCGGCTAAGCCGCCTGGCCCGCGAAAGACAGATCCAGGTCTATATTGCCTTTAATACCACCCTCAAGGAACATGAACAGGAAAAGGCGTTCCGGATACTGACCAAGCTGTGCCGCCATGTGGCGTTCGATGCATTGATCGTCCAGGACCTGGCCATGATTCCCCTGGCACGGCAGGCCGGGTTCACAGGTGATTTCCATCTGTCCACCCTGGCCAACCTCACCTTTCCGGCCGGCCTGGCAACCGCTGCAAAGGCCGGATTCACCCGGGTGGTGATGCCCAGAGAGTTCACCCTGGATGAGATCAGGGAAATGGCAGCCCGGGCACCTGAAAATATGGCACTGGAGGTGTTTGTTCATGGTGCGCTGTGCTACGGCGTATCGGGCCGGTGCTACTGGAGTTCCTGGTTCGGCGGAAAAAGTGCCCTCCGGGGCCGGTGTGTACAGCCCTGCCGGCGGGTATATGCGCAAAAAGCAGAAAAAAAGCGGTATTTTTCCTGCCTGGATTTTTCCGCAGATGTGCTTGCCAAGGTGCTCAAAGAGATCCCGCAGGTGACCACCTGGAAAATTGAGGGCCGCAAAAAAAGTCCCCACTACGTATACTACACGGTCAAGGCATTTCAACTGCTGCGGGACCAGCCCTCCCGCAAAAAAGAGGCCCTGGCATATCTTGATTATGCCCTGGGAAGGCGGTTCTCCCACTACAACCTGTTGTCCCACAGGGTGCAAAATCCCCTTGACCATAAAGATGCCACAGCATCCGGGTTGTTTACGGGACGGGTGAAAAATCCCGCAACCCCGTATTTTATCTCCAGAGAGGCATTGTTTCCAGGGGACCTGCTGCGCATCGGCAATGAAGCGGATGGTTTCCACGACATTCAGAATGTCACCAGGGCGGTGCCCAAAAAAGCAAAATATTTTCTGGCAAAAACATCCCGGCACAAGGTGACATCCGGCACCACGGTCCATCTGATTGACCGCAGGGGCTCAGAGCTGGCACCATTGCTTCTGGATCTGGCATCACAGGTTGATGAAATGGCGCATACCAAAGTGCTGCCTGCAGGACAGGATTTAGATCCCCTCTTTTCTTCCGGGCAAAGGAAGGCTTCCAGACCCCAAAAGCACAGGCTATTTGATCTTCATGTATCACGGGGCAACACGGCAAAGATGACAAAGCCGTCAGAGTCGGCAGAGCCGGGCATCTGGATCTCCGGCAGCCGATACGCCGGCAGACCGCCCGGCAAAACCTGGCTGTGGCTTGATCCGGTTTTATTTGTGGAAGATGCCTCCCTGTGCCAAAGGTATATTATGGCAGCCGTAAAAAAAGGGGCAAAAAACTTTGTTCTCAATGCAATATGGCAGATCAGCCTGTTTGCCCATCCGGAAACGCTGAACCTGTGGGCAGGCCCTTTTTGCAATATCACCAACGCCACAGCCGTGCAGCAGCTGCAACAGTACGGGTTTTCCGGCACCATTGTGTCACCGGAGCTGGACAAAGACGCTTTTTTGTCCCTGCCCGGGGCATCTGTTCTGCCCCTGGGGGTTGTCATTCACGCAAACTGGCCCCTGGCTGTATCCAGGATCATCTCCCCTGAACTGTCTGAGAAGACCCTGTTCGAAAGCCCCAAAAAAGAGGGGGCCTGGATTTCCCGGTCCAATGACAATTTTTATGTGTTTCCCAACTGGTGCCTGGATTTGACCGCCCATCGCAGTCTGCTGGAAAAAGCAGGATACACCTGTTTTGTCACCCTTCAGGAGCCTATTCCCCGGGGGGTTAAGATGAAAAACCGCCCCGGGTTGTGGAACTGGCACCTGAAACTGCTTTAGAAGCATGGTCGCCGTCAAATTATTTTACCACGAAGGGCACGAAGAAGCCCTTCTTTCGTGCCCTTTGTGTTCTTCGTGGTTTTGAAAAAATTCGAACCGATGTAAGGCCATCCGATATTGGCTGTGACGTGTCAGGGCTTGATACGGATGGAAGGGTACAGCCCCATGCGCTCGCCGGTGCGGTAGGGCTGAATGATATTAAAAGAGATATGCTGGTCATCCTGGGCATGTCCCCTTTTTTCCCCGTTGCTGTAAAGTGCACCGTTCAGCAGCAAAATATGCTGGAGCCTTTTTTTAAAGGCTTCAATGAACACGGAACCCTTTCCTGAAAAAATCATCTTGCCGATCTGGATGCTGTCCCGAACCTCTGCCAGGTCATCCAAGGCAATGGTGTGGGTATCCACATCCGCCTGGGTGCGGATCAGCCCCCACACCAGGTGTTCATCCGGAATCTGAACAGGGGTTTCAGGATCCATGATGGTATGGGGCATGACAACACAGCCCTCACCAATGGTGATGCGGGCCTCTTTTTTGCCGTTTAAAAATGCATTGAATCCCACAAAGGTTTGTTTTCCGACATCTGCATGGATAATTTTTCCCCCATGGGCGGTGATGCACAGCCCTTTGAGATGTGAGTCAACAATATAGGTGTTTTCCTGGGCATTGGACCCGTTTCCCATGACCGCATTCTTCAGATACGCCCGCTGGGCCACCAGTACGTTTTCCCCAATACGGGTTTTGCCCAGGATCACGGCATACCGGTTCACGGCAGAACTGTCAGGGGCTTCATACGGTTCCAGATTCATGACATCAAACAATTTTTCATAGGATGCTTCTCTTTCTTTGACAAAATCATACATAATGCCCCGGGGCTGGTATTTGTCATTCACCCCCACAAAATAATCCAGGGTTTCTTTACTGAACTTGAATTTGAATTCAAAATTGTGGTTGCGCAGCCACACGGTCCCGGGATCGATCTTGCGGTGAAAAAGCTCTCCCACCTGGACATAGGAAAATTCTCCCACAATGCACGAATGCAGATTCATCAGGTCCACCGTGGCAAATGGCCCCAGAAAACACCCCTCCAAGGTGGAGCCGTGGATATTGACATAATGCGAAGAAATGGTGTTGCGGATGCCGAACTCTTCCGGACTTTCCGGATTATGGGAGTTGCTGTGCACCAGCGTTTTATACAACAGGCTGTCCCGGATAGAGATCATTTCATCCTCCACCAGGGGAATATCCTTGGCGCACTTTATATTGTCCCCTTTTCTTTTCAGCTCATCCCCCCGCACATCACTTTTGTAAATGGCAGAACGTCCCACAAAGCATTTGCCCAGAAAATAGCTGCCGGCAATATTGGAGTTTTTAAAATGAAAATAGATGGGATGGTGGGCCGTGATACCGTAAAATGCATAAAAACTGAGCATTTTTTCCCGGTCCAGGGCATTTTCCACAAACATCTGGGTATCAAATTCAAATTCATCCAGGTTCACGTTCACCCGGCTGATGATTCTGTCACTCAATTGTTTCAACTGGTTCATGGTTGCAACCTCTTCACATATTATTTGTTTTTCAAATATTATCTATCACAATCATGGATAATAAAAATCCTATACCACAGGATAAATAAAGACGCAATAAATTCCGAATTGAAAAAATACAACAGCCATCACCAATCTCTGCCAGAGGCGAAATAGAATGAATGTTCCCATTATACGCAAAGCAGCCCTCAGCCATCAGTACTTAGCTAACAGCTAAAAGCTAAAAGCTAACAGCTAACAGCTAAAAGCTAAAAGCTAAAAGCTTTCATATTTTGTTGTGCCCGCCAGGGCATGGGCGTTATTTAAAAAAGGTGATCAGTCCATGCAGGTTGGTAAGGGGATGGGGCGGGCATCCGGGAATAAACAGATCCACCGGCAAAATGGTGTCCAGGCCTTTGGCCACTTCAGCGCTGTGGCGGAAAGGGCCGCCGGTCAGGGTGCAGCTGCCCACTGCAATGACCACCCGGGGTTCGGGCACTGCTTCATAGGTCTGGAGCAGTGCGGTTTTCATATTTCTGGATACCGGCCCTGTCACCACAATGGCATCTGCATGACGGGGAGAAGCAACAAAATTGATACCGAACCGTGCCAGGTCAAAAAACGGGGTGGCCAGTACATTCAGGTCTGCTTCGCAGGCATTGCAGCCGGCGGCAGATACCTGGCGCAGCTGCAGAGAGCGG
>DATFJY010000365.1:0-2389 GCA_035268905.1 Desulfotignum sp.
CCTGTCCCTGGTGGCTGATATCCGGAATGTCCAGATCAAGAAACTGGAAGATGCCGGCATAAAAACCCTGGCCGAATCCGTTGAAGACACCGCACCGGACAGCACCATCACCGAATATGAGCAGGCCCTGGTCCGGATGCGGGAGGCCCTGGGCCAAAAGCTGCCGAAAAACAGGGAAGACTGGGGCCCAGATGATGCCCTGTTCCACCTAGCCGGCCTGCTGCTGGTCTTTTACCGCAGGGCGGACAAGCCTGCCGGGTTCTTTGCAGACCCGAGAAATGACCAGCGGTTCGACTACCTGTTTGTGGATGAAGCCGGACAGGTCTCTCTGGCCAATATGGTGGCCATGGCCGTGAGTGCAAAAAATATCGTGCTGCTCGGGGACCAGATGCAGCTGGGCCAGCCCATCCAGGGCCGGCACCCGGAAGATTCCGGCGAATCTGTCCTGGATTTTCTGATGGACGGGTATGCAACCGTCCCGGAAAACAGGGGGATTTTTCTTCCCAAAACCTATCGGATGCACCCGGACATCACCCGGTTTATTTCCGAGGTGTCCTACAACGGCCGCCTGACGGCGGAAACACAAAGTGCCGGCCAGGGCCTGATTTTCCAAGGCCCCAATGATTTCAACCTGCCTGAAACCGGGATCCGATTCATCCCCTGCCTTCATGATGCCTGCTCCCAGTCCAGTATCAAGGAAACCGAAGTGATCCGGCAGTTGATCCCCTGGCTGGAAAAACAGTCCTACCGCACCAAAACCGGGGATATCCTGCCGGTGACACTGGAGGACATCCTCATCGTAGCGCCCTACAACATGCAGGTGAACCTGCTCCAGAAAGAATTACCCTCCGGTGCCAGGATCGGCACTGTGGACAAATTCCAGGGACAGGAAGCCGAGATTGTCATTGTTTCCATGACCACCTCCAGCCAGGAATACCTGCCCCGGTACCTGGATTTTCTGTTCAGCAGAAAACGGTTCAATGTGGCCCTGTCCCGGGCCAGATGCCTGGCCATAATCGTTGCCAATCCCCGGCTGCTGGAAACCGCCTGCAATACAGTCGAACAGATGGGGTTGATAAATACCCTGTGCCGGGCGTATTATGCCGGGGTTACAGATTAGCATCAGATTATTGTAGACATAGGGAGGGAAAATCAAAATCAAGCAATTTTAGCCCATTGATTTTGTTGCCTTTCCATGTTCATTGTTGTATTTTGAAATGAACAACTGAGAGGTTCTCAAGAAATGGAAAATAAGCTATTAAGCAAAGAAGACCTGTTCAAACAGATTATGGGACAAAGAGAAAAACTTTCTCATTTAGGGGTGAAAAATATCGGACTTTTCGGTTCATTTGTAAGAGGTGAGCAAACCAGCTCCAGCGATATTGATATCCTTGTGGAATTCGTTCCTGAAAAGCACACCTTTGATAATTTTATGGAAGTGTCTTTTCTTCTGGAAGAAACCTTGGGACGTAAAGTTGAAGTCATTACCCCTGAAGGCCTCAGCCCATACATTGGTCCTCATATTCTGAAGGAAATAGAGCGTGTCTCTATCGCCGCCTGAATACATTCGCCACATCCTTGATGAAATCGATTATATTATGAATCAGGTTTCAATTACGGATTACGAATCTTTTATCCGCGATGAGACCCTTAAACGGGCGTTTGTCCGAAGTGTCGAGGTTATCGGGGAAGCTTCCAAAAAAATACCGCCGGATATCAAGGCAATGAAACCGGATGTTGAGTGGCGGAAAGTTTCTGGAATGAGAGACAGATTGATCCATAATTATTTTGGTATTGATTACCGGATTGTCTGGGATGTTGCTTCAAATAAGTTGCCTGATCTGAGATTAAAACTCCAAACACTGCTTGAACAAATCCAATAATGTCAAAAAAAGTGGATTCATGATATCCCGGAGTTCAATAATCAGCAAGACAACCACCCCTCTTCATGTCACCTGCGCCATCATCGAACAAAATGGCCGGGTGCTGGCTGCCCAGCGGAGCCGCACCATGGCCATGCCCCTCAAATGGGAGTTTCCCGGCGGGAAAATCAAGCCCGGAGAAACCTCTGAACACTGCCTGCGCCGGGAAATTGCCGAAGAACTGGCCATAGAAATCGCCGTACACCATGCACTGCCTGGTGTGACCCATGCCTATCCGGCCTTTACCATCACCTTGCATCCCTTTGTCTGCTCGATTATTTCCGGCACCATCACCCTGCACGAGCATGCCGCCGTCACCTGGCTGCCCAGAGAAGACCTGGCCTCCCTGGACTGGGCCGATGCGGATCTGCCGGTCCTGGCATCCTATTGCCGGTTTGCAGAACAAGGGCAGGTGACATCATGACCTCCCGCCCTGGTCCCGGCATCTATGACACGCTCCTGGACCA
>DATFJY010000366.1:0-2599 GCA_035268905.1 Desulfotignum sp.
AACGGGACCTGCAACTATATTCTTTCCAGGATTTCCCGGGAGGGGTGTTCTTTTGCAGATGCCCTGAAAAAAGCCCAGGAACTGGGGTTTGCAGAAGCGGAACCCTCCCTGGACATCGACGGCCATGACACGGCCCATAAACTGGCCATCCTCAATGCCCTGGCCCATGGGATGGAAATCAACCTCAAAGATATCCACGTGGAGGGCATTCGCCACATCACCCCTATGGATATTGCTTTTGCTGAATCCTTTGGTTACACCATAAAGCTGCTGGCCATCGGTAAAATCCATGGGGAACATGTGGAGGCCCGGGTCCATCCCACCATGATTGATAAAACCAATCCCCTTTCTTATGTGGACCATTCCATGAATGCCATAGCCATTGATGCGGATGCCACCGGTAAAACCATGCTCTACGGACATGGGGCCGGTATGATGCCCACCGCATCAGCAGTGCTCAGTGACATTGCCGATATTGCCAGAAATATTATTTCCGGCACCAAGCGCCGGGTTCCCATCCTGGGGTATCCGGAAGACAATATCCGGCCCAAGCCGATTTTGTCCATGAAAGAATTGATGACCCGGTATTATTTGCGGTTCGAGGCCCAGGACCATCCCGGGGTTTTGTCCAGAATCTCCGGCATTCTGGGGGAAAACCAGATCAGTATCAAATCCGTGCACCAGAAAGGGCGCAACACCAACGGCAAAGTTCCCGTGGTCATGATCACCCACATTGCCAGAGAAGAATGGGTACAGGCCGCACTTTCCCGGATAACAGCCACAGACTGCGTGGTGGGCGATCCCATGGTGATCCGCATCGAAGAGGAGGCTGCCTGATGGACATGCTCGTGGCAGACCTGGAAGGGGTGTTTCTCCCGGAGATCTGGATCAATGTGGCCCTGAAGACCGGCGTAGAGGAATTGAAACTCACCACCAGAGATATCAGTGACTATAATGTGCTCATGACCCGGCGCCTGTCCCTTCTAAAGGAGCACAACCTCAGGATCCAGGATATCCAGGCGGTCATCGCAACCCTGGAACCCCTTCCCGAAGCAAAAGAAACCCTGGACTGGATACGTTCCCGGTCCCAGATCATCATATTGTCAGATACGTTTGAAGAATTTGCCAGGCCCCTGATGGCCAAGCTGGGGTTTCCCACGCTTTTGTGCCACAGTCTGACCATCGATAACCAGGGCAATATCACAAACTACAACCTGCGCATTGAAAACCAGAAGCAGAGAGCGGTGGAAGCGTTCCGGGATCTGCAGTACCGGGTGACAGCCTTTGGTGATTCCTACAACGATATCGACATGATCCAGGCCGCCCACCAGGGGTTTTTCTTTAAACCCCCTGCATCGGTAGTCACCGATTTCCCGGACATCCCGGTTACCCGAAACTATGACGAACTCAAAACCATGATAGGTTCACTGCTCCACTGAAATTCGGGCAATGCCCCAACAAAAAAAACAACAAAAGCCTTGACGTTTAGAAATTTTTGCCCTATATTTATCAAATTGATGCGGGGTGGAGCAGTCTGGTAGCTCGTCGGGCTCATAACCCGAAGGTCGTTGGTTCAAATCCTTCCCCCGCTACCACAGACACTAAGGGGTTCAGCGTTCGGCGCTGCCCCTTTTTATGATTTTGGAAAAAACGATTCCAACCCTATTTCCAGCCCCAGGTTTTTTTTATGTACGCATTATAGGGGATGCCGGAAAAAAGGCGCTTCAGCACCGGTTCCAGATTTTCAAACTGCCGGTCTCGAACCAGTAGTTTTTGTATTGTCCGCCTTTATCAAAAAACAGCAGGATGTCATAGGGATTGTAAACCGGCTCACCGCCAAAGGAATATCCATTATACCATTTTGCCAGTTCCAAAAGATTCACCGGTCCGCCGGAACCGCTATTTGCCAGATATTCCTTGAAACCGGTTTCCACATCTGCCTGGGTATAGCCGCAGATGGTGGCATACCGATCATCAAGGGTGATGTCCGTCAGGTTGTTAAATCCGGAAAAAAGATTCATCTTGCTGAATTTGCTCACCCCGGTGAGAAATACGAACCGGATGAATGGGTCCATTCCCTTGATGACTGAATACAGGTCCCGCAGTCCATCTCTCATGATCAAGGCGGTGTCATTGTCTGTGATATTGTCCAGGATCGGTTTGTCGTATTCGTCAATCAGGATAACCACGGGCATGTTATACCGGTCATGACATTTCCGGATCAACTCTTCAAATGCGTTGGAAGTGCCGGCTTCCTGGATTTCCAGATTAAAATCCCTGCCGGCTTGTCTGATGAAGGCGCCGATTTTGTCCTTCAGTTCATTTTTTGTTTTGACCAATCCTTTGGAAAAATCGATGCGGATGACCGGATATGCTTTGTCCCAGTCCCATATATCATATACAAACAGGCCCTTGAACAGCTCTTTTCTGCCTTCGAACAGGCATTTCAACGTATCCAGGAACAAAGATTTGCCGAACCGCCTGGGCCGGGAAAGAAAATAATACGTACCCTGTTCAGCCATGGCAAAGGCCTGTTGGGTTTTATCGATATACAGATAGGTGTCAGTTCTTATTTTTTCAAAACTTTGAATACCCAGGG
>DATFJY010000367.1:0-9865 GCA_035268905.1 Desulfotignum sp.
ATTCCCGGAGAAATGACTGGCAATATACTATACAAAGAGGCCTGAACCCCGGCAAAAAAGATATCAATGGCGTTACAATGACAACAATTTGCGCACATATGTATCAAATGGACAAATGAAACAATCAAAAGGCCACACCAACCCGGCTGATGCTGCAGAACAGCAGCGCATGCCGTGCAGGACCGGCAGCACATGGAAGAACAGATGCTGGTGAATATCCGGGAACTGGTCATGCCGTATATCGAACGTATGCAAAACAGCAGGCTGGATGAACGCCAGACCGCCTGCCTGGATGTTATGACCGCTACCCTGGAGGATATCGTCTCCCCGTTTCTCCACAAGCTGCCATTGGAATTTCTCCATCTTACCCCGTCTGAAATCCAGGTGGCCAACCTGATCAAACACGGCAAAACCACCAAGGAAATCGCCCAGATACAGGTCCTTTCACAAAAAACGGTCGAATTCTACAGAAAACGCATCCGCAAAAAACTGGGCATCACCAACAAGGCCGTAAATCTGCGGACCTTTCTTGCTGCAGGCAACCTGTCGGAATAAAAATTTACCAGGTAAATTTCATACCCGGTAAATACCTGTAATATACCCCTTGCGTACAAAAGATATTCAGGGTACCAATGAGATACGCAATCGCATGATAACAAGGAAAGGGGGTGGTGGTGATATTCAGGTGTTTGACAAAAAATTTGTCACAAGTGCACAATAACCCATTACAGGAGATGGATACGATGCGAAAATTAACCGGTTTTTTCTGGCTGTTTGCCATGGTATGTGGATTGTTGTTTTTCAGTTCTTCCCTTTATGCCAAAACCATTAAACTCAATTATTCCAATTTTTTTCCCCCCACCCATGTGCAGAGCAAACTGGCACAGTCCTGGTGTGATGAGGTGAAAAAACGTACCGACGGTAAAGTGGTGGTGGAATATTATCCCGGCCAGACCCTGACCAAGGGCACCCAGAATTATGACGGGGTGGTGTCCGGGCTGTCAGATATCGGCATGTGCCTGTTTGCCTATACCCGGGGCCGTTTTCCGGTCATGGAGGCTGTGGACCTGCCTTTGGGATATGACAGCGGCATCACCGCCACCAAAGTGGTGAATGCGGTGTATGAGCAATTTGCCCCCAAAGAGCTGCAGGATACCCAGGTGATGTACCTGCATGCCCATGGGGCCGGGTTGCTGCATACCGCAGGAAAAGCGGTACGAACTATGGAAGATTTCAAGGGCATGAAACTGCGCGGGCATGGCACCTCCGCCCAGGTGCTTGAGGCCCTTGGCGGAACCCCGGTGTCGCTGCCCATGCCCGAACTCTACCAGAGCCTGCAAAAAGGCATTGTTCAGGGAGCCCTGTATCCCATAGAGGTGAACAAGGGATGGCGCATGGGAGAGGTGGTGGATTACCTGACGTTGAGCACCCCCATTGCCTATACCTCTTCGTTTTATGTGGTGATGAACAAGGACAAATGGGCACAGATACCCGATAACCTCAAAACCGTGATCATGGAAATCAACAAAGAATGGATTCCCAAACACGGCCGGGCCTGGGATGAATCAGACCGGGAAGGACTGGCGTTTTTCAAGGAGCTTGGCGGTGAGGTGATTGAACTGTCTGCATCAGAGGGTGCAAGGTGGCAGGCAGCCATCGCTCCGGTGGTGGATGCCTATATCGAAAAAATGGACAAAAACGGATTTGACGGCCGAAAAATCGTGGATTTTGTCAAGGCTTCCCTGAAACAATACCAATAGCACTTCCTCCGGGCTGATTCCCGGCACCAGGCCTATCCGCACTGCCCAGGTATCACCTGAAAAAAGATGGTGCCGGGAATAACACCCATGCCCTGCGGGCACAACAAAAGATGGAAGCTTTTAGCTATTAACTGAGTATTGATGGCTGATGGCTGACGGCTTTCATATAAACCCCGAATGAGGATGGATCAGATGGCACAGACCGAATACTGGAACCCGTATCTGGAAACCCTTTCCAGACAAAAATTGGAAAAACTGCAGCTTTTCAAGTTCAAGCGGATATTTGCATGGGCATACAGCCATTCAAGGTTTCACCGGTATCTTTATGACAGGGCCGGCATTACACCGGATGATATTCACTCTCTTTCCGATGTAAGAAAGGTGCCCAAAGTGGAAAAATCCATGATGCAGGCGATCCAGAACAAGGATCCGTTTCCCTATGGGGATGCCCTGTGTGTGCCCCTGGAAGAGGTGTGTGCCTTCCGCCAGACATCGGGTACCACAGGGCAGCCGGTGTACCAGCCCGATACCTGGCAGGACTGGGAATGGTGGGCCGAATGCTGGGCATACATTCTCTGGTCCCAGGGTTACCGGGCATCTGACCGGGTATTTCTGCCCTTTGGCTACAATATTTTTGTGGCATTCTGGGCCGGCCATTACGGTGCGGAAAAACTGGGGTGCGAGGTAGTGCCCGGCGGTGTTCTGGATACCCAGGCCCGTATTCTCAAGATCCAGGAACTGCATGCCACCGCCATGATGGCCACCCCTACTTATGTGCTGCGCATGGCAGATGTGGCAAAAAACAAACTGGGCATCGATCCGGCAACCCTTTCCATCAATAAGATTACCTGTGCCGGAGAGCCCGGGGCAGGGATACCGGCCACCAAAAAGCGCATGGAAGCGGCTTTCGGGGCCAGGGTGTTTGATCATTCCGGCGCCACCGAGATCGGGGCCTGGTCCTATGAGTGCCGGCACCAGCCTTTTGGCATGCATGTGAACGAGGCCATGTTCCTGGTGGAGATCGAGGATATGGAAACCGGGGAACCCGTCACCGAACCCGGGAAAAAAGGCAAGATGGTGATTACAGCCCTGGACCGCATGGCCCAGCCCTGCATCCGGTTTGATTCAAAGGATGTGATACAGTGGGATCCAGATCCCTGTGCCTGCGGCAGAACCTTCCGGGTGATAAGGGGCGGTGTTATCGGCCGGGCCGATGATATCACCAAGGTCAAGGGGGTGCTTTTCAGCCCGGCTGCGGTGGAGGCTGTGGTACGGTCCTTTGACGGGCTGGGGGATGAGTATGAACTGGTGGTGGAACGACCCGGGGATGTGGACCATATCACGTTGAAGGTGGAACTGCGCCCCGGTGTGGGGCAGGCAGCGGTGGAACCCGGGCTCCGGGATCAGCTGCGGTTGAAAACCAATCTGGGGTATGAGATTCAGTTTGCTGATTACGGGAGCCTGCCCCGGTACAAGCTCAAAGCCAAACGGTTCAGGGACCTGCGCAAAAAAAGCCGGGAATGAAAAAATGACCGGTAATGCAGGAAACGCGCAACCCGGGTGCTTCGCTTCATTTTTTTGTTTTCTTAACAGGAAATTGAGGAGTAAGGCGCTAAAAGGGGGGGATGCAAAAAAATTGTTTTAATGTTTGAAAGGAATGAAAACAGATGCAGCAAAGTTCCGAAAGACCTTCATTGACAGCCATCAATGAAAATATTGCAGTCTTGAGACAAACAGCCGGGTTTCTGGAAGCCCAGACCTTAGATTTTCCTGCTTTGCAAAGAAATGTACAGCGGATCTCCGCCAGTATTAAAATGCTGGAACTGAACCTGAGTGATGCCTTTATACTTGATAGTGATGCCCTGGCGCTTGATCAGGAAGACGGGCCGGGCAGGTAATCCAAAAAACGAAAGTATAAAAGTATAAGAGACGGGCTGTGGGGTGCAGGCCGGATCCGGGTTTTTCGGTCCGGCCTGCCTGTTACAGATGATTATTCTTTTTCAAAGTCCTCCTTGCCTGCACCGCATATGGGACAGGTCCAGTCCTCGGGCAGGTCTTCAAAAGCGGTCCCGGGTTTGATGCCGTTCTCAGGATCTCCGTCAGCCGGGTCATAAACATAGCCGCACAGGTTGCATACATATTTGTCCATAATTTTTTCTCCTTTGGTTTATGGTTATGAATTTATGGTTATGAATGGGAAGTATAGCCCATTTAATAGGCTTCATCCATATCCAGATCCTCCTGGGTTATGGGGTCTTTGAACATGTGATAGGACCAGATCTGGTAGCAGATGACGATGGGGATGAATACCAGCACCACCCCCAGCATGATTTTCAATGTCAACGGACTGGAAGATGCGTTGAATGCGGTCAGGTGCCAGTCCGGGTTTATGCTGGAAGGAAACAGGTTCGGAAACAGTCCGATGATACCAAAAAAAGTGCACAGCACAATGGTAAGTGCTGATGCGAACCAGGCCCTGAAATAGGTTTTTTTGCCCACAAAATACCGGATGCTCAGCAGGGCAGCCACATTCACCAGGGTGACGATAAACAACACCGGATACGTGAAGTAGTTGTCCCACAGGTTGGTGGCAAAATAGCTGGCCAGCAGGAACACTACTGCCACCGGCACCAGGGCCAGCCAGGTTTTCTGTGAAATCAGGGCCATGCGGGCCTGCAGGTCCCCTGTGGATTTCACCGCCATCCAGTTTGCCCCGTGCACAATGAACAGCAGCACAAACAAAAGCCCTCCCAGAATTCCGTAAGGGTTGAGCAGCATGAGGGTGTTGCCGTGGTAAAAGCCCTGGTCATCAAAGGGAATGCCCTGGAAAATATTGGCAAAGGCCACGCCGAACAGCAGGGCAGGGACAAAGCTGCCGACAAAGATCAGCGTATCCCATATCTTTTTCCAGGCAGGGGTGTCGATCTTGCTTCTGAAATGGATGGCAACCCCCCGAAAAATCAGGGCAAAGAGAATCAGCATCAATGGTGTGTACAGGGCGGAAAACATGGTGGCATACACCAGGGGAAAGGCGGCAAAGGTTACCCCGCCGGCGGTGATGAGCCAGACCTCATTGCCGTCCCACAACGGCCCCATGGCATTGAGCATGGTACGTCTGTCTGTATCGGTTTTGCCGGCAAAAGGATAGATGGTGCCGATGCCGAAGTCAAATCCGTCGGTCATGAAAAAGACAGCCCACAAAAGGCCCCACAGGAAAAACCAGATCGTTTGCAGTTCCATTATTTTTTGTGCTCCTTATTTGTTGGGTTGCGGTTCAGGGCCTTCTTTAACAGTTTTGGCCATCAGGTAAAATCCCACTGCCCCCAGCAGGCCGTACACCAGAATAAATCCCACCAGGGAGGTGAACACCTGGGTGGTGCTTATGGGGGAGGCGGCATCGGCGGTTTTCATCAGGCCGTATACGATCCAGGGCTGACGTCCCACCTCGGAGACGATCCATCCCATTTCCATGGCAATATAAGGCAATGGAATGGAGAACAGCATGATTTTCAGGTACAAGGGATGCTCCAGCAGTGTCTTGCGCTTGAACCATCCGTAAACTGTCAGCAGGATGAACAGGGTGCCCAGGCCCACCATGGTCCGGAACCCCACAAATGTGGGCAGTACCGGCGGGCGTTCATCTTTAGGGATGTCCCGGAGCCCGGTGACTTCGGCATTGAAATCATGAAATCCCAGAAAGCTCAATATTCCTGGAATCGCACCGATCTCGATGCTGTTTCGTTCATTTTCTTCATCCGGAATGGCAAACAATACCAGGGGCGCCCGTGTCTGGGTCTCCCAGTGGGATTCCATGGCAGCCAGTTTGGCCGGCTGGGTTTTGGAGACATTCACCCCGTGCATGTCACCGGTAAACGCAGTGAAAAGGGCGGTTACCAGCCCCACCACCAGACCGATGCGGAAGGAAGGCGCAAATACTTCCAGGTGCTGTTTTTTCAGCAAATGCCAGGCAGAGACCCCCATGATGAAAAAAGCGGCCAATAGCAGGGCGGCCGGTACCACGTGGATGATTTCCAGAAGCCCGTGCTTGTTGGTGATAAGGGCAAAAAAACTGTCCAGTTCCGCCCGGCCGTCCCGGATCACATACCCGACAGGGTTCTGCATAAAGCCGTTGGCCAGAAGGATCCACACGGCTGACAAGTTCCCTGCCAGGGCCACCAGCCACATCACACCGGCATGGGCTTTGGCAGACAGCTTTTTCCATCCGAAAATCCAGATGCCGATAAAGGTGGATTCCAAAAAAAACGCCACAGACGCCTCGATGGCCAGAAGTGAACCGAAAATATCCCCTACATAAGCGGAATACCGTGACCAGTTGGTACCGAATTGAAATTCCAGGGTAATGCCCGTGACCACCCCCAGGGCAAAATTGATCAAAAACAGCTTTCCCCAGAATTTGGTCATGCGCAGATAGTTTTCATCCCCGGTCCGGGCATATTTGGTTTCCATGTAAGCAATGAGAATGGAAAGCCCCAGGGTCAGGGGGACAAACAGAAAATGGAACATGGTGGCTGCGGCAAACTGCAGTCGGGATAAGAAAACCGGATCCATTGATTCCTCCAGGTGTTGTGTTTAAAGCCATAACGCGAATTGTAAAAAGCAATTCATATGCCATCATGGAAAAAAAGTAATGATCCATAACAAAAATACGGAAAACACCCATACCATATCCAATTTGGTTCAGGTTTTCAAGTATGTTTGCACCATGGTGCCGGTTGGGGATGAGAAGGGTTGGAAATGTCAAGCTATTCGAAAAGGGGAAGGCGGGTCAGATTTTCCCGGGCATGGAAAATTGCCGTGTTTGACATGATCAAGTGTATCATATGGACAGGTGATTGAGGCGAATTTGTATCATCAAACCAAGCAGACGCAAACTGCATGGAAGAGCGATCTTTTGGTGAAGTTCTTATTGAAACGTGCAGGATCTCAAATCCAACGACCTGCTTGGATTCATCAAAATCAAGAATAATGTCCTCTGTTTTAATGGACATGCAAGACCCCGGACAAGAGAGTTCCGGGGTCTTGCATGTCTGGATGGATCGGATCAGGCCTTTTTGGTGGCCTTGGTTTCCCATTCTTCTATTTTTGTGGTGTCGTAAATCTCTTCCCAGCCGGTGATCATGCCCTTGATGTGGCTGAAAAGGGAATGCCCGGTGGTGGTCATGTACAGGTGGATAATCAGAAAATTCACCAGCAGGAATCCAGCCAGGGTGTGGATGAAGGCGATGGGTGCCAGAGAGACACTTCCCAGGCTGTTGTACAGGTAGTACAGCAGCCCGGTGATCATCTGCACCGGCAAAAGCATGGCGGAGATACCCAGGTAGGCCAGGCGCTGCAGGGGATTGTGCTTGGCGCCCGGGGTTTTCTGCACCGGGTGATCCTGTCCGTGGAATATGCCCCAGGCATAGTAAAGGGCCACGTCAAAGAGTTTCCTGGTGGTGGGAATATACTGTTTCCATTCACCGGTGATGATCAGCCAGAAGGCAAAAAAGGCAAAAGAACCCAGCCAGAGAAGTCCGATGAAGTTGTGCAGGTCCACAGCAGTTTTAAATCCCATCAGCGCATAGAGCCCATGCACCTCGAAACCGGTGATCATGAGAAGGAAGATCATCAATGCCTGGAACCAGTGCCAGAACCTTTCGAACCGGGTGTACAGGTATACTTTTGTTATTGTTTTCTCGTTCATTGCACTACTCCTCTCTGCCGTTACGGGTGAAAAAACGGCCCAGACCGTGGAGTGTAACCCCGGCCAGGGCGCCCAGCACGGCGATCAGGCCGATGGTGTCCACAATGGCGAACTTGTCCCGGCCCGGCATGTAGATGCCGGTGATGCCGGCCAGACGGGAGTTGTCCCGGGTGTGGCACTGGATGCAGCCCAAAGAGTTTCCCGCCGGGGCCACCATGTGGGTGATGGGAAAGGCATAGGTGGTTTCCACATAGTCAAATTCACCGGAATAGGGCACATCCAGGGTCTGGTTGCCCAAAGTGATGGCTTCATCCATGTCAAAGGTGGTCCAGTATCCCTTGGGACCGGAAAGCAGCGGTGCCACCAGCTGTTTGTTGATTTTGTCATAGGGTTGTTTTCCCCGGTGGATCTTGAAGGGATGAATCCGGGCATTGGGGTCGTCAGGGGATCCCAAAGGGTGGCTCACCTCTACAATCTGCTGGGGGTCGATGTCATCTTTTATGCCGATATTGTCAAAGGATCCATTATACCAGAAATACTGGGGCACCACATTTTTGGCCCAGGTAAAACTGCCTTTAATGGATTTATAGACAGGTTTACCGAACTCTCCTTTTTCCACATAGGGCTTGCCGTCCTTCATTTTCCCGGCGGTTGTCCAGTCCCACCACATCTTGGTGGGGTTGACCCGGGCAAACTCCGGGATATGGCAGCTCTGGCAGGCCACTTTGTCGGTGTGGTCGTTCATCTTTGTTGCGGCTTTGTGGGGGGTGGCACTGTGACATGATTCACAGGTGATTTTGGTGGCCATGTCATCCTGGATCAGGCTTTTCCGTTCCGCAGCTGCCGGACGGGTATACAGGCGTCCCGCAATATGGTGTTTGACCGTGGTATGACAGCGGGTGCAGGTGAAGTCGGCGCCGTCCACTGCCATGTGTACATCCAGGTTTTGGTTGGGCTTGGCAAGGGAGGTGTCCAGGTCCCCGTGTTTCACCCCATCACCCCCGCCGCCTTTAAAGTGGCACTCACCGCAGTTGTTGCGCCGGGGCAGGGTGATGTTTTTCACCGCTTTTTGGATATCCGCATGGAGTTGGGTTACAATTTCCTGAAGGTCCGGGTCATCATCTCCTGCAAATGCTGCCAGGTCTGCAAAGGTTTCCTTGAACGGGAATTTCTCCCCCCCATGGCAGGAAAGGCAGTTGACCAGACCGTCGGTGCCGTCCCAGCCGGCATGACAGCTCAGGCATCCCTTGTCTTCCATGGCATTGCCGGAAATGCAGAAGTTGTTGACCGCATGGCCGGCCTTGCCGTTCATGATGCCCGGTTTTTCAGAGGGCACCTCCCAGGTCCAGTGGATGGTTTCTTCAAACTGCATGGCGGCATCTGTATGGCAGGAAAGACATGCCTGGGTGATCTGGTCCCCTGATGAAAAATCCTGGTTCAATATCTCTATTTTGGAATGGTCCACCGTTGTCCAGTGCTTGTCGGCCCGCACCGCCTGTTTGGCAAGTTTGATGCCCAGGGATTCATCCTCTGCGGCAGCAAAAACTGAAGATGCACCAGGGCAGGCGGCAAGCAGAATCACAAAAACCAGTGCCGCCATCCAGCCGGGTGATACATTGCCGCCCCGATCCATCTGTTTCAAGTTGTTTCCCATAATCCCTCCGAAAATTGCAATGACAGAACGTGTTTGGAAAGCGGCCATGCCGCTTTCCAAACAACCGTATGGTTGTTAGTTACAGGTGGCAGGTGTGGGAGAATCCGCGGCAGTGGCGTAAAAATAGGCATAAATATCCATGATATCATCGTCGGACAGGGCATCCCATTCCGGCAGGCACCCAAAGGCGGAAAAATTTTTGTTTTCAAAGATCGCTTTCCATTCGGCCCGTTTCTTGTCTGCCGGGCTGACCTGTGGCGATGCAGAATCCACTTCTCCTCTTTCATGGCAGGCCTTGATCACTTTGCGGTAGGTGTATTTGCCTTTCCGGCTGTTGCCGTCAGGGCCCTCATCCGCATAAACCGCTGATAAAGATCCCAGAGTGAAGATGGCCAGGGTGAAAAAGATAGCAATGTACTTAAACATGGTATGTCTCCTTAATGTGTTTGGTAAATGTATTTGGTTATTGTCGTCTGCAATCTGTTTTTTTTCAATTGGTCTGCCACTATTTTGGGGCTGTAATGGTGTGGGTGCCGTCCGACTTGAAGCTGATCTGGGCTTCCACATAATACACATCTGTCAAAGACTCTCTGACATCCCTGACCATGTAGTAGGCTTCGCCGCTTCTGGCACCTGTGGAACATACAAAAACCACGGGTTTGTCTGCCGGCAGGTCCGCAATTTTGGGCTCCAGGTTTTCCACCGGAATGTTCACGGCGGTCTGGAAATGGCCTTTGGCAAATTCAT
>DATFJY010000368.1:0-4373 GCA_035268905.1 Desulfotignum sp.
CGGGTGTGCTGTACCCATTCCGTGGATAACGCCATTGCATTGAAAGACAAGAATCCTGAAATGGATGTGTTTATTCTTTACCGGGATATCAGAACCTATGGAGAACGCGAGCTGCTTTATAAAGAAGCCAGAGAAAAAGGGGTCATTTTTATCCGGTATGATGTGGAAAACAAGCCAAAAGTGGTGGTGGAAAAAGAGAGTCTCAAAATCACCCTTACGGACCACGTGCTGAACCAGCCGGTGACCATCCATGCGGATCTGCTCACCCTGGCTGCAGCCCTGGTGCCCAGAAAAGATGAGCGCCTGGCCAATTTCTTCAAGGTGCCTTTGAATGACGAAGGTTTTTTTGTGGAAAAGCATGCAAAGCTGGGACCGGCGGAATTTGCCACAGACGGTGTTTTTATTGCAGGATCCGCCCACTATCCCAAACCGGTGAACGAGGCCATCACCCAGGGACGGGCTGCCGCATCCCGGGCGTTGACCCTGCTGGCCAAAAAAGACAGCCTGTTCACCTCCGGCACTGTTGCCAGTGTGGATGTGCAAAAATGCAGTGCCTGCGGTGTGTGCATATCCATCTGCCCCTATAACGCCCCGTCATTCATGGCTGAAGGCCGGTTTGCAGGCAAGGCGGATGTCAATGCGGTGCTGTGCAAAGGCTGCGGCCTGTGCGTGGCATCCTGCAGATCCGGTGCCATCCATCTTAGGGGATTTGACACCAACCAGATTCTTTCCCAGATTTTTGCGCTGGATGAAGTAAGTTAGACAAAGAAAGTTATAAGGAGATATGATTAATGGCTGATGATAAAATAAAAATTGTAAGTTTTCTGTGCAACTGGTGTTCCTATGGCGCAGCAGACCTGGCAGGGGTGAGCCGGATGGAATACCCGGCAGATATCCGGGTGATCCGGATCCCCTGCTCCGGCCGCATGAGTCCCAAATTCATTTTGTCCGCGTTCCGGGAGGGGGCTGATGCTGTATGGGTGTCCGGCTGACATCCCGGCGAATGCCATTACCTGGACGGTAATTACTATGCGAGACGAAAATTTGCCATGATGGGCAACCTGCTGGAACATATGGGTGTGGAACGGGACCGGCTGCATTTTTCCTGGATTTCTTCTGCCGAAGCCACCAAGTTTGTGGATGTGGTCAAAGAGATATCCGACAAAGTCAGGGCCCTGGACACCGATAAAAAATTTGCAAAAGACTATACCAAATAAGGGGTATATCATGGATACCTGTATAGAAAAAATAAGGACGATTTGTGCGGACCTGCTTGCCAAAGGAGAGGTGCAAAAAGTGATCGGGTTTGCCGAGGGCTCCATTCCCATGGCCTCCCGCCCCATTGCTGTCACCGCCAAAGCGGATGTGGAAAAACTGGTTTTCAATTCCTTCTGCGGCCTTAACCTGGCCAATTATGTGGCAGACGGATTGCCAAAAGAGGGCAAAATTGCTGTCCTGGCAAAAGGATGCGATTCCCGGAACCTGGTGACCCATATGGTGGAAAACCAGGTGTCCCGGGATCAGCTGTATATCATCGGAATCCCCTGCACCGGCATGGTGGATAAAAGAAAAATTGCCGCGCTTTTTGAAGATGACATCACCGATTTCAGTGAAGCGGGGGATACCCTGACCATTGTATCACCCCAAAAAAAAGAGACGGTTTCCAAAAAAGAGATGCTGCGGCATAACTGCCGGATGTGTACCCATCGCAACCCGGTGGTGTTTGACGTCATGGCGGCAGAACCGGTGGAAGAACAGACCCTTGACCAGCCCTTTGCCGATGTTGACCGTATCGCAGCCATGGATCCGGATGAACGGTGGGCCCATTTTCAGGAATTGACCAAAAACTGCATCCGTTGCTATGCCTGCAGAAATGCCTGTCCGTTGTGTTACTGCCCCACCTGTTTTGTGGATGAATCTGCTCCCCAGTGGGTGGGCAAGGGCCAGGATAAGACAGATATCAATACCTTCCATTTTCTGCGGGCCTTTCACTGTGCCGGCAGGTGTACGGATTGCGGTGCCTGTGTAGAAGCCTGTCCCATGGGCATCAATGTCCGGGATTTTACCCGGAAACTCAATAAAGACGCTTTGGAACTTTTTGGCTGGGAAGCGGGTATGGATATGGAAAAACGCCCGCCTCTGGATGTGTACAGTCCGGATGATCCCGATGATTTTATCAAGTAAACAAAAAGGCTATGCATATGAATTTCATTACAATTGATAAAAAGGACTGGGCCGGCGGTATTGACAAATCCAGAAAAACCTTTCAGGTTTTCGGCCCTGTCCAGGACGAAAACGGCTGCCAGATAAAACCTTTGGCACCGGATCTCTATCCCCTTATGGATGCCGGTGTTACGACGGTCATGTCCCCGAAGTCTGTGCTTTTCCCCCAGACCGAAAAAATGCTTACCGCAACCCTGGATGCATCCCACGAAGACCACCATGTCATGAAGCCGGTGGAAAAAGCGGATACCCCCCGGGCGGTGCTGGGGATCCGGCCGTATGATGCCAGGGCCATCCAGCTGGTAAAACTGAATTTTGACAACCCGGATTATCAGGATCCCTACTGGTGTGGTGCCTGTGCAGCCACCACCTTTGTGGGGCTGGGGGTAAACCGGCCCGGCCCCTGTGATTTTTCCACATCCACCGGGTGCGGCCCTTTCAGCGAAGAAGGACTGGATGTTTTGCTGGCGGACCTGGATGACCGATACCTGGCCAAGATCCTTACCCAAAAAGGGGAAACCTGGGCTGCGGCCTGCGGTTTTGATACCAAAGCCGATGCTGCAGAAAGCCAGGCCCTGTTTGATATTCTCAAAAAAGAGGCGGAAAAAAATATTACCGCTTCTGTTGATACGGACCGGCTTTCTGAAAAATCGCTTCTGGATCTGCATGAAGCCCCTTTCTGGGAGGATGTGGCATTTTCCTGCATCAACTGCGGTACCTGTACCTATGTATGCCCCACCTGCTGGTGTTTTGACATCCAAGATGAAACCAAACACAAGACAGCAACAAGGTTTCGCAACTGGGATACCTGCATGTCACCCTTATTCACCCACCATGCATCCGGTCACAACCCCAGAGAATCCAAGGTGCAGCGGGTCAGACAGCGGTTTATGCACAAATTGAAATATTTTGTGGACAAATATGACCAGGGCATCATGTGTGTGGGGTGCGGCAGGTGCGTTGCCAGCTGTCCGGTGAACATCGACATCCGGGAAGTGTGCAAAACCATGAACAACTATGAGAAAGAATAAATAGCGAACACCAAGGAGAAATGATATGGAAAACCCTTATGTGCCGTATCCGGTTCGCATTGATGATATCGAAGTGGCAACGGAAGACAAGTCCTTGAAAACATTCACCTTTGTTTTTCTAAATCCTGGTGATGAAGAAAAATTTGCCTATAAGGCCGGCCAGTTTGCCGAACTGTCCATTCCGGGTGTGGGGGAAATTCCCATCGGCATTGCATCGTCCCCGGTGGAAAAAGGATTTGTTAAATTCACTGTATTTCGAACCGGTGTGGTCACCTCCCATCTGCACAACATGAAAAAGGGAGATATCATGGGTATCCGGGGGCCGCTGGGCAACTGGTACCCCTGGGAAGATCTGGAAAACAAAAACGTGGTCATCATCGGCGGGGGATTTGCCTTTACCACCCTGCGGTCCTCTATTGTCTACATGCTGGACCCGGCCAATCGGTCGAAGTTCAAAAACATAGACGTGATTTACGGCGCCAGATCACCGGGTATGCTGCTGTACAGAGAAGAGCTGTTTGACTGGGAAAAACGCGATGACATCAATATGCATATCACAGTGGACGGTACGGATGACCCGGACTGGAAATACCATACCGGATTCGTACCCCAGGTGGTGGAGCAGAACGCCCCTGCAGCGGACGCGGATACCTTTGCCATTGTGTGCGGGCCGCCCATCATGATCAAATTTACCCAGCCGGCACTGACCAAGCTGGGGTTTCAGGAAGACCAGATCATCATGTCCCTGGAAAACAGAATGAAGTGCGGTATCGGCATGTGCGGCCGGTGCAATATCGGAAAAGAGCTGGTGTGCAAAGACGGGCCGGTTTTTACCCTGGAACAGATAAACCGGACACCCAAAGAATATTGATCCTTTTCACTGGAGAGGCCATTTTTTTGCAATCAGGCATGATTCTTTGTTGACAAGCCCTGGTTGCTAAGTTATCTTTAATGGTCAATTATTATAGAAGACCATGAAGCCAAGACAGTATGTCTTAAAACCATAGTAATAAAAATTATTATTAACAGGAGGAAAGTTTACATGGCAACAGTAGAATTCAACGGGAAAACATTTGAAATAGATGAAGATGGATTCCTTCTTGATTACAATTCCTACTC
>DATFJY010000369.1:0-4397 GCA_035268905.1 Desulfotignum sp.
TGCCGAACTGTCCAGGCTCCAGGATGAGATCCCCCCTTTTGCCTTTGACCTGGTCAAAAAAACCATTGCTGCTGAATTCGGCAGACCCCTTGAGGACGTATTCCTCTTCATGGATGAAACCCCTTTTGCCTCCGCCTCCATCGGCCAGGTGCACAGGGCTTCTGTCACCGGTGATGAACGGCTTGCCGTAAAAATTCAGCGCCCCGGCATCCGCAAGACCATAGAAGCAGACCTGGAAATCATCCTGCATCTGGCCGGCATCATGGAGAGAAATATCCAGGAAATGGCGTTTTACCGGCCGGTGAAGATTGTGGAAGAATTTGCAAAAACCCTGGAAAAGGAACTGGACTACACCGTTGAAGCGGCGAACATGGAACGGATGGCTGCCCAGTTTCTATATGACAGAACCATCCATATCCCTAAGGTCTATCCATCAGAATCCTCTGAACGGGTATTGGCCATGGAGTTCATAGACGGCATAAAAGCCAGTGACATCGATGCCATTGACCGGGCCGGACTGGACAGAAAAAGGATCACCCGGCGGGGGGCTGACTTTATCATGAAGCAGGTGTTTGACCATGGATTTTTCCATGCAGACCCCCATCCGGGCAACATCTTTATCCTGAACCACAACCGCATCTGTCCGGTGGATTTCGGCATGACCGGATTTCTGGACCAGACCACCCGGGAACTGTTCGTGGACATCATCCATGCGGTGGCCACAAACAATGCCAAACTTGCGGCCCGGCTTTTGTGTGATCTGTGCGACTATGAAACCCAGCCGGACATGGGCCGGCTGGAAAAAGAGATCTCCCTTTTCGTGTCGGTTCACCTCACCAGATCCCTCAAGGAGATCCGGACCAGCAAAATGGTGAACCAGCTCCTGGAACTGTGTGCGGCCTACGGCCTGCGCATTCCGCCGGATCTGTTCCTGATGATGAAAGCCTTTGTTTCCGTGGAAGATGTTGCCAGAAAACTGGACCCTGACTTTAACATGCTCGGCCATGCAGTACCTTATGTAACCGCTGCAAAATCCAGACAGATGGCACCGGGGAAAATTGCCGAAAATGTCATGCATATTGCCAGAGAATCATTCAGGCTGTTTCAGTACCTGCCATCGGACACCATGGAAATTCTGCGCCTGGTGAAACAGGGAAAACTCACACTCGCCATTGATATCCAGGGACTGGACAAGCTGATGGTCCACCAGGACCAGACCAGTAACCGCATCTCATTTTCCATCATCATTGCCGCTTTGATCCTGGGATCTGCCATTGTGATCAATTCCGATGTACCGCCCATGCTCTTCGGGGTGTCTGTCATCGGGATCGCAGGATTTGTGGCTGCAGCCGTCATGGGGATATGGCTGCTGGTGGCCATCATCAAGGGCGGACGGCTCTAAGGACGGCACTTACCTGTCCCCATGGTAGGGATACCAGTCAGATTCCCTGAGCCGCTCCACCTTCAGGGTCAGGATCTCACAGGTCAGGGTGTTGAACACAATTTTTCGCCCCAGCTCTCCGCCGACATCCTCTGATATGATGCGGATGTTTTTTTGCCTCAGCATATCTTTGGCGATATGGTAATTCTGCTTTCCCACATCATGGGTGCACACATCTGTGTTGTTGGCCCCGCCGAATATCTGGGCTTCCAGATCACTGGGGTCGGATCCGTTCTGGACCATCATCCGGACCAGGGTGATCACGGCGATATTGCCGTATATGGCCGTGGTGCTTTCCCGGCTCTGGGCAACCGGAAACAAAAAATGGTTCATTCCCCCGGTTTTGCGTTTTTTGTCATACAGGCTTACCGACACGGACGACCCCAGCACGGTTGAGATAACCGTGGGTTTCTCCGGCAGATAAATGTATCCGGGTTTGAGAAAATAATCCCGGGCCACCGATGTTTCAGAACTGTTTTCCATATCCTGTTTCTTTGTTCCGGTTACCAGTCTCCACCATGTATGGTGTTCTATAGTATTTGTCCCCCCATATCAAGGGATAAAATGCGACGCTCCATGGGGTGTCCTCGTCCCAAGCCCGCCCCTGGCGGTGTGCTGTGCCCGGCCTGGTTATAGCAAATATCCACAAACAAACAGGGTACTTGCCAATACATATGGGTTGTGGTATGAAGAAACCTTACATTGCAGCCATAAACAAGACCGGGGTATACCACAGCCGTACCAGGATACCTCACAAGGAACAGGAATGGGAAACCATTTTCCAGACATACATATCGGGCATTTACAGATTGTGGACCACCTGGTTCTGGGCATGGCTGCCGCACATGATCCGGGAGGGGATGATCCCCGGCCCTGGCGCCTTGTCCCGGTCCCCATGAACAGCTGGGATGAAGTCTGTGACAAACTGGGAAATGAAACCATCCAGGGCGCATTTATCCCCACACCGCTTGCCCTGGAGCTGTTTGCATCCGGCATGGATATCCGGTTTCTCATGTTTGTTCACAGATCCGGCAGCCTCATGGTCAAAAACAGGATAGCCGGCATTCACACGCTTACAGATTTTACCGGAAAACCGGTTCTGGTGCCATCCCGGTTTTCCATGCAGGCGATACTGCTGCACAAGCTGCTGGGTGCATCCGGTATGGTTCTGGGCCCCCATGACCATTCGGGTATCGCTGTACCCCAAGAAGACATCCCCCCGTATCTCATGCCGGAAATACTTGCAGCGGAAGAAAATGATATGAATGAAGATGGTCCGGCAACCGGCGGATTCATGACGCCGGAACCATTCGGGAGCCTGGCGGTGAACCAGGGACGGGCGGATATTGTCTGTACGTCAGACAGGCTCTGGAAAAACCATCCCTGCTGCGGGTTTGTGGTCACCCGGCATTTTTTGCAGTCTTATCCCCGGATTATCAAGGCCCTGGTAAGCCAGTTTTTCACTGCTGCCCGGCTTCTTGAGAAAAAAACCACACAGGAAAAGGCTGTCCTTGCTGCAGGATTTCTCGCACAAGACCCGGTCCTTTTACAGACGGCACTTGCCCGCTCCCGGATATGCTTTGCCCCTGAAAAACTGGTACCAGATACCACTGCCATCGACATGATGCAGTCCTATATGGTGGATGCCATGGGCATCATGCCCCAAAAAATTGATCTGGATATTTTTGTGGACACAACCTGGGCGCAAAACGCCCTGTCGGAAGGTCGCATTGCAGATTGATATTGAAAAAATTACCAAAACCTATGCCGGAAAATCGGAACATGTGGTGTTAAAGGATATATCCTTTGCCATTGCACCAGGTGATTTTATCATCATTTTGGGGGAATCCGGGTGCGGCAAAACCACCTTGCTCAACCTTCTGGCCGGTCTTGAACCCCCCACCAAAGGCTGTATCCGGGCAGATGGTGACACCATCACCGGGATCCATCCCTCCCGGTCCATGCTTTTCCAGCAGCCAGCCCTGCTGCCCTGGCTCACTGTATGGGAAAATGTCGCCTATGGCTGCAAAATCAGAAAAGATACGGAAAAACTGGATTACCGGGTAAACCAGTTTCTGGAGATCATGGGCCTGACCGGATTTGCTGATTCACTCCCCGGGCGCCTGTCTCTGGGCATGGCCCAGCGGGTGTGCCTGGCCAGGGCCCTGGTGGGGCATCCACGGGTCCTTTTGCTGGATGAACCCTTTGCCTCCCTGGACACCTTTACACAGGCCCATATCCAGGAAGAACTGATAAACCTGTGGCTGTCGGAAAACTTCACTGCGGTCTTTGTGACCCATGACATTGACGAAGCCATTTACCTGGGCAATAAAATCATCCTTCTGGCCGGAGAACCAGCCAATATCACTGACACCTTTACCGTTTCAGAACCCTATCCCAGGGACAGAAACCACCCCCGGTTCAAGGAGATCCGAAACAGTATACTGGAACAATTTAAAAATGCCTACCTGGCCAAAAGGACCCTGCTGTAACATGAAACACCCTGCCTGCACCCCCCCGCAGACCGGCATAACCCGGCGCACATTTCTGCACACAGCTGCAGCAGCCTGTTCCAGCCTGATTGCCGGGGCCGCTGTGTCTGCAAAAAAACCGGCCCTGCGCCTGGGATATCTGCCCATTACCGATGCCACCCCGCTGCTGGTGGCCCATGGACTGGGATATTTTTCCCGGGAAGGGCTGGATGTGGCAAAACCTGTCATGGTCAGGTCCTGGAACATACTCACGGAATCTTTTTTGGCCGGCAAATTTGATATCACCCACATGCTTTTCCCCATTCCCGTATGGATGCGGTTCAAACAGCAGATGCCTGTCCGCGTGCTGGCATGGGACCATACAAACGGCAGTGCAGTGACCGTGCGGGGGGATTCAGGCATCAAAAAATTTGCAGATCTCGGGGGGAAACAGGTGGCGGTTCCCTCCTGGTATTCCATGCACA
>DATFJY010000370.1:0-8377 GCA_035268905.1 Desulfotignum sp.
CTCCTTCACGGTCATACACCGGATGGCTGTAATACACCCCCCGTTTCATGGAGGTGGTCCCCAGGGCCAGATAGGTGGCAGGCTGTCCCTGGACAGCGGTCTGGAAATAGGGCCTGAAGGAAAAATCATGTCCCACAAAGCTGTCGTGCTGGTTTCGGTTGCTGGAGCAGATGGTTACCCCGTCTTTGTCCATGAGGTAGCTGACATCCAGCTCCAGAGACCGGGTAAACAGATCCAGAATCTGATTTGCCTGGAAGATGGTTTCCAGGTTTTGGTTCAAAAGTGCCTGTTTCAGCTCCCGGATTTGGGCCAGGGCTTTGATGGGTTTGATATGTTCTGACAAATAGGTGGACAGCTGGTCAGTGAGCAGCTTCAAACGGGCTTCTGACTGGGTTTCCGCGTTCTGGAACACCGCCTTGCGGTAGGAATAATAGTACAGCCAGCCGCCGGTGGAAGCGGATAAAAAGGCAAATACCGCCAGAATCAATATGATCAGTCGCAACCGCATACAGGCAGTATAGGCAGATGCCGCACAATTTTTCAATCTGAATATTTGTTATAGTGTGTGGGCTATGGGCAGCCCCTGGTGGTGTCCTGTGCCCGGCCCGAGATCTCCGGGGCCTGTTTGCATATGAACAGTGAAGAATGTCAAACTACCCTCTGGTTGAAAAGCATCCCGGTATATTTTACCCGGCCCCTTCCGGATCTGACGGTCCGTTCACAGGACACCACCAGGGGCGGTGGGCTGGCTGGCAATGCGTGCTGCACAGAAAGACAAAAGACCTGGTCTGCTTATGGCAAATATCCAGTTTTCAATTGAGAATATTGCGGGTTTTCGATAAGATATCTAAAAAACGCTTCCTGAAACTTTTTTTGAAAGTGAGACCCATGCCTGCCATAACCTTTAATGCATTTTCTTTTTTACAAAAAAAACTAAAAGACAAAAATCTGCCCTTTGCCAATGTCTCTGTGTCCATTGCTTCCGGCACCACTGCCGGAGATCTGATTTCCCGGATGCAGCTCACCCGAAAAGATGTGGAGGTGGTCTTTGTCAACGGCCGGGTCCAGCCCCTGGATACGGTTCTTGAGGACCAGGACAGGGTGGCGTTTGTTCCTCAGGGCACCCCGGGACCCTACCGGGTGCTGCTGGGATTTAAAAACAAAACCAATGGCTGAACGTTATGTAAAAAACATTAGGGCCTTTATTGCCATCCCTTTGCCCGGTGATGTGCGGCTCCTGCTCACAGATCTTCAGTACCGGTTGAAAAAAGCGGGGATCAAAGCCTCCTGGCCCCAGCCTGACAGGTTTCATCTGACCCTGAAGTTTCTGGGGGAGACCCCCTGTGGCCACCTGGCACAGATTCAAAAGGTGATGGATCAATTTTCTGGACAATACCCGGATCTTGCTCTGGCCGCGGGCAGCCTGGGCGCTTTCCCGAAAACCAACAAAGCCCGGGTCCTATGGGCGGATATCAAGGGAGAGACCCGCCGCCTGGAACAGCTTTACCGGAAATTGGACAACAGCCTGCAAAGGATTGGGATTCCCGGACAAACCCGGCCGTTTTCACCCCACATCACTTTGGCCCGCATCAAGGTGCCGGTATCTTCTCATACCCTGGAAGACCTGATCCAGGCATATGCCCACCAATGGTCTGATCCTTTTTTTCCAGACTGCATGGCGCTGTATAAAAGTACCTTGTCTGCCCGTGGCGCTGTCCACACCCTGATGTTTCAAACAAAACTTGGTGTGTGAGGATACCATCAGGGGCGGGGTCGGCGACAGAGAGCTGCAGCAAGGGTCGCCCCCCCCCTTTTTTTTCGGGGTAAGGTTTTTGGATAGGCAGATCATACCAGCGGGGTCACGCTGATCGTGTGCCCGGTTTTTTCTTCATGTTCTTTTGCTGAAAAATTTTCCATGTCATGGGCGAGCACTGTTGCGCTGAATATGCCCTTTAATTGTGTGCCCTGGAGAGCTTTGCCAAAAACGGTGATTTCGGGAATGTTTTTTTGCGACCGGGCCCATTCATAAAACGCAACCTGTGTTTGCTGTAAAGACAGTATCTGTTTTTCAATTTCAGGGCCAAGGGATCTGATCTCTTTTTCAAGGGCAAGAATGTTTGCGGTGTATTGTTTTTTTTCTGTGTTCAGTTCTTTGAGCGCGGCAATGGATTTCTCCATCCGTCTGTCAAAATTTTTGATGAGGGTTGAAATATTTTTTTCGCTGGCTGTTTTGGTATCGATGTTGTTCCATTCTTTTTCAAGCATATTTTTTTTGTATTTTGCCCGGTCATGAAACAGTTTTAATTCCACCATTTTTTGAAACAGTTTTTTTTCCAGCTGTTCCTGCTCCTTTTTTTTGTTTTTCAGGTCTTCCTGTTGCGCCTTGATGCGCTGTTTTTGTTGCTGAATGGATCGGCCCAAAGCGGCGATATGGTGTTCCGATCCCGCAGCAATGATGCATGAACGGGTTCTCAGGCTTCCGATGCCCCCGAGCACTATGCCTTTTTTGGCAGAAATGCGGGAGGTGATGACCCGGCATTGTCCTGCATCAAGTTTACCGCTGCAACGGATGTCAGAGTCGATGATTTCATTTTCGACATAAATATTGCCAAAGGTTTCGATGCGGCAATTGTGCAGGTACCGGGCATGAATGTCTCCCTGGGAACGGATGGTTGTGTCTGTTATGCCGATATCGGATTTGATATAGCCCATGGCCTCGATGTGTGCGCCCCGGATTTCTGTTGCACAAATTTTTCCAGCTGTCACCGGATAGGCACCAAAAAGGACACCGGATACAAACAGATCTGCATAGGGTTCCAATGGACCGTATCGCTGGTCTGCATCTTCCAAAACATGGATGGCGGAATGAATAAAAAGCCTGCGCTCCACAGACAGGTTGGGCACCCCTGTTTTGGCAGCAACCACACCCAGCCCATCCTGTGCAGGCCGGGTATTGCCGCCGCAATGAAAGGTAAAATCCGTACCCTGGTGTTTCAGACTTTTTTTTCCAAACAGATCTGTTTTCAGATAGGCGGCAGGCGCGGCGGTCCGTGTCATCAAGCGCTCTCCTTTGCGCTTTTGTCCGGTGTCGGTCCCCTCTGTTTCCAGAAAACATGCAGCCCCGGTATTTTGTATCAGTTGTTTGGAGCCATCGGTCTTGGCGGCGGTAAATTCCAGATCACCCGACTCCAAATGGGCCTGGAGGATGGCATCCGGATATATGCCATGGGTGATGCCTGCGGATACAAGGGCCTGTTTGAGGGGTTCAAGGCTGATGAGGGGGGGATCCTTTTCTGCAATGGTGACGGTTGCACCTGTGTTGTCCGGGCTGATGGTCACCTGGACAAAAGAAGAAAGGCTGTCCGAATCTTTTTGCCGGGATCTGTCCAGTTCCGTCATGACAGCCTGTTTTTGTGTCATGGTCAGGATGCCCAGATCCACCATGGTATCCCCCAAAGCTTTTATGGGCTGGGTTGCAGCAAACGCGTCTTCCTGGACTTTTCTGGCAATGGCCACATCCCGCCGGGTGGCCAGTCTTTTTTCAAGCACTGCTGCGGCAAATTCCTGGTCCAGGGCTTTTATTTGTAAAAACTGCCGCTCATAAGCAGACAAAGGGATGTCCGTTTCGTTTTGGTCTGAATCGGCTCCGGCCTGGTAAGCCCGGGAATATATCTGGCTGCCCTGGTGTTCCAGAAACGTTTGCTCCTGTAAAACCGCTTTTTTCTGTTTCAGGGTAATGACCCCCGATTCTACCAGAATATCACCGATCAATTTTTTGATTTTGGCCCGCCGGAACGCTTTTTTTTGATGGTCCAGTGCCATGCGGACATCTTTTTCAGTGGCAAACCCTTTTTCAATGGCGATTTTACCGAATTTTTCTCCCAGGTGTTTGATGATATGGTATTCCTGGATCAACTGGAGCAGTCCCACCTGGTATTGGGTGGCAAATCCCTGGCCCAGGAGAAGGTCTGCATAATCCGGCGCAGGGTCCTGTTTTTTTCCCAGGGCATACAGGGTTGTGATCTGGCGGAACTGGTCCTGTTGAATGGTGCCGTATTCCAGGGCAAGCCGGGCAAGGGTCGGTATGGTGTCAATATCGGTCACAGCATTTTTCCATAAATGTTGATACAGGGTGTAGCCGGTCTCAGCATAAATAATTGGCCTTGGAAAGTAAATGGTAAGATTGCGGTCTGGATATTTGCCATAGGCATGCCAGGTTTTTGATTGTTCTATGCAGCACGCTTTCCCGGGCACCGCCCCTGGTGGTGTCCGGTTCCCGGCCCGAGATCTGCGGGGGCCTGTCTGCATAAGAACAATGAAGTGCAGCCACCCGCCCTCTGTTTGGGATCATCCCGGCAAATTTTACCAGGCACCCTCCGGATCTGACGGTCCGTTCACAGGACACCACCAGGGGCTCCCCATAGCGGGTACGCTGCTATGGCAAATATCCAGTTGCGCTACTGGGCTGAGAATTATCCTATGGCCGCCATATTCAGGTATTTTTCCATATGCTGTTTCAGTTTGTCATAGTCTTTGTCCTTTTCTGCTGTCAGATCCGTTTTTACCGCTGGTACAGGATCGAGCCCGATCATGGCAAACCATTTTTCTGCAATAGCCCCGGCATCAAAAAACCCATGGATATAGGTGCCGGCTACCCGGCCGCTGGATGCCAGACACCCGTCTGTTTCCTGCACGGCATTTGCGTTTCTGGAAAGAATGCGGATAAATGGTGTACCTGCTGTCAAGCGGGTGGCCCCCATATGAATTTCATAGCCCCGGCCGGTGCTGCCATCCCAGTCAAATTCGCTCAAGGTGGTTGTTTTGGGGGATTGGAGCATGGTTTCCACTGGCAAAAGTCCCAGGCCCCGGGTCCTGCCCGGAGATCCCTCCAGCCCGGTGGGGTCCTGTACCACATGCCCCAGCATCTGGTATCCCCCGCATATTCCCAGAACATGGCCCCCATGCTGGACATAGGATGCCAAAGCTTTTTCAAACCGGGTTGTCATCCACGCCAGGTCTTTTCGCGTGTTTTTGGACCCGGGAATGATAACCGCTGCAAATCGGTCCATTTCTTCTGGCGAATCAATGAAAACCGTTTGGATACTTTTTATTCGGGCAAGGGCATGAAAATCGGTAAAATTGGCGATATGGGGGAGGCGGACGATGGCCACGGCCGGAATATTTTTATTTAAATATTTGAAATTATTTATTTTTTCTATTTCAACCGAATCTTCTGCATCGATTTTGAAATGGGAATACCAGGGCAGGACCCCCAGCACAGGTTTGCCGGTCTGCTGCTCAATCCATTTCACCCCCGTTTCGAACAATGCAATGTCGCCTCTGAAACGGTTGATGATAATCCCTTTTACCATATCTTTGTAATGGTCCGGCAGACAGGCCAGGGTACCCACAATCTGTGCAAATACCCCGCCCCGGTGGATATCTGCGGTGAGAATCACCCGGGCATCTGCATAACGGGCCATGGGAAAATTCACAATATCCGTGTCCATGAGGTTCACTTCTGCACAGGAACCGGCCCCTTCCATAACAATGCGGTCACATCTGGCAGACAGTGTATCAAATGCCTGGCAGGCTTTTTCAAAATAAAAGCCTTTGTGGGTGTGGTAATCCATGGCAGTATGGTTGCCATGGACCTTCCCGTTGAGGACCACCTGGGATTGTTTGTCTCCAAAAGGCTTTAACAGGATGGGATTCATCTGCACATGGGGTGCGATGCGGGCGGCCTCTGCCTGGACGATCTGTGCCCTCCCCATCTCCAGGCCTTCCGGTGTGATGCCGGAATTGTTGGACATGTTCTGGGCCTTGAAGGGTGCCACTGTCTGTCCCTGGTCTGCCAGATACCGGCAGATACCGGCGGCCACAACACTTTTTCCCACATCTGATCCGGTTCCCAGAACAGCGATATGCGGTTTTTTCATTTTTCAATTCCCCTTCTGGCGGCAACGCCCTGCTGGAAATAGTGTTTGATCTCTTTCATTTCCGTGACCAGGTCGGCGCGTTCCATTACAGCGGGCACAGCTCCCCTGCCGGTGATCACCAGTTCCACATTTTCCGCCTTTTTGGCAATGAGGCCCAGCATCTCTGCCTCTGAAATGAGGCCGGATGTCACCGCCACATTGCCTTCATCCACAATGACCAGGTCCTGGGCACCTGCTGTCAGAATATCACACAGCCTGGCATATCCGGTCCTGGCAGCGGCAATTTCTTTTTCTGATGGTGCGCCCCGGACAAATTTTCCCATGCCGAACTGTTCCACCGTGATATTGTCAAACCGGGACAAGGCCTTTATTTCAGAATAGTTTCCCTGTTTGAGAAACTGTCCCACAAACACCTGCAGGCCCGCCCCTGCCCCCCGGACTGCCAGACCGATGGCGGCCGTGGTTTTTCCTTTACCGTTTCCTGTGTATACCTGGACATATCCTTTCATTGTGTATCCTTGCACGTGTTATGCGGAAGAAACCGCATATTTATTGGTGTATCCCCTGGGTGTGAACATAAAATCCATGTACTGCAGTGATGCACTGGACCCAATGAAGAGCACCGTCTGCATCCCCACATCTGCTGTATTCAGCTGGTCCAGCCGGGTAAAGGCAATTGTCTGGTTGTGTCGCATTGCGCCTGTGACAACCGCCACCGGGGTGCTCCCTTTTCTGTGTGCCATGATCAGCTCCCTGGCCCGGTCGAGCTGCCAGTCTCTTTTTTTGCTTTTGGGATTGTACAATACAATGACAAAATCCGCCATGGCAGCGCTGGTCAACCGCTGTTCAATGGTTTCCCATTTGGTCAGCAGATCACTTAGGGAGATGGCGGCAAAATCATGGGTCAACGGCGCCCCGGCCAGGGCGGCCCCGGCCGCCAGGGCCGGAATTCCCGGGACGATTTCCAGCTCCAGCCACGGCCTGGTTTTGTCTTTTGATATGTTGTGGCCGGGCCGGAATACCTGGATATTTTTTTGGCGGCAGATTTCAAACACCAGACCGGCCATGGCATATATGCCGGGATCTCCGCCGGAGATCAGGGCGCAGGAACAGCCGGCAAGGGATTCCTGTACGGCCATTTCCACCCGGTCCACCTCTTTCATCATGCCGGTGGAAATAATTTTTTTGTCTGCCGCCAGTGTCTGGATCAATTGGATATAGGTGGTATACCCGGCAATGCAGTCTGCCGCGGTGATCACCTCTACCGCCCTTTGGGACATGTGTTTCACATGGCCTGGTCCGGTGCCGACAACAAAGAGCCGGTTGGGTGAAGGGCCACAGCCAGGGTCACATCCTGGTTTTTCTGTTTGGGAAGGACCAGTGTGCCATTCCGGGAGGCCAGTATTGCTGCTGCTTCGCATACGCTTTTTACTCCTAGATGTTTTTCAACCATTGGGGATGGGGTCTGGATGGTTTCCACCGATGCCAGTGCGGTTCTGTCATAAAATTGTACCGGGATCTGCAGGTGGGCGGCCAGTGCCAGAATGCCCGGTTCATCCTGTTTCACATCTGTTGTGGCCAGAACTGCCACAGCATGCTCACTGATACCGGCAGTTTCCAGGGTTGCTGTGAAAAACTCGCAAATTACCGCAAAAGGGGTGTTCCGGTTGCACCCGATGCCCACAGCCAGGACCCCGGGCCGCAGCACCAGGGTTTCACGTGGAACTTTTTGTTTCTCCCAGTCGCACACCACGGCCGGCCCCTGCCGGGAGGCCCTGGTAATCAGATGTGAAGGGATCCAGGGGCTGAGCAGATGCAACGGATCATGAATCCGGATAGCGCGTTTCTGGAGAAATGCCATGTTGATGGTTTTGATCTGTCCGGGGGTTTCGATGAACAACCCCAAATTTTTTGCCAGAACATCGATGGCCGGCAGGTTGTTCACATCCGTTGCCGTGGTGATGACCGGGTCTGCATTGAGCATCCGGGCAATATGCCGGGTATAGGTGTTGGCCTGGCCGATGTGCCCGGATATCAGGCTGATGGCATGCCGCCCTCTGTCATCCATGACCACCACGGCCGGGTCGGTGAGCTTGGAAACCAAAAGCGGGGCCAGTATCCGGACGGCAATGCCGGTGGAAAAAATAAATACATGGCAGTCCCAGGCAAAAAATTGCGCTGCAACCGCATCAGACAGGCGGTGAAACAAAACCGGTCTGGCATAATCCGCTGCGGGTGCAGCGGAAAAGACTGCGCTGGCATCTTCATCGGCTGTTTCACAAAGCGCCGTTTTTTCGCAGGTCGTGTTTTCAAGACTGGCGCTGATAAACAGGCGGGCCTGTTTCACATGGGTACACAGCTGCCGGCCCAGGGTCCTGCCATTGGGGGTGATGGCCCAGATGGCCACGGCAGCCTCGTCAATGGGTTTATTCTGCGCC
>DATFJY010000371.1:0-4639 GCA_035268905.1 Desulfotignum sp.
CCCGGTGCCTGCACCATGCCATGGCCACAAAAGAGGGGACCAAAGTGGAAGAGGAGATCATCGACCGCAGTGCCAAATCCGGGATGATGGACTTTTTTGAGCGCTGGTCCCGGAAAAAGCAGGTCCACAGGCGGGTGACAGCCGGAGAAAAAAAGGAGGAATAGATGAAATCTGTCAAAGAGATATCTGTGGAAAGCAAACGGGTTTTTGTTCGGATGGATTACAATCTGCCCATGGATGACCAGGGCAATATCACCGATGATAACCGCATTCAGCAGACCCTGGATCTGATCCATTATCTTATGGCCCGGCATGCCAAAATCATTCTGGCTTCCCACATGGGCCGGCCTAAAGGCGGGGTTGATGAACGGTTGCGCCTTGGGCCGGCTGCAGCGCATCTTTCCGGAATACTGGGCAAAAAAGTGGGGTTTGTCAAAGACTGTATCGGGCCTGAGGTGGAGCAGCAGATCAGTACCATGAAAAACGGGGATATCCTGATGCTGGAAAACTTGCGGTTTTACCCGGAGGAAAAATCCAATGATCCCGGATTTGCCAAAAAACTGGCATCTTTGTGTGATATCTATGTCAACAATGCCTTTGCCGTATCCCACCGGGACCAGGCATCTGTCACCGGGATTGTGGCCCATGCCCCGGTATCAGCTGCCGGATTTTTACTTGAAAAAGAGGTCCGCACATATTACGATTGTGTGGAAAATCCCACAAGGCCCTTGATGGCGGTCATCGGGGGCGCCAAAGTATCCAGCAAACTGGCGGCCCTTGAAAATATGCTCCAGTTTGTGGACCAGATGGTCATCGGCGGTGCCATGGCCAATACCTTTTTGAAAAGCCAGGGCATAGATACCAGAGGATCGCTTGTGGAAGCGGATCTGACGCAGACCGCGGCAAGAATCATGGAAAAAGCCAGAGAAAAGGGCATTGACCTGATGCTGCCCCTGGATCTGGTTGCCGCTGAAGCCTTTGATAAAAACGCGCCCCAAAAGACGGTTGCCCTGGATGCCATACCCGACAAATGGATGGCCATGGATATCGGTCCGAAAACCGTTGACCGGTTCTGTGCTGCCGTTGCCAGGGCCAAAACCATTGTTTGGAACGGGCCCATGGGGGTTTTTGAGATGCCTGCCTTCATGAAAGGAACCTGTGCCGTTGCCAGGGCCATTGCCCAGGCAGATGCTGTCAGCATTGTGGGGGGCGGCGATACCGGGCTTGCCGCCAGAGAATGCGGCATTGTCGATGATATCACCCATTTGTCCACGGGCGGCGGTGCTTTTTTGCATTTGATGGAAGGCAAAAAACTGCCGGGCGTTACAGCCCTTGAAAAAGCAGGATAATTCTGAATCAATGGGGTTAGGCATGGCATGGCAATGCCGGAACGTCAAAAAGCGGTGCCTGACCCTGTGCAAAAAAATGGATGGATACATGGTAAATTTTTGTGTGAAAAGAGAGTGCCTGAGCAGGGAAGACCGGCTCAGAAGATCCTATTATGAAGTGCTGCGGGATGAACTGGACCAGTTTGTTATCGGCTATTCCCTGGTGGGATCGTACAACAATTTTCTGCGCATGCGCACCCCGTATCCCTTTGTGGAACTGCGGGAACTCAAGCCCAGGGCCAGAATCCCCTCCATTGAGTTCGATGCACAGAATTCGTTTCTCATCATATTCTGTGAAGAGGCTCTCCAGGACAAACACAAAAAATATATTCGCTATTTTGATGCCAACAAGACCACCAAAACCAATCTTCTGCGGCACAAGTACTTCCCTAATGTGGAAAACTTCAACCGGAACATCAAATATTTTGAAACCGATCAGTTTTTTGCCCTGCTCCGGTCCCTTCTGCCGGTGGATTATGCCCTGCTCATCCAGCGCAGCAGGCAGACCAGGGTCCAGTATGCCCTGACCCATTTTCATGTCCGGGTGGACTGGCCCATTGCCGAAGCATCGGAGGATCTGGCCAAGTATCTGCGGTATATCTCCAAGGATCTGTATGAAAAAGGGGACAAATATGCCGAAGATCTCCAGAAAAAACTGTTTGAGTATTACGGGGTGCCGGTGATGGCCGGGGGCCGGCGTACCGCCGCTGCAGTGGCTGCCCAGTATTTCCGGCAGCTGGACGGTGTCACCACGGTGTATGTGTCTTCCAGTGAATCCCGTAACCTGCTGCGCATCGATGAAAAAGGGGTGTCCAAAGCGCTGCTGGTACTGCTGCCGGAAGATAAGGTAAAAAGCCTGTCAGAGCTGGGGGGCATTTCCAGAAACAGTTTTACCAAAAACTATGTGGTGGCCCGCCAGCGCAAAAGTTTTGTGTGCATCTTTCAGGTTCGTTATGGTTATACCAGCCATGCCCTGCCGTCTGAAGGCGGGCGGCTTCGGGAAGTCAAGCCGGATGCCAACTGGCTCACCGTAGCGGCGGAGCATATCCTGCCAAAACCCTCTGTAATGCACCGTGCCCCCATCCCCTACAAGATGATCTACACCTCTGAAAGCTGATGGTCACAACTTAGCTATTAGCTTTTAGCGGTTAGCCTTTAGTGCCCTACATCTCAGCTCCTGTCAAAAAAAAGAAAGTGAGGAGGTGCATTTGGATTGTGGGTTTACCGCGTTACATTTTTAGCTAACCGCTAACAGCTAAAAACTAAAAGCTAACCTTACTGGTCACAATTTTTTGAGCATGGCGGTTTCATCGCAGTTGGGAAAACTCACGCATCCGATGCAGTCGGACCAGACTTTTATGGGAAGTGCGCTTTTGTCGATAATGTCAAAACCGAACTGCTGGAAAAAACTGGGCCGGTAGGTCAGGGTGAACAGGTCTTTTATCTTGAAATAAAATGCTTCCTGAATGGTCCGTTCCGTAAGCAGGGTGCCGATACCCTGTCCTGTATGCTCAGGGGCCACTGCCAGAGACCGGATCTCTGCCAGATCTTCCCAGCAGAACTGCAAAGCGCAACACCCCACAACCTTTCCTGACCGGGGATCTTCATATATCCAGAAATCGCGCAAGTGGTCATACAGCTTGCTCAAAGGCCGTGCCAGCAGCTCTCCGCGCCGGTTGTACAGCTGGAGCAGCGCGTGGATGGTATGGACATCATCGAGTATGGCTTTGCGTATCATTTCATATCCTTACGGTTTTGAGCGATGTCTGCATCCGGGAAAATATATGTGCGGACAGCTGCCTGAAATGCATCATCCGTAAAAGGCTTATGCAGGATTTGGTTGATGCCGGTTCTGGTCAAAAAAGCATTGTCAATGGGGATATCCCCGTCTTTTTCTTCTACAAAATCACTCTGGGTGGTGATCATCAAGATCGGCAGATCCTTTGCCCCATATTTTTTGCGGATTTCACGGGCCAGTTCAAGCCCGCTCATGCCGGGCATGTTCAGGTCCGTGATAACCAGATCCGGCCGGGTTTGCAATATGTCTGACACCGCAGTTTCCGGCTGGTGAAAAATCCTGCAGGACAATCCCATTCCGGACAGTTTGTTCTGGTAGAGCCGGAGCATCATTTTGGAATCATCCACCACAATGATGCCGGGGGGATCTTGCTGCTTTGCAGGTCCGGCATCTTTGATTTTTCCGGCCATGTTGTCAGCCAGGTCACCCAGGCCCATGCCGCCCAGTTTTTTTAAAAACGCGTCCCTGGTATCTGGATCCGCGGTGGCGGTGATATGGTTTTCCGCCAGAAAAAGAAAGGCGGGTTCCTGTACCAGAAAGGTGATCATATTGTCTGATTTGGCATCAATAAGTGCGGCTGCAGCATGCTGTGCATCAGGCGATCTGGTTCTGACAATGTTTTTCAATCCAGCCACCAGGGGTTTGGAAAGGTTGCTGTCCATGGCCCGGGCCGCACACATGCGCACGGTTTCCACAGGATCCTGAAGGCCCTGGACCAGGCAGATGGCGGTTTTCGGGGAGGGGATATGTTCCATGGCTTCATAGACCGCCTGGCGGATATTGGCATCGGCCGGCTGGGTATTGATGATGTCCAGCAGGCACACAACAGTGGCAGGATCTTTGATGTGTCCCAGGGTGGTAATCAAATGTACCATGTAATCTGCCCGGGCATTCTCCACAGCCCGGACCAGCAGCGGGGTCGCCTTTTGCCCCAGATGTATGAGCTGGTCAATGGCGGTGTCCCGGACAACGGTCTGGTCGGCGTCCAGCAGAGAGGTCAGTTTTTCAAGGGCATACAGATCCTGGATTTCCGCCAGGGCCTCAACCGCCAGCTTGTTTGTTTCCGCATCCGCACCCAGAAATGCCAAAAGCATGTCAACCGCATCATGTCCTCCGGTTTCGCTGATGGCAAAAATGGCAGCCTGTTTGACATATTTGTCCGGATGCTTTGCCAGGGCGGCAATGGTTGGCAGAGACTGCCGGCTTCTGAGGTTTCCAATGGACCGGACCGCAGCTGTGAGAATCTGCGGATCGGTTTCAGTTGTCAGCACGTTTTCCAGTGCCGGCCTGGCAGGGGTAAGCACCAGGTCACCCGCAGCTTTGATAAACAAAACCCTGGTGGCATTTTCCCTGTCTTCTGCAATATACTGGATGACCAGGTCTGTATTGCCGAAACTTTTGTCCAGAATCAGCTCATATAAGGATTCTTGAACCCGGGAACTGGATATCTGGA
>DATFJY010000372.1:0-12860 GCA_035268905.1 Desulfotignum sp.
TGGATCTTCCCGAGAGTGTAGAGATATCGGAAGACAAAAAAACCTACACCTTTAAACTCCGCCCCAATATCAAATTTCATAACGGGAGGCAGCTGGTGACCGATGACGTGATATGGAGTTTCACCCGTATCGCCACCATGAAGCCGTCAGCCCCGGCCTTCAGATATATCAACATGATCGAAGGGGCAAAAGACCTTCATGAAGGCAAGATCAGCGAGTTCACCGGCATCAAAAAAATCGATGATCTGACATTCCAGATCGTTCTTTCTGCGCCCATCGATTTAAGCTACTCCCTCTGGTTTCCGGCCGTGGTGATTTACCCCAAAGAAGCGGTTGAGAGGTTAGGCGATGCTTTCGGAACCAACCCGGTCGGATGCGGCCCGTTCAAATTTGTCAAATGGGTCAAGGGATCTGAAGTGATCCTTGAAAAATTTGATGATTTCTATATGGAAGGCATGCCTTACCTTGACAAAGTCACCTACAAGATCATGGGTGAGGCGGCAGCGCGTGATCTGGCCTTCAAAGCCAAGGAACTGGACGCCACCATTGTAGGGGCCGTCAACTACCCGGAATACAAGGCAGACCCCGTCATTTCCAAGAACATGATTGAGGTCGCGGAAATGTTTACCCGTCTGGTCGGTATGAATCCCGATTTCAAGCCGTTTGCAGACAAGCGGGTCCGCCAGGCCATCAATTATGCCATCCCGGCGGACCTGATTATCGAAAAGATTCTCAAGGGAAAAGCATTCCCTGCCAGGGGCTACCTGCCCTCTTCCTCCCCTGCGTTTGATCCCAATGGGAAAAAGTATGAGTTTAACCTGGAAAAAGCCAAGGCCCTGATGAAAGAAGCGGGCTATGAAGACGGATTTGTCGTGGAGCGGGCCATTGGTACAGCCAATAAATCCTGGGGGACCGGTATCTATGAAGCGATGATGCCCTACCTGAAAAAGATCGGCATCGAGCTGAACATCCAGCAGATGGAAGGCGCGGCAATGGATGCCCGGATCCGGTCCAGTGACTTTGACATGTTCATCTGGTCCCTGGATTCAGGCCCGGATTCCCTGGAAACCATGTCACGCTGGAAATCAGATGTGGACGTGGGATCTGGAAATTATGTGAAGTTCAAAAACGCCGAATTCGATAAACTGCTGGATCAGGCGGCCGTGGCAAAAACAGATGCGGAAAAGAACGAACTGGTGAAAAAGGCTGATGCCATTTTTACCGAAGAAGCACCGGTCTGGTTCTTTAATTACAACAAGGCGATCATGGCGTTCCACCCCTGGGTTCACAACCTGTCCAAGGTGGCTCCGGAGATGATGTTCCAGGATCTCACCGCAGTATGGGTGGATGAAACCTCTCCCCGTGCCAATGAAAAATAGTCTGTAACCTGTCGGGAAGGCCGTTTGGGGCCTTCCCGGTTTTTTTCGAATCACCCGGAGACAGAAGGAAGGGTTATGTTTGCTTATGCAGTGCGCAGACTGTTGCAGTTTATCCCCACCATCCTGGCCATATCACTGATCATTTTCATTCTTTTGAATGTCCTGCCGGGAAATGCCGCTTTGATGTCCCGCGGCGAACAGGATACCGGTACCCTCACGACCGAAGACATTGAAGAAATGAAGCGGGACTGGGGGCTGGACAAACCCCTGTGGTACCGATATGCCGTCTACCTGAAAGGACTGGTCACCGGTGATCTGGGAAAATCCTTCCTGAGGCGGGAGCCGGTCAACCAAATGCTCAAAGAGCGGATCTGGCCCACCTTGAAACTGGCCATGACGGCCATGTTCATTGCCATCTGCCTCGGCGTCCCCTTGGGATTCTACTCCGCTCTCCGTCAGGGACGGATTGCCGATACAGTTACCATGATCGGTGCCGTCTCCGGTGTTTCCATGCCCCAGTTCTGGCTGGGGCTGCTGCTCATGTACTTTGTTTCGGTAAAACTTCAACTCCTGCCGCCCCAGGGGTATGGCGATGGGAGCATCAAACATATTATCCTGCCGGCTTTTACCTTGGGCATCGGATATGTCGGCCTTCTTGCGAGGACAACCCGGGCTGCGGTCGTGGAGATCCTGACCCTTGATTATATCCGGACAGCCAGGGCCAAAGGCCTGTCAGAGCTTCTGATCAATCAGAAACATGTAATGAGAAATGCCCTGATCCTGGTCCTGACAACAGCCGGTCTGCAGTTCGGGGATCTGATGGCCCAGACCGTCATCGTGGAAAAACTGTTCTCCTGGCCGGGACTTGGATCGCTTTTGGTGGATTCCATCTTCCAGCGGGACATTCCGGTTACCCAGGGGTGTATCCTCGTCATTATTTCCACTTTTTTGCTGGTTAACCTCATTGTCGACCTGCTCTACGGAGTCATCGACCCAAGAATCAGGGCATCGTATAAATGAATAAGAACCTTCGTAAACTTATCCGCCAGACCAACCTTCTTGTGGGGGGAAGTATTACGCTGTTTGTCATCACGGTGGCTGTTTTCGCACCCGTGCTCGCACCATTCCACCCAGTGGACGACGCGGATCTAATGGTGTCGGAAGAGCCGCCCGGTGCCCCCTATTACCTGGGTACGGATATCCAGGGCAGGGACATCCTGTCCCGGGTCATCTACGGTGCACGGATTTCGCTTGCCATCGGCCTGGTCAGCCAGACCCTGAACACCATCATCGGGGTACTGTTCGGCCTGAGCGCCGGATTTTTCGGGGGCTGGTGGGATGATTTCGTGATGGGCCTGACCAATATCATGCTGTCCATTCCCGCCCTGGTCTTTGCCCTGGCGATCATGGCCCTGCTTGGGCCCGGACTGATCAACGTCTTCATTGCCATGGGATTCACCAACTGGTCCTTCTCCTGCCGCATCACCCGTTCCCAGGCGCTGTCCGCCAAAAGTCTGGACTATGTCAAGGCGGCAAGGGCGCTGGGGTACGGACGCATCCGCCTGATGTTCACCCAGATTCTGCCCAACATCATCGGTCCGATCCTGATTATCGGGACCCTGGGGGTTGCCTGGGCCATTCTTCTGGAAGCGGCACTCTCCTTTCTGGGGCTCGGCGTGCAGCCGCCGACACCCTCCTGGGGAGGGATGCTTTCAGCCGCCCGTGAACAGCTGTTTACCGCCCCCTGGATTTCCATTTTCCCGGGGATTGCCATTTTCATCACCGTACTGGGGCTGAACCTTCTGGGGGACGGCCTCAGAGACATACTGGATCCGCACACGCAGACCCAGCACAGTTAATCTTTAAACCCAAGGAAGAATCAATGACCGCCAACGAATTTGTTATCACCTCTTCAACCGTTTTTACCGGGCTGCCTGCCTGCCCGTGGGTGGAGGCCGTCGGGATAAAAGACGGGGTCATCGCAGCTGTGGGCAGTAATCAAGCGGTGACAAGCGCGCTTCCAGATGCCGGAATCATTGATATGCCCGGAAGGATGGTCACACCCGGTCTCGTGGATGCCCACTGCCATTTTGTCTCTTTCAGCCGGTCCAGGCTCCTGGTGAACCTGAAGGATCTGACAAGTATCACCGCCTGCAGGGAAAAAATCAGGGCCGTCGTGGAAAAGACGGAACCGGGCCGCTGGATTGTGGGGTTCGGCTGGAACCACAACCTGTGGGAAAACAAGCGTACCCCGACAAAACAGGATCTCGACGACATCAGCCCCGACAACCCCATCATGATGGCCCGCACCTGCGGCCACAGTGAGTGGCTGAACAGCCGGGCCCTGGAAGCCGCCGGCATAACACCGGCCTCGGTTGATCCCCCGGGTATCCGGTTTGACCGGAATCCGGACGGAAGCCTGACAGGCCTGCTGCATGAAGCCCGGGAAATGGTCCAGAAATCGATTCCCCCGTTTGAGCGGGATCAGCTGACGGCCTGTATCCAAGCCGGACAGACCGAAATCCTGAAGCTCGGCCTGACCGGACTGCACAGCTGTGAATCCCTGGAGGAGTGGGATATGCTGCAGGGCATGGAGAGCGCCGGCAAGCTGAAACTCAGGATCCACCACCTGTTCCAGTACTATGATTTTGAAACCCTGGACAACCGCGGCCTGAAATGGCTCAGCGGCAGTGACCGCCTCTGGCTGGGCCACCTGAAACTGTTTGCCGACGGATCACTGGGTTCGGCCACTGCCCTGATGCATGACCCCTATGAGGATGATCCGGAAAACTGCGGTATTCACTGCCTGGATGCGGATGAACTCAAGGACAACGTTCTCAAGGCATATGAGCGGGGATTCAGCGTGGCCATCCATGCCATCGGCGACAAAGCCGGCACCCGGGCCCTGGATGCCATTGAGAATGGGAGAAAACACTGTCCCGGTCCCTGGAGAGACCGGGTCGAGCATATCCAGCTCTACACGCCGGATGATTTTAACCGGTACAGGGATTTAGGCGTTGTGGCATCGGTCCAGCCGGGGTTTGTCCGTTTTGACTGGCCCGTGGCAGAAAAAAAATGGGGACCTGAGCGGTGCAGCCGGGCATATGCATGGAAAAAAATGATGAACAACGGAATTCGGCTGCTATTCGGATCCGATGCCCCGGTAGAGCCCATTGCTCCCATCCTGGGACTGCAGGCGGCCTTACTGCGCCAGTCCCCTGACTTCAAGCCAGAAGGCGGCTGGTATCCTGACCAGTGCCTGAGTATTGAGGAAAGTCTCACCGGATATTTCCAGACCGCTGCCTGGATGAGTGGGAAAGAGGACCGGTCAGGATCGCTTGCGCCCGGCAAACTGGCTGATCTGACGGTTTTTGAAAATGATCTGAAAGCGCTGCATCCTAAGGAATGGCACGATGTGGACGTTGAAATGACCATCATCGGCGGTGAAGTGGTATTCAGTAAATCATGAGCAATTGACACAGCAGACAGGAAGAGAGAAAAAGGTGCGTGACAAGTCACCCATACTGAATGTTCAAGGATTGAAAACCCATTTCCACACCCTGGAGGGAATTGCAAAGGCAGTGGATGATGTCTCTTTTCATGCGGATCGGGGGGAAACTGTGGGACTCGTGGGCGAATCCGGCAGCGGGAAAAGCGTCACCGTCCTTTCGATCATGCGCCTGATCCAGAGCCCTCCGGGACGGATTGTTGCGGGGCAAGTCAATTTTAATGGGGTGAATTTGATGGACCTGCAGGAAAACCGTATGCGGTCCATCCGTGGAAACCAGATCTCGATGATTTTCCAGGAACCCATGACTTCCCTGAACCCGGTGTATACTTTAGGGAACCAGATCGCTGAGATGTTCACCATCCATAAAGGGGTGACCCGTAAAGAGAGTATGGAACGGGCCGTTGAGATGCTGAAGCGGGTCAAAATCCCTTCTCCGGGAAAGCGGGCCAAAGAGTACCCTTACCAGATGTCCGGCGGGATGCGCCAGCGGGCAATGATTGCCATGGCCCTGGCCTGTAATCCTGCCATCCTCATCGCCGATGAACCCACCACAGCACTGGATGTGACAATCCAGGCCCAGATCCTGGAACTGATCCTGGAGCTTAAGGCCCAGTATAACACGGCCGTGCTCATGATCACCCACGACCTCGGCGTAATTTCCCAGGTCGCCCAGCGGGTGGTGGTCATGTATGCCGGAAAGGTGGTCGAGGAAGGCCCCACCCATGAACTGTTCAGCAAACCCCTGCATCCCTACACCCGGGGACTGATGGCATCCGTTCCCATCCTTGGGCAGCGCGCCGAAAAAGGGCGGGACCGGCTCAGGGAGATTCCAGGTGTGGTGCCCAGCCTTTATGAGCTGCCGGAAGGCTGCACGTTTCAACCCAGATGCAGCCAGGCGTTACCGGAATGCGCAACTGAAGGTATGCCGGAACTGGTTCTTCGCGGGGAACGGCACCGGGTCCGGTGCCGGCTGTATGAATAATAACAAAAAGAGGGAATGAACCAGCGGTGGAAACACTTCTTCACGTCGACCAACTGAAAGTACATTTTCCGGTTAAAAAAGGGCTGCTCGGCCGAACTACCGGACATGTCTATGCCGTGGACGGCATTTCCCTGTCCCTTGACAGGGGCGAGACGCTCGGCATCGTGGGTGAAAGCGGATGCGGCAAAACCACTGCCGGCATGGCCATGCTGAAGCTGGAAAAACCCACAGGCGGACAGGTGCTTTTCAAAGGGCGGGATATTGTCGGAATGTCAAGAAAAGCGCTGAAGCTCCTGCGAAAGGATATGCAGATCATTTTTCAGGATCCCTATTCTTCTTTGAATCCAAGGATGACCCTCAACCGGATTATCGGCGAGCCCATGCGGATTCACCAGGTGTGTCCGAAAGATGAGGTCGATGACCGGGTGGCCTATCTTCTGGACAAGGTCGGCCTGTCTCCCGAGCAGGGATTTCGGTATCCCCATGAATTTTCCGGCGGCCAGCGGCAGCGGATCGGGGTGGCCCGGGCCCTGTCCCTCAACCCGAGTCTCATCATCGGGGATGAACCGGTATCTGCACTGGATGTGTCCATCCAGGCCCAGATCATCAACCTGCTGATCGATCTTCAGCAGGAGTTTGACCTGTCCTATATCATCATTTCACACGATCTGGCTGTCGTGGAATATATCTGCGACAGGATTGCGGTGATGTATATGGGTAAGTTTGTGGAATTCACCACCTATGACAGACTCTACAGGGACCCGAAACATCCCTATACCCGTGCCCTGCTTTCGGCAATCCCTGAGATCGGTAAAATGGATGACAAAAAACGGATTATTTTACAAGGTGACGTTCCAAGCCCGATGAAACCACCTGCCGGATGCCGTTTTCATCCCAGGTGTCCCGATGTGATGGAAGCGTGCAGCCGGGCAGAACCGGTGCTCACCGAAATCACCCCGGGGCATCATGTTGCCTGCCTTCTGCACCAATGACCCCGCCTGTTATGCGCACATCGCAAGGAGAGATCAAATGAAAGTATTTATCAGTGCGGACATTGAAGGTGTCACAGGAACCACGGTCTGGGATGAAGTTACCCGGAATCACCGCGACTATCCTGAGTTTCAGGCTCAGATGACGCGGGAGGTCAGCGCCGCCTGCCTCGGTGCCATAGAAGCCGGTGTTGACCGGATCCTTGTCAAGGACGCCCACTCCACGGCACGGAACCTGATTGCAAAAGATTTGCCGGAACCGGTGGAACTTATCAGGGGGTGGAGCCGCCATCCCTACATGATGATGCAGGAGATTGACGACTCTTTTGATGCAGCCCTTTTTGTCGGATATCATGCCCAGGCTTCGGCCGGCGGCAATCCCCTGGCTCATACCATGGATTCTTCACGGTATTCCTGGATAACCTTTAACGGGGAACCCGTATCGGAATTTTTGCTGAACGCCTATACGGCTGCCATGGAAAATGTTCCGGTGGTATTTATTTCAGGTGACCTGGATATCTGCCGGCATGCGTCACGCCTGATCCCGGGAATCAGTTCTGTAGCTGTTAAACAGGGTAAAGGCGGATCAACCATCAATATCCACCCGGAAACCGCATGTCGTGAAATCAAAAAAAAGGTAAAACAGAGCCTGTTGTCACTGTCGGGTCAATCTGATTCAACAAGAACCGATCCAAAACCGGTTGTTCCGAAACTGCCGGATCATTTTGATGTGGAAGTGTCTTTTTTCCACTGTAAAGATGCATATCGGGCCTCTTTTTACCCCGGTGCTAAGCTGCTGTCCCCGAAAAAAATTGGGTTTAAAGCCAGATCCTACATGGAGGCCCTGCGGCTGCTTCTTTTTATATAGCCTTATGGATCGACTGACTCAGGACCGTCTGGGTACTCAAACCAATTCGATCTCAACAATCTTGGTGTCCTGAAACAAATACCCCTGGTAATTCACTGCCATGATAATAAACCGTAATGTTTATTCGGAGCAGAATCCAAAATATTCCGCAGCTTTTCTGTCATATCCGCCATGGAAAACGGCTTCTGGATAAATGCCACATTGGCATCCAGCATTCCCTGATTTGCAATGACGTCCGCTGTATACCCTGACATGAAAAGCAGGTTGATACCGGGGTAAAGCGCGGTGATTTTTTCAGCCAGATCCCGGCCATTCATCTCTGGCATGATCACATCGGTCATAAGCAGATCAATGGAATCAGAATGGCTTTTAGCCTTTTCCAAGGCCTCTGCTGGTGTGGTTGCAGTCAACACAACATACCCTTTTCTTTCCAGCATCATCCGGGTCATCCTGAGGATAGAAGGTTCATCTTCCACCAGCAAAATGGTTTCTATTCCCCCGGCGGCTGCTTTTTTTTCAGGAACGGCCTTGTCAGAGTCTTCATCGGCAAGAAATCGGGGCAGGTAGATTTTGAAAGTGGAACCCTGGCCCGGTTCGCTGTACACATTGATGAACCCGTTGTTCTGTTTGACGATACCGTAAACTGTAGCAAGCCCCAGGCCGGTACCTTTGCCAACATCCTTAGTGGTGAAAAACGGCTCAAACAGATTGTCCATGGTTTCTTTGTCCATGCCGCAGCATATTGAGCATGCTTTCCACAAAGTATTGGTCAAAACTACTTTCGTTTCGCTTTGTATTTCTTGCCAATATTCCAAGCCATAGCCATCGGTTCTCCAAGGCTCCAATAAGTAGTGTTTGGGTGTGAAAGAATGATGGGCTTCATTTTTTGAAAATCCAACTTTCCCTCAGTCATATATTTTTCTTCTGTATAGGTCCCGATTATTTCGCCGATGAAAATTTCATTCAAACCACTCTCCAAAACTTCAACAAGCTTACATTCCAGACCCAACGGACATTCATTTATCAGCGGGGCTGTTTTCAGCTCCCCATAGAAGATATCAAAAATCTCCGACTTATCTGTTTTTTTGCCTGACACAATCCCGCAGTAATCGGTGATCTCCACCAAATTTTCCGATGGCAGGCAAACACTGAAAGTTTGGTTCTCTTTGATGCCGGGATTGGTGTAATGTCCCTTCCCAAGGGCAATGGCAATCCGCGGCGGTTTGTAGCTGACCATGGAAAACCAGGCAACAGCCATAAAATTCGGCTTTCCATTGACATGGGTTCCCACCAGGGAAACAGGCATCGGGTATGCAGGTATGGTGGATCCCAAACTGATCTTATCCATGTGCATCATCCTCCATTCATTTTGTTCAACTACAGTTTGTTAAGCGCAAAGATATTCGGCAAAAAATTTTTAAAAAATACGTTACATCAAATAACGGGATATTGCAAAAATTTGTTGTGATTTGATCAGGTTTCTATGTGTGCAATGGTGTTATCTGCCAGGATAAACTATTCCAATAAGCGACATCTATCAAAAAGAACGGCCGGTGATCAGAATTTTTGGGAAAAGGTACATTTTGAAATCCTGCGGTGTGTTTCAGTAACCGGTCATTTCCAGGTATCCCATGCCCTGGACACCAGGGCCGGAAAATCGCATGGCACCTTCCCAGTATGCAAAGGCATGGGTGTGCTCCTGGTTGTCCATCACCGGTGTGACCGACAGGTCCAGATCATGGTCCGGAATGGTGATCTGCCACTGGACCGGGTAGCGTTTGCCGGTTTCCGGACTTTTCCAGCGGGCGGTGGGGGTCAGGGAAAAATCGGTTTCCGACAGGATCACATAGGTGCCGTCGGCTAAGGAGATACTCCCGAATCCAAATCCGTTGGATGTGCCGTCTGCTTTTCTGATCCGGCAGACCATCAGGTCCCGGCCGTCCTCCAGGTGGGCGGAAAACCAGTCCCAGCCCTGGACATCCTTTCCCAGCACCGTGGTGCTCCATTCATGGTCAAACCAGGAGTTGCCGGTAACCTGGAACCGGTCTTCCCCCAGGGCGATGAATCCCCGGGTGTGCAGCCGGGGCAGGGAAAAATAGAAAGAGGCATTGCCGGATCCGGGCCCTTTTCGTGAAAATCCCCGGTCTCCCTGGAAAACAGGGGGTTTTTTCTGTGTCAGGGTCAAAGACAGGGTGATGTTATCTGTTACAGCCTCCATTGCCAGGTGTCCTCGGGTTTCCTTGACCTGCCAGTTGTCGATCCATACCGTGAAAGGCTGGGCCTGGCTGCCGGCAATACCCAGGCTTTGGCGGTTCATGCGGGAAAATGAGTGAAACGCCTTGTTCCGGGTGTCGGTGACGGCAAAGTGGGCAAAATACAGCTGGCGGGTCCGCCATTTGGAAATCCCTGTCACCGGTTCACAGGAAAGGGCCTGGCGGAAAAAGGTGAGCTGGTACCCGAAATGCCGCCCCTTGGCCGTGGTCAGGTTGCCGGTGTAGTACCACCACTCGGTGCGGAAATTTTCATGGGGGCCGGCATCTTCCGGAAAAATCAGGGGTCTGGGGCTGATGACAGTTTCATAGCAGCCTGTGTCCTGGTTATCGGAAAGCGCTTCTGCAATGTCGATGCGGTCTGTTTTTTCCGGAGGGGCACAGCCCCCCAGAACAAGCGCCGAAAAGATCACGGCCTGGCAAAGGGATATGAAACAAAGGTACCGCATAATCACTCCATGTGCAGGGCGGTGGGAATGTGGGTTCTGCCTGCGGCCAGGGCCGGAAATATGCCGGCAGCCAGGGCTGCCGCAGATGCCAGAGCAATGGCCTGGAAAAACACACCAGGGGTGAGGACCATATCATAAGTCCATCCGAATGAACGCTGGTTGATGACATGGATCAAAATCCAGGACAGGGCCGTGCCAAGGGGAATGGCCAAAATCCCGGATATCAGGCCGTAAAAAAAGCATTCATGGAGCAGCAGCTGCCTGACCTGGCCGGTCAAGGTGCCGCAGGCCCGCAGGATACCGATCTCTCTGGTCCGCTCCAGGAGCAGGGCCGTGACCGCGTTCAAAATGCCGGTGAGGGCCACAATGGCGGTGAGCAGCTGGAGCGCGGAGGTGATGATAAAGGTATTGTCAAAGACCGCCAGGATACTGCTTTTGATATCGTTTCCTGATCTGACTTCAATCATCTGTTCCGGGTCGAGCATCTGCCGGATGGTGTCCATCACCGGTTCCGCCGGGGTGTCGGCATCCAGAAAAAGCTGCAGGGCGGTGATGTCATCATGCCCCCAGAAACGGGCCATGGTATCCGGCGAGACCACCACCCGGCCGCCGCCCATGAAAAAATCCCGGAAAATTCCGGCCACTTTAAACGTAACCAGACCCTTTTGGGTTTCCAGAACAGCCGCAGCTCCCTTCCGGGGGAGCACACCATGCTGCCGGGCAAATATTTCGGATACAAAAATCCAGCCATCTGCCAGCAGTACGTCCAGCTCCTCTGGTGGTGCCGCCGTCCAGGACCAGCGCTTGACCGACTGGTCGGCCTGGTAGGAAAACAGGTGTACCTTTCCGGATGCCCGGGAAAAAACCGGGTGGATATTGTAGGCAGACAGGGCTTCTACCCGGGGCAGATGCCTGATTTTTTCCACCAGGTCCGGATCCAGGGACCTGGCAATCTGGTCAGCGGACGAGACATGGATATCGCCGCCGATATGGTCATCCACCCACTGGATGATGGAGAGACGAAAACTGCCCGTCATCACCTCGATGCCGATGTAGACTGAGGTGACCACCATGAGGGAGGCCATGAGCACGCTGGTCTGGCGCAGGGACCGGGTGATGTTGCGCAGGGCCATTTTGACCATCATCCCCAGGGTTCCCATGCCCGCAGCCAGCAGTATTCTGACAAGGATGCGGATGAGCAGCGGGGTCAGCAAAGCAGCACCGAAAAAAATCATGAACAGTCCGGTAAAATCAGATCCGGCATGGGTGGGGGCGGTGCGCATCAGCAGAACTGCGGCCGCCAGTATGAGCAGGCCCCAGATGAACAGCCCGGGAACCACCCGGTTGAAGCCTTTTTCAGACACGGCATGGTGCATCAGGCTGACGGGCCGGGTTCCGGCAGCGGAAAGGGCCGGGAAAAAACCGGATATGAAAGCGGCAAGGATGCCGGCCAGCAGCCCCTTGGCAATGGTGACTCCGGAGATGTGGGTCCGGCTGACGGTCAGGGTGAAATACATCTCTGAAACGGTGGCGGTCACCGCCTGAACCGCCCCGCTGCCCAGCAGGATACCCAGCAGGACCCCGAAAACGGATCCGATCACGGCATACACCAGGACCTCGGCCATCACCGTGAAAAAGATATTGGACCGGGTGGCACCGATGGCCCGCAGAATCCCATGCAGCCTGTGCCGACGGGTCACGGAAAAAGACACGGTGTTGTAGATGAGAAATATGCCCATGAACAGGGCCAGCATGGAAAAGGCGGTCAAACTGGTTTCAAAGGATCGTGACAGCCCCCGCACCGCAAGGTTCTGCTGTTTTGTTTCAACCAGGAAAAGGCCTTCAGCAAGGTGGTCCCGGATCTTTTCTGCCGCAGCATCCCTGTCCAGGATCAGGTCAATGCGGGTGATGTGGTCCCCCATGTCAAGGATCTCCTGGGCCAGGGAGATATCGGTGACCACCAGGCCTTCCAGCATCCTGCCGGCCGGGTTGTTGTCACTGTCCAGAAACCCGGCAATGGTGACGGCTGTCCTGCGGCTGCCCAGGGAGATATCCAGGGTACTGCCGATATCCAGGCCGTATTCCCGCGCAAGGCGCCGGGAGATGAGCACACCGCCGGAACCGGTCATTATACCGGACATGTCAGTGTTTCCAGGTTGGACATCCAGGTTTCTGAAATGGGTTTCCGAAAAGGGATCCACCCCCATGAGGGTGAGGATCCGGTTGCCCAGTTCAGACACTTTTACATGCCGGGATATCACCGGGGCGGACCGGTGGATGCCCAGATCCCTGCGAATAAGGGTGAATATGTCCTGGGGAACCGTAAGGCCGGTCCCCACAATCTGGTGGGTGGACCGGGAAACCAGGGCCTGGGTGGACAGGTCAAAGGATTTTTCCACCGATGTTTTTGCT
>DATFJY010000373.1:0-3663 GCA_035268905.1 Desulfotignum sp.
GGCCTCAAGGTCAAACCCCATGTCAAGACATCCCTTGTGCCCGGCTCCAAAGTGGTAACGGATTATTTACAGGATGCCGGCCTTCTTCCCTATCTTGAGGCCTTAGGGTTTCATGTGGCAGGATACGGGTGCACCACCTGCATCGGCAACAGCGGCCCTCTGCACCCCCGGATCGAAGAAGCCATTGCCGCCAATGACCTCACAGTGGCCGCGGTATTGTCCGGCAACAGAAATTTTGAGGCCCGGATCCACCAGCGGGTCAAAGGCAATTTTCTTGGCTCTCCCCTGCTGGTCATCGCTTTTGCCATTGCAGGGAAAATCGATGTTGACCTGGTCACCCGGCCGGTGGCCATGGACCCCAATGGCAAACCGGTTCTTCTGGAGGAGATCTGGCCAAAAGACCAGGAGATTGCAGACCTGATAGCAAAACATGTAAAGCCTGCATACTTTGCATCTGAATATGCACAGATTTTTTCAGGTGATGCCTTCTGGAAAGCCCTCTCGGTGACACAGAGCGTCACCTTTGCCTGGGACAAATCCTCCACCTATATCAAAAAGCCCCCCTATTTTAACAATTTTGTCCTGGAAACCGTTCAGGCCCAAGAAATCAAAAATGCCCGGGCCCTGCTTGTCATGGGAGATTCTGTCACCACGGATCACATTTCTCCTGCCGGTGCCATTCCCAAAGACTACCCGGCCGGGCTTCACCTCATAAACAACCATGTCAAACCGGAAGATTTCAACTCCTACGGGTCCCGGCGGGGCAATCACGAGGTGATGATGCGGGGCACATTCGGCAACATCAGAATCAAGAACCAGCTGGTGTCCCCGAAAGAGGGCAGCTTCACCAAAAAATTTCCACAGGGCAAAGAGGGGTTTGTTTATGATACAGCCATGGGCTACATGCAGGAAAGCACCCCTTTGATAGTTCTGGGGGGAACGGAATACGGCACCGGGTCTTCCCGGGACTGGGCGGCAAAAGGCAGCAGCCTGCTGGGAATCAAAGCCATCATTGCCCGGTCCTATGAACGTATCCACAGAAGCAACCTTGTGGGCATGGGGGTGCTGCCGCTGCAGTTCAATGACCAGGACAGCTGGGAAAAACTGGGCCTTGACGGGTCAGAGCAGTTCTCCATAACCGGCATTTCAGACATAACCCCCCAGAAACACCTGCAGGTGACTGCCAAAAAAACGGACGGCACCACGCGTGAATTTACCGTAACTGCCAAGCTGAACACCGACATCGATGTTCAGTACTTTATCCACGGCGGTATTCTGCCTTATGTTCTCAGAAAACTGCTGAAAAAATAACCGGTCATGCCAGGCCAGGGTTGTATCGATAAATGGGGACATAGCCTGTTTTAACCGTATTGACTCCACCTTCAGCCTGAAAGGAACCTTATGCATTCAGACACGGCGTCTGCTGAAATGAATATCACCCTCACCCCGGTGGGCCATGTTGAAAACACCATCACGGAAAAGACCTTCACGCCCCACGGCAACGATGATCCGCAAGAGCGGCTGAAACAGATCAAAAAACACCGGAAGGAGACACGGGATACCGTGAGCACCCTGGTGATCCTTCCCCGGTATGCTGCACTTCTGGACGGCATTGAACAATTTTCCCACATTGTGGTGGTGTACTGGCCCCACCGGTTGCCCCCGGAGGATCGGCAGTTACAAAAGGTCCACCCCATGGGCCGCAAAGAGATCCCGCTGCAGGGTATTTTTGCCACACGGAGCCCGGCCCGGCCCAATCCCATCCTGATCTCCACGGTGCAGCTGCACAAAAAAAAGGACAATACCCTCCAGGTCCAGGGACTTGAAGCATTGGACAAAAGCCCCATTCTGGATATCAAACCGATAACCCGGGCGTTGGATACAGAGGAACCCCTGCGGTATCCCCAATGGATCCAGGATATCAACCAGGATTTGAACCGCAGCGATTGAGAAAAGCACCCCCCGGCAAAACACTCCTGACGACGATGGCCATGGCCTGAAAACACAGGAAAAATTGATGAAAAAGACTTCGCATGCATCCATACTGGTGACCGACTCCGGCCTGGGCGGCCTGTCGGTTTTCAACCGCATCGCCGCACACCTGGCAGATATTAGCGTCTGGCCCGGTGTGGAACTGACCTATTTCAACGCCTGGCCCGCCCCCATGAGGGGGTATAATCACTTTGATACCCTGGAGAGGCGGGTGCGGGTATTTGACAATGCCATGCGTGCCATGGACCGGTTTAATCCGGATCAAATCCTGATCGCCTGCAACACATTGTCGGTCATTTATCCTTTCACCCCTTTTGCACAGGAAACCAAAAAAGAGGTCCAGGAGATTGTGTCTCACGGCGTTCAGATGCTGTTTGAGCACCTGACCCGGGACCCTTCCAGCGTGGCCGTGGTGTTCGGGACCCCCTCGACGGTTCAGGCCGCATCCCATGAAAAGGGCTTGAGGGCACTGGGTATTTCAAAAGAACGTATCCTGAATATCGGATGTACCAACCTGGCAGGGTATATCGAACGGGAACCGTTCAGCGGCATTGTCGGCCGGACCATTGATCATTTTGTCAAAGAGGCGGTCCGTCAGCTGGAGGGCACGACCGGCCCGGTTCATGCCGGCCTGTGCTGCACCCATTTCGGATACCGGCAGACCCTGTTCCGACAGGCCTTTGATCAACACATGAGCCTTCCTGTGACCCTGTCCAATCCCAATATCCGAATGGCGGATCAGGTAATTGAACCGGAGGGAAAACAAAAGTTTGAGCGGCCCGACATCCGGGTGAAAATCGTGTCCCAGGCCGTGTGGGAAAAAGAGCAGATAGAGGCCTTTCTGAAGCTGATGCCGGATATGACCCGGGCGGTCCGGGAGGCGCTCTTGAATTATGAACAGAACGATACGCTGTTCCGTGTTGCGTAAGATCACTGAACAGAAACACGAAAGACAACATAACCGCAAGCCCGGCGGATCAGCCGTCCGACAGGGTCATTGAGGAGTCATAAGCATGCGTAAAGTACTGATTATCACAGGACCGGCAGGGGATGCCCAGGGATGGGGGGATTTGAGCGTGACGGAAAACATCTGTCAGGCGATAAAAGATACCGGCAATGACGCTGAAATTGCGTTTGTCACCGCGATGGATGAATTCTACAGGACCATCGAAGAAAAAGTGTTTGATATCGTCTGGAGTGCCCTCTACCATGTCTCTGCCAAGACCGAAACCATCGGTGTCAGTGATAATGACGAAAACTGGCTGGCCGACATCATGGACGAGAAAAAAATCCCCTACATCGGTCCCAATGCCGCGACCATGAAAGCCCTGATCCACAAGACAACCACCCACCGAATTTTGGATAAGGCCGGTATTGTCGTTCCCTATCATTATCAGATCGAACGGGAAGATCCCCTGCCGGATCTGGTCTATCCCGCATTTGTTAAGCCCAGCTTTGAGTCTCGCTCCGTGGGCATCAGTGACAACAGTGTTGTGCACACCCTTGAAGCGCTTGAAAAACAGGTGGCCTATATCCACGATACCTTTGAACAGCCGGCCCTGGTGGAGGAGTACCTTCCCGGCCAGGAGTACACTGTACTGATGCTGGGCAGTGGTGAACACCAGGAATTTTTGGCCGGCCGCGTCGAGGTGGATAAATCCAGGTTCGGCA
>DATFJY010000374.1:0-5191 GCA_035268905.1 Desulfotignum sp.
TGCCGAACAGGATACGTGGAAGAGCGCTGATTCTGGATGAGATCCTTAGAATACCGCTATGAACAAAGAATTTCCGGCCCAGTTCACCCCTTCCTTGCTGAATATTTCCTATAACAGGGTGCCCGCTATGGAGAGCCCCTGTTGGTATCCTGTGAACGGACCGTCAGAGCCGGAGGGGGCCTGGTAAAATTTACAGGAATGTTTTCTATTGGCGAATGGATCACTGGAATCCATCATTCACATGGAACCTGGCCCCCGAAGGATCTCGGGCCGAGCACAGGATACCAACAGGGGCGGTGCTTTGAACAGATTGTTGCAGCAAAAATTCGGAACCCTGGATTGCTGACAGCAAATATCCAGACGTTTTGGTTTTTCCTTGACAGCAGCTGATATCCTTTGATACATGCACGGGATATTGTCTGGGAATCAGAGAATACCTAAAGCGGGCGATGCCCGCAACCCAAATGCCCCTCCTCATTTTCTTGTTTTTGTTGACAGAAACTCAGGAGTAAGGCACTAATATTTGGGCAGTGGGAATGTGAAATTTTTGACACCTTATCAAATAACGACCATGCCCTGACGGGCACAACAAATCATGAAAGTTATGAGTGGTGAGTTATGAGTATTGAGAGAAGCTAATTTGATATTTTTTTCTCACTACTCAAACCTCATATCTCACTACTTTCATATAAAAAAGCAAGTAACTATATTTTCCATGAAAAAAATTGCATTTGCCGGAACTGACGGCAGGACGCTGCTGTGGGCATTGACCGCTGCAACGGCCACCAGTGAAAACCAAAGAGACACCTTTGAGGGCGTAGTTGTGCGGGGCACACCGGCCATGCCCGGGTTTGTGTCGGATATGAACTGGCCCGTTTGTTTCGAGCCGACACCGTCCAACGGGGTGGAAGACTACGCAAAAGCCATCATCGAGGCGATGGGCAAGGGCCGCATCGACTGTCTGGTGCCCATGCCGGAGACGCTGTTGTTTGACGGGCTGGTGGACCGCGTCGAAAAGGCGGGTTTCGGAGACCGGATTCTTGGTCTGGACAGCCGTGCCGCTTTCATAGAAGGGGATAAGATTGCCTGCAAACAGCTCTGCGCCGAGGCCGGTATACCGGTGGCGCCACGGTGGGAGGAGGTGGATGCACGCGACTATGCCGTCGTTTCCCGCGTGGTATTGGACGACATCCACGAATACGGGGGTGCTGTCTTGAAATACCCTTTCAGTGCCGGAGGAAAGGGCGCCCGGATCATTCTCGATGCATGGGAGATCAAAGCGGTCTATGACACCCTGCTGGCGGACTACGGTGATGCCTACAAAAACCGGTTCGGAAAAAAAGGCCCCTGGCCGCTTCTCATCGAATCCCGGATGTCCGGAGCCGAAATCAGCTTCACCATCTTCGTGGATGCAAAAGGAAATTACCAGGTACTGCCCACTGCCATGGATTACCCCGAACGTTTCGAGGGACCGGCCAGCAAAACCAACCCCATCACAGGGGGCACCGGAGCGATCTCCCCCCACCCGCTGGAAACCCCGGAACTGCTGGATATGGCCGGCAAACGCCTGGCCGAACCCCTCATCGACATCATGCGGCAAAAAGGCCTGCTTCGGCCGTGCATCCTGTATCCCGGCTGTTTCGTGACCATGGACAATGAGATGAAGCCCCGGGAGATCCGGGTTTGCGAAATCAACATCCGGCCAGGAGAACCAGAGGCCCAGCCCGTGGCCAGGAGAGTGCGGAACCTGGCCCCACTCGTCCAAGCCGCCCTGGACGGTTCGCTGGATCGGGTGATGCCAGAAGTGCGCGCGGAGCAGATTTCCATGTGCTTTGCCCTGATGACAGGACCGGGGGGACCGGACGGTCAAAAGGGCTACCCATGGTCCTGCACCAAGGGCGAGCCGCTGGAAATGGATCTCAAGTATCTCAAACGCAAAGGTATCCAGGTAATCCCTTCCGCCATGACCTTTGTTCCTGAAGAAAACCGGTACAAATCCGACGGCACCCGGGTCGCCTTCATGAATGCCAACATTTCCGTCAAGGCTGGAGAAAAACGGGGCGACGCAGCCGCCAGGGCCAGAAACAAACTGCTCAGCGCCTTTGACAACGGGAAAATCCGGGTGATACCCCGGGAAAACCCCCAAGGCAATCGGCTGGCCCTGCGGCGGGACATCGGGACCCACTATGCCACGGCCGAACAGATTTTTCCCACCCTGTCCATGCGCTGAACCGGTTTCTTCGCCTAACGCGTCACCACCAACCATTTTCGACTGTTCTGCAGCCCACTGCAGAACAGTCGAAAACAACATCAAAAATGTGATGCTGTCGTTTTCAGCCCACGAGGGAGAGCCGGCACGGATCTATTGACCAGCCGCATTTCCTAGTTCATCTCATGGCTGAACCGGTCCATCAGGGTGACATCTCCTATCACCGCCTTGAGGGCGATCTCATACCCCCCTTTGGCCTGCATGTCTGCGGTAATGCCGAACCCCTGACCCATGTACATGGCCATGATCTTCTGGGTGCCTTTGTCCCCGCCGTTGATTAAAAAGCCCACTTTGGCATCTGTCACAGGTTTATGATCCTTGTCCATGATATACACCATGATGTGATGGGGTTTGTCCATCTGTTTTTCTCCATGGGAAGCATGATCCCCTGAAGAATGGTCTGCAGCTTTGTCATCTCCCTGATCCCGCAGATCCATCAGGTAATAGGCCAGCATATACCCTTTTTGCATGGATTCATGGAACAATTTTCCAACCCTGTCTGACGTATGCATATCATGGCCGTCATCCATTGCAGAAGCTGTGGTTGCAAAGAAAACCAGGGCAGCTGCCAGGGTAACAAGACACATAATGGGTAATGATATTTTTTTCATGGGTAACATCCTTTCTTACTTAATTAATTGTTTGTATTCATTTCCCGGGTTTTCCACAGAATGTAGATGACCGGAATGATAATCAACGTCATGACGGCGGAAGACACAAGTCCCCCCACCATGGGTGCTGCAATACGCTTCATGATCTGGGAGCCGGCCCCGCTGCCGTACATTACCGGTAACAACCCGATCAAGGTGGTGGCAACCGTCATAATTTTGGGCCGGACCCTGTCCACGGCTCCTTCCACAACGGCCCCGTGCAGGTCTGATAGCGTGTGCATACAGTTTTCCTTTTTTTTGCGTTTATATACCTCATCCAGGTACACCAGCATCACAATCCCGGTTTCCGTGGCAAGTCCGGCCAGGGCGATAAATCCCACCCCAACGGCCACAGACATGTTGTATCCCAGAAGATAGATCAGCCAGAATCCGCCGATCAGGGAAAACGGCAGGCTGGCCATCACAATGACCACCTCTGTAAGGTTGCCAAAATGGATATACAAAAGAATAAAAATGACCATCAGGGTGGCCGGAATGATGATGCTCAGGGTTTTTCTGGCCTTTTCCATATATTCATACTGGCCGGACCAGACCAGAGAATATCCTGACGGCAGATCGATGTTTTCATCCACCAGCTGACGGGCCTGCTTTACATAGGTGCCCAGATCCATTCCTTTGATATCCACAAACACCCATGCAGTTCTTTTGGAATTTTCACTCTTTATGCCGGCCGGGCCTTTTTTTACGGCAATATCGGCCAGCTGGGTCAGCGGCACCTGGGCACCGGACGGGGTGGGCACAAACACCCGGCGGATCATGTGGAGATTGTCCCGGAACTCCCGGTTGTACCGCAGATTGACCGGATACCGTTCCAACCCCTCCACGGTATAGGTGACATTCATCCCGCCGATGGCGGTCTTGATAATGTCCTGGACATCCTGCACCGTTAAGCCGTACCGGGCGATCTCCTTTCTGTTAATGGCAAAATCCAGGTAGTTGCCGCCGGTGACCCGTTCGGAAAACACGGACAAGGTCCCTTTTTTATCCCTGAGCAGGCTTTCGATCTGTTCCCCCAGATCGGCCAGGACCGGAAGATCCGGTCCCATGACCTTTATGCCCACCGGGGTTTTGATCCCTGTAGACAGCATGTCGATGCGGGTCTTGATGGGCATGGTCCAGGCATTGGTAAGGCCCGGAAATTTCACCGCCGCTTCCAGGTCATCGGCCAGTTCCTGGATGGTGATATACCGTTCTTGCGGCAGAATCCAGGTGAAAGGTGCCTGCAAAACCCTGGGCCAGTCTGCAAAAAACCAGTCAATGGGGGTTTTGCGCCATTCATGTAAAATTTGTCCCTTGACCTGTTCCGGCCAGACCCAGGTCAGCGGTTTTTTCAGCCACACCGGCCATGCAGAAAAAAACCGCGGGGTATCAATCATTTCATAGGTAATTTCCGGCCTGAGCATGATCACGGTTTCGATCATGGACAAGGGGGCTGGATCCGTGGATGTTTCCGCCCGCCCCACCTTTCCCAGGGTGGTCTTGACTTCCGGAAACCGCTGGATGATCTTGTCTGTCTGCTGGAGAAGCTCTTTGGCCTTGGTGATGGAAATACCGGGCAGTGTGGTGGGCATGTACAAAAGGTCCCCTTCATTCAAGGGCGGCATGAATTCACTGCCCACCCGGGTCATGGGGTACCAGGTAACTGCAATGGCAGCCACTGCAACCAGTATGGTTGTTTTGCGCCAGTGCAGCACCCATTTGATCACCGGCAGATAGATCCAGATCAAAAACCGGTTCAAAGGATTGTTTTTTTCCGCAATGATTTTCTGGGGAAACAGGCAGATGCCGAAAAACACAGAAAGTCCCAGGGCCAGTACCAGGCTGATATCCGGCAGGGGCAAGCCTGCAAGGCCTGCACACACAACCGCCAGGGGCGGTCCTGCCAGGGCCGGAACCCAGATCTGTGCCTTTGTTCTTTTGGGCAAAACAGGATCAATGGGGTGTTCCCTGACAAAAAATATCATGAGCACCGGAATAATGGTGATGGCCAGAACAGAAGAGGCTGCCATGGCTGTGGTCTTGGTGTAGGCCAATGGTTTGAACAGCCGGCCGGACTGTTCCATGAGGGAGAATACCGGCAGAAAAGAAACCGTTATGATCAGCAGACTGAAAAACAGGGCCGGTCCCACCTCCTTTGCGGCAGCGATAATGATCCGGGTATGGCTTTTTTGGCCCCGGTCCCGCTCTAAATGTTTGTGGGCGTTTTCCACCATCACGATGGCGGCGTCCACCATCACGCCGATGGCAATGG
>DATFJY010000375.1:0-7430 GCA_035268905.1 Desulfotignum sp.
ATTCAAGCCGTACAGCTCCGCTCCGGCCTGCCTGATACGCGGTCGGGCTGGATCACCATTTGCGCTTCAGCGGTTTCACTCGGCTTTGGCGCATCGGTGGGCCAATATGGTCCTATGGTGTATCTGGGTGCCATGTTCGGCAACATCATGGCAAAGTTACGTCTTGGCATATCCCATCTGCGTTCCATTGCCGTTGCCTGCGGTGTTGCTGCGGCGATTTCCACCGCTTTCAACGCCCCTATCGCCGGGCTGGTTTTTGCCCACGAGGTGGTGCTGCGCCATTATTCCACACAGGCATTTGCTCCGACAACGGTGGCGGCTTCGGTGGGATATATCATTGCCAATGTGGTGTTTGATCGGCCCCCGCTTTTTCTCGTCTCTTTTAGCGGGGTGCAGTACGGCTACGAATTTTTCCTTTTTGGCCTGCTTGGCCTTTTCTGTGCCGTTGTGGCGATTTTTTTTATGCGGCTGTTGCTGTTTACTGCGGAAATGGCTGCCAAAAATAAAATTCCCGCCATCATGCGCCCTGCAGCTGCGGGACTTTGCCTTGGCCTTGTCGGCCTCTGGCTGCCCGATATTCTCGGCATGGGCAAGGAAACACTGCGTTTTGCCACTATCGCGGGTGCCTTCACCCTTGCAGAACTTCCCCTGCTCATAATTGCCAAGATTTTTTTAACCGCGCTCTGTATAGGTTTTGGTTTTGCCGGCGGGGTTTTCAGTCCCTCCCTGCTCATTGGCGTTTTGACCGGGGCGCTGTTCTGGATGCTTGCAGACAGTGTCTTTGGTCTTCCCAATTCCGGTGTTGTTGTCTACGCACTCTGCGGTATGATGGCGCTGGCAAGCCCGGTTATCGGTGCACCCTTGACAGCAATATTAATTGTCTTTGAGCTGACCAGGAATTACGACATTACCATTGCCTCCATGGTCGGGGTTGTTTTTTCAAATCTCATCGCCCACCACGTCTTTGGCCGTTCCCTGTTTGATGTCCAGCTGCTGCGCAGCGGTGTTGACCTCTCCACCGGCCGGGATCAGGCCCAGCTCCAGGCTGCCAAGGTCCTTGACTATCAGGCTGAAAATCTTGTTACTGCCCATTTTTGGGATGCTTCAGAAGCGGTGATACAGCGCATTGCCGATTCTGGATGGACAACAGCCTTTGTCCTGGATGAGGATGGCAGCCTGATAGGCATTTTTACCAAGCAAATTCGACCGGGGACGGTTGGTTCCCAAATGACACAACCAACCGCTGTTTTTGATGAAACCACCGGCATTCTCGATGCCTTGCACGGCCTGGGCAGCTTTGTTGGTGATGCCGTTCCCATAGTGGAACGAAACAGCAACAGATTTTTGGGTGCGGTGACCGAGGCGGCGGTGGTGGCTGCCTACATTGAAATTTCACAAAGTCTGCGACAGGAGGAAAATGCGGCCCTGTAAAAAAACCTATATACAGACATTTTTTGTCATCACCATCTTTCTGATGCCATACCTCATTGTGCTGCAGCCTGTTACCGGTGCCGACGCCAAAGAGGCCCTGAAGATCGCTTCATGGGGTGGGGCATATGAGGCGGCGCAGCAACGGGCATTGTTCACACCCTACCGGAAAAAATCAGACAAACCCGTGGAAATCATGGCCTACAAAGGATCACTTGCTGAAATGGAAAAGCGTGCCGAAATGGAGGGCTGGGACGTCGTCGACATGATAGAAGACCATGCCATAGCGGCCTGCAAGAAGGGGCTGCTGCAAATCCTCGATCACCACAGCATTGTGGCATCTCAGCCGGGCAGCGACATTACGGATGATTTTGCGCCGCTGCGCTTTACCCCATGCGCCATTCCCCAAAATGTCTATGCCAAGGTCCTGGCCTATGATGACAAAGCTTTTCCCGGCATAAAGCCGGGCAAAGTGGGTGATTTTTTTGACCTTGAGCGCTTTCCCGGCAAACGTGCGGTGGAGAAAAGCCCGGATGGACTGCTGGAGTGGGCGCTTTTGGCTGAAGGCGTACCACAGCGCCAGATATATGACCTGTTGAGCACGAACAGGGGGCTCTGGCTCGCCTTTCGTAAATTAGACAAGATACGCGATGAGATTATCTGGTGGGAGGATCCCGCCGAACCTGCCGTTTTACTGGAGAACGGTGACGTATCCATGGCAAGCGGCTATAATGGCCGCTTCTTTTCCGCGGTGCAGGCGCGCAAAGCACCGGTTGTTATCCTGTGGGATGGGCAGTTGATTGGAATAGATGTCTGGGCTGTACCCAAGGGAGCTGATACCGAATCAGCCCATGATTTTCTGCGGTTTGCCACCCAGGCCAAGCGCATGGCAGACCTGGCCGAACTGATTCCCTATGGCCCGGCACGTTCTTCAGCCCTGGAACAGATCGGCCTGCATCCCGACAGTGCCATTCCCATGCGGGAGTATCTTCCAAATGCCCGCATGTCTTCAGGCCGTTACCTTATCCGTGATTCCGAATGGTATGCAAATACCCATTCACTGCGCACACGCCGCTTTCGTGAATGGCTGGCACAAAAAAAGGAATAACGGCTGACAGAAACAGACACCACTTTTCCCGCCCGGCTCTCATCTCCGACTTTTCGATAGTTCAAAATTGCCTTTTTTTTACAAGGTTGTGGTAAAAGGACGGGCCTTTTTCATCCAAGGAGCTCCGGCTATTGAAAACAACACGGAAATAGCCTATTATTTTGTAATGATTTTTCAGATCCTAACAGATGCGGCTGTCCCTTCAGGCTCCGGAAACATATTGTGAAACTGATCCTTCCCTATTTCAGGCAGTTCAAGGTCCAGATCCTGCTGGGCATGGTATGTATGATCATTGTGGACGGAGCGCAGCTCATTGTTCCCCAGATTGTCAAATCCGCCGTGGATGTCCTGGCATCGGACAGCCTGGACCGGGCCATGCTGGTGCAGCAGTGCATTTTCATTGCGGGCCTGGGGGTGGTCATGACGGTGCTGCGCTATGTCTGGCGCATTTTACTCATGGGCAGTGCCAGAAACCTGGAAAAAGGGATCCGGAACCAGCTGTTCGCCCATGCCATGACCCTGGACCCTGCTTTTTATGACCGGGTGAAAACCGGGGATATCATGGCCCACGCCACCTCCGACATCAACCATGTGCGCATGGCCTTCGGGTTCGGCATCATCGTGCTGGTGGACACCCTGCTGCTGGGGGGCGCCATTTTGGCCATCATGATCTGGACCCACCCGAAACTCACGGCCATGGCCTTGATCCCCATGCCGGCCCTGATTTTCTTCACCCGGTACCTGGGCAAAAAAATGCACGACTTTCACACCACAGCCCAGGAATCTTTTTCACAGCTGACCGAAATGATCCGGGAAAGCTTTTTCGGCATCCGGATCATCAAGGTGTTTAATTTTGAAAGCCTGGTATCAGAACGGGTGGACCATGCTGCGACAGATTACTATAAAAAAAACCTGAAACGGGCTGTGGTGACGGCCCTGCTCCGGCCCCTGCTGGGTTTTTTTTTCAACATCTCTTCTCTGGTGATCCTGGTTTACGGCGGAATCCTGGTGATCCGCAATGCTTTGACCCCGGGAGAGCTGGTGGCCTTTCTCCAGTACCTGGGCCTGCTGGCCTGGCCGGTCATTGCCATCGGCTGGATGACCAACCTGTTCCAGCGGGGCCTCTCATCCCTGCGCCGGATCAACACCCTGCTGGAATCTCAACCCCGAATTTCCTGTCCGGACAACCCTGCGCCAATGCCGCTGCTGAACCGGCATATCCAGTTTTCCCACACCGGTTTTTCCTATGATGACAGCGCGCCGGTGCTGTCGGATATCAGCCTGAACGTTCCCGCAGGCTCCCGGGTGGGCATCACCGGCCCCCCGGGCACCGGCAAAACCACCCTGATGTACCTGCTCCTGCGGCTGTATGATCCCACCAGCGGTGAGATCCGTCTGGACAACATACCCACCACCGGCCTGGATCCGGATGCGCTGCGGTCCAGCATTGCCCTGATGCCCCAGGAACCGTTTTTGTTTTCCACCACCATCAAAGACAATATCCTCATGGGACGGCACCTGGATGCCCGCAACCTGGACCGGGTGATCCAGACCTGTGATCTGACCGACACCCTTGCCGGCATGCCTGAAGGCCTGGATACCCGGGTGGGGGAACGGGGGGTCACCCTCTCCGGTGGCCAGAAGCAGCGGCTGGCCCTGGCCCGGGCTTTGGTGGAAAAAAAACCGGTGCTGATCCTGGACGACCCGGTAAGCCAGCTGGACACCCGGACCGCCCGCAGGGTTATTGCCGGTATCTACAATCTTACACAAGGCACCACCTGCTTTATCATCTCCCACAGGCTGTCTGCTTTGGCTGCCTGTGACAAGATTTATATTTTGGAAAACGGCCGGATCCAGGCACAAGGCTCCCATTCTGACCTGCTGTTAACGAGCCGGTATTACCGGGATGCATTTGCGGTCCAGCAGTTTGAGGCAACCAATGAAACGTGAAGAAAAAGAGATCCGCCTGGCAGACCTGGTGCTGGCAAAAGCATTGTGGCCTTATATCCGGCCCTATGTATGGATGCTTGTCTGCTCCACCCTGCTGGTATTTGCCGGGATTTTCTTTGAGCTGTCCATTCCGTTACTGATCCAAAAGGGACTGGACGGGTTTATCCTTGGATCAAAAGAGGGGGGCGGCGCCACTTTTCTGGGGTTTCACATGGCAAAATTCAAGGGATTCGCCGTGTTTTTCAGCCTCGTGATCCTGGCAGCCTTTGTGATCGATTTTGGCCAGACCCTGTTCATGGAATACAGCGGCCAGAAAATCATTCTGCATCTGCGGTGTGCGCTGTTTTCCCACATGACCGGGCTGCCGGTGGCTTATTATGACGAAAATGCCTCCGGCCGCCTGGTGGCACGGGTGGCCGGGGATATTGAGAACATGAATGAAATGTTCACCAGCGTACTGGTGTTCATCTTCAAGGACCTGGTGCTCATGGCAGCCATTTTTGTGATGCTGGCCATGCTCAATCCCGGGCTTGCATTTTACCTGTTCCTGCTGGTGCCGATTATCCTGGTGAGCGTGACCGGTTTTTCCCGGCGGGTGCGCAATGTGTTTCGCACCATCCGCCAGAAAATCGGGGAGATCAACCACAGCTTTTCCGAAGGGATCTCGGGCATCCGGATCATCCAGACCACCGGCAGCAAAGATACCTTTGTCAACCGGTTCAGTGAGCTCAACGACGACCACTTTACCGCAGCCATGTTTCAGATCAAAATCTTTGCCGTGTTCATGCCGTTTATCGGATTTTTGGGCACCATCAGCACGGCCATCATCCTGTGGGCCGGCAGTTTCAAGGTGATGTCCCATCAAATGACCATCGGCGAACTGGTGGCGTTTCTCACCTATATGAAACTGTTCTTCCGGCCGTTGCGGGAGCTGTCGGAAAAGTTCAACCTGCTCCAGAATGCCCTGGCCTCAGCCGAACGTATCATCACGGTGCTGGAAAAACCCCGGAACCGTCAGCGCATCACCCAAAAAAGAACCCGGCTGGATACCGTTAACCGCCTGGCCTTTGACCATGTTGATTTTTCCTACGACGGAAAGACTCCTGTGCTCACGGATATCTGCTTTGGCCTTAAAAAAGGGGAATCCATCGGCATCGTGGGCCAGACCGGTTCCGGCAAAACCTCCATCATCAACCTGATCACCGGGTTCTACCGGCCGGATGCCGGCCGTATCCTGTTCAACCACCAGGCCATGGATGCCATTAACATCATGGATATCCGAAAAAAAACCGCCCTGGTGATGCAGGACCCCATCCTCTTCTCCGGCACTGTCAGGCACAATATCTGCCCGCCGGAAAAACCTTTGGAGAGCACTGCCCTGAAAACGGTACTGGAACAGGCCAACTGCCATTTTCTGTATGACAGGTTCAAGGGACCCGATACCCTGCTGAAAGAGGGCGGACGGCCCCTGTCTGCCGGGGAAAAACAACTGGTGTGTATTGCCAGGGCATTTGCCTGCGACCCGGACCTGATTATCTTTGATGAAGCCACCTCCTACATGGATTCCGGTTCGGAACAGGCCGTGCACGAGGCCATGAACCGGCTCATGCACGGCCGGCTGTCCATTATCATCGCCCACCGCCTGTCCACCATCAGGCATTGCGGCCATATCCTTTTGCTCAGAAACGGCCGGATACGGGAACAAGGCAGCCATCAGGAACTGGTGAAAACACAGGGGGAGTATTTTCATCTGCTGGAAAAAGAAGCCTTGTAAAAAGGGGACGTTTCAGGACGGGCCCGCGGTCTGGAGGGTGATGGTAAAACAGGTGCCCCGGCCTTCGGTGGAATCCACATACATCTTTCCACCGTGTTCTTCTATGATGCCGTACACCACGGACAGCCCCAGGCCCACGCCCTTGCCTTTTTTCTTGGTGGTGAAAAACGGTTCAAATATTTTGGAAATATATGCCTTGGGTATACCGGCACCGGTATCCATGATCTGCATTTTCACGGCATTCTTGTCCCGGATGCTGGCGGTTTTCAGGGTCAGCCGTTTTCCGGGGGCCTGGGCCATGCTCTCCACGGCATTGGAGATCAGGTTCATGACCACCTGCTGGATCTGATCCTCTGATCCCTCGATCAAGGGCAGGTTTCTTTCCAGATCCTCGATGATACGGATTTTGTTGAGGCGCAGCAGGTTGGCGTTGAGCATCAGGGTCTGTTCAATGATTTCATTGACGTCAAACCGGGTGACCGCTATTTTGGACTGCCGGGCAAAGGCCAGCAGGTTGCCGATGATGCGGGTGACCCGGCGGGTTTCGGTCTCCATGAGATCCAGGTACTGGGAAAACACCTCCAGATCCGGTCCTTTGCCGCTGTCTTCTTCTAATATCCGCTTGCTGAGCAGCACCAGATTGAGTATGCCGGCCACAGGATTATTGATTTCATGGACCACGGAAGAGGACAATTTTCCCAGAGATGCCATCTTGTCCTGGTGCAGAAGCTGCTCATGGGATTCTTTCAACTGCCGGGTACGTTCCTCCACCATTTTTTGCAGGTGGTCTCTGGTCTTCTTTTCATCGGACTTGCGTTTGGTGATATCCCGGCTGATCTCTATGAATTTTGATATTTTACCCTTTTTCTCCCAAATGGGGAAAATGGTCAGTTCCGTGTACCAGGTTTTGCCTTTCTGGTCCATCCGGGAAAGCTCCACCTGGCAGTGGCGCCTTTTCTGGATCACCTGATCCAGGGGGCAGCGCTCATGGCAGTTGGAGCTTTTCCGGGTGATGCGCTGGAACACCTCATAGCATTTTTTACCAATCACATCTTCCCGGCGGTACTGCATGTGCTTTAAAAACGCTTCATTCACTTCCAGAATTTTCTGGTCCGGAGAGATAATGAGAATAAAGTCCCTGATCCCGTTGAGGATGGTTTCAAATTCATT
>DATFJY010000376.1:0-7856 GCA_035268905.1 Desulfotignum sp.
GTCACAGGTGGTCAAAGGTGCCTGATGCTCCCCCTCCAGGTCAATGGCAATGCCCACACTCATGATGTTATGCTGCCTGGCCAGGTCATTGGCCTCTTTCATGAGCCCGGGACCCCCGCCATGGACAATGCCCATCTCATACCCCAGCTGCAGGGCAAGCCTGGAGATCAAATCAATGGTCAGCCGGTTGTCCGCCGCATTTGTGTGGGACCCGTAAAATGCAAACCAGTAACGGACCCGGTCAAAGCGCTCTTTGTCGTCCGGTTCCATGAAACACCCGTGGTAGAAACTGTACAGTTTGTCAGTATCTGAATCATACCGCAGAAACTCACATCCGGAATGGTCTGAATGGGTAAGCCGAATCATTTTTTTGACATAATCGTCTGCAAAAGACGGGTTGTTCATCTGGATGAGAAAGGTTCTCAGCCCGCTTGTTTTCAAGGCATCCACCACCGCCAGATCAGGAAAGGCCCGGCCGATGAACACCCGGGAGTTTACCCCGCCCAGAACCGACAGTTTTTCCAGGGTGTTTTTAAATTTGCCGTTGCCCCGTTCCGGCACCAGGGGGGTATTTTTCCGGTAGGTGGATTCCAGGATGGCATTGCGGATGATCTCCAGCTGGGCCTGGCCAAAGGGGTCCAGGGCTTTGGGAATGGGGATGAAATTGGCCTTGTTGAGTATCAGGCCCAGGGATTTGTCATCCATGACGGAAAACAGATTGGCGATTTCCGCATTGGTGAGAAGGTCGCTCAACCGGTACCCGTCCTTGACCTTGGTTTTTTCCAGGGGCACGGTCAAGGGATTTTTGGCCCGGTAGAAACGGATTTTCACCCGGATATGTTTCAAAGCAACCGGTTCCGAGCCAAAGTGAAACAGCTCCACCTGGCGGTCCCTGAAGGTTCTGAAAGGATCCAGGACCCGGGCCGGCAGGTGCGCGATCTGTGCATCCTCAGGATCTGTCTGCACATCGATAATGCCGTAGATATCGCCAAGGGAGATCTTGATAGCCCCCACAAACAGATCTCCGGGCTTGAGCCAGGTGTTGTCAATATCAAAGGACATGCGGGAGCGGATGGCATGTAAGGCACTGCGGCCCTTTTTGATAACAGCGTTGATACTGGAGGTGGTCATGGCATGGGGTTCAAAACAATACTGGTACGGCTCCAGCTCCATGGTGATATAATCACAGGTGTGGCCTGTGGCAGGATCTGTTTCCTGGCAGATCTCAAACCCTTCATAATATCCTTTGCCTGTCTTTTTTCCCACAAAAAGGCGTTTGTGCAGGTAATGCCGGACATCGCTGATCCGCAGCTCCGGGTCCATGACCACCAGGCGCCCTATCTCATCGCCTTTTTTAAACAGGTCCAGGGCGTTTCCCAGCAGGGGATTGAGGTTCTGGAGCCGGGCTTCCACAAAAATGTCAGATCCTACCATCTCGGGAGTGCTGCCGTCATCCGCCAGATCTGTTTTAATGCCGATCTGGGCGTTACCGCTCCTGCCGGAAAAAATATAAGGCTTTTTCTCCTGGATGGCCCCGCGGATATAATCGGATACAAAGGGAAAGTGAAACCGGGCCCCAAGGATCTCATTGGGTTCTTTTTGTTCATGCAGTTCCGCAATATACCCGTCCGGACTGATGATCTGAAATATCTGCATAGGTTCTCCTTACGCTTTTTTCACATTCCGGGATATCCCGTAATTTTCTGAATCTGTGCATATAAAGGTGCCAGGGCCGGGTACATTTTCCGGTAGACACGGGTGTACAGCTGCTGGTACAGGGCGGCATTGTCCGGATCCGGATCAAACACGGTTTTCACCTGAATCATATGCCGGGCAGCAGCAGCAATATCCGGATAGATGCCCAGTCCTTTGGCCGTAATGATGGCAGCTCCCAGGCCGCTGGTTTCATAAGTCCGGCCCCGGACCATGGGCAGGTTGAAGATATCTGCCGCAATCTGGCAAATCCGGTCGCTCTGGGATGCCCCGCCTGACACCACAGCCTTTCGCACCCGGACCCTGGATTTTTTTTCCATTTTCTGCATGCCGTCCAGCAGGGCAAATCCCAACCCTTCGATAACGGCCCGGTACACATGGCCCCGGTTATGCACATCCCCGAAACCGATCATGGCGCCTTTTGCCCCGGGATAATCCAGGCCCGGCCCCCAGAAAGGCTGGACCATGAGGCCCATGGCTCCCGGAGATGTCTGCTTCAGGCATCTGTCCAGGATCTGCTCGGCAGGTACCCCCAAGGCGTGTGCTTCTGCCACCTCTTTATGGGCAAACTGGTCCTTGAACCAGGAAATCATCCAGAATCCCCGAAATATTTCCACTTCAGGGTTGTAATACCCCGGCATGGGCGCAGGATATGGCGGCATGAGGGGCAGGGTTTCAAAATACCTGTCCGAGGCTGTCTGCACCGTGGCCGTGGTACCGAAACTCAGATTCACCATGTGCCGGTCCATGACCCCTGCCCCCAGGGTTTCACATCCCTTGTCCGACCCGCAGGCAATCACAGGCGTACCGGCCGCAATGCCGGTGGCATCGGATGCTGACCGGGAAACCGTGCCGATGATCTCCCCTGCCGGAACCAGGCGGGGTAATTTTTTTTCAGGCACAGCAAACAAGGCCTTTGCCAGACGTAAACGGCTTTTTGCCCAGCACTGCCGTTTGTAATCAAACGGCAGGTGCCCGATCTGACAGGCCAGGGCATCAGCAAACTCTCCGGTGAGGCGGTGGTGCAGGAAACCGGACACCTGGACATACTTATGGGTGTTTTTCCAGATATCTTCCTGGTGCTGCATGATCCAGTTGCACTTTCCCTGTGCCTGGATATCTTTCAGTTTCTGCCCCAGCACCGGCACAAAAAAAGCGCATCCCATAATGCCGGTCCCTTTGGTTGCAGGATCTGCCCGGCGCTGATCCATCCAGGTAATGGCCGGTCTGAGAACCCGGCCCTGGCTGTCCAGGTTCACCAGGGTATTGCGCAGCGTTGCCAGCCCTACACCGGCAATATTTTCCCATACTTGCGGGGCGGTGTGTTTCAGGTCCCGGCATGCCGCCTTCAGGTTATTCCAGTACACCGCCGGATCCTGCTCTGCCCGGCCAGGCAAAGGACTCACATAAGAAAGATACGACTTTTTTACCTTTGCCAGCACACGGCCTTGTGCGGAAAACACCATGGCCCGCAGGCTCTGGGTGCCACAGTCAATGGCAAGGATATGCCGGTCTGTCATCAAGGATCCTTTGTTTTTTATACTGCTTTATGGAGATTCACAATCTGCGCCTTTGTTAAACCAGATCACCGGATTTTATTCAAGGCCAAAATATTCCCACACGCGGCTTTTAGTGCCTTACATCTCAGTTTCTGTCAAGAAAAACAAGAAAATGAGAAAGGGCAATTGGGTTGCGGGTTTCCCGCGTTAAGGTTTTAACAAAGGGACAGTCCCGGTATCACATGAATTGGGGCAGATTCCCTGTGGATACTGAAAATGTGCTTTCAAAAAACCACACCCGGTGATAAGATGCCCGGCTTATGAATATATTATTTGTTGGGAGCTGCAAATGGACACAAAAATCAAAATCAGGGGATATCACACAGACATGTACCAGCATGTCAACAATGCCAGGTATCTGGAGTTTCTGGAAGAAGGCAGGTGGCAGCTGCTGGAAGACCACCTGGACCTTGACGCATTCGTGGAGGGCGGATGTTCATTTTTTGTGGTCAACATCAATATCTCCTACCGCAGCCCGGCCCGGGTGGGCGACACCTTGTTTGTCCGGTCCGGCATGAAAAAACTCGGCAACAAAAGTGCTGTTTTCCAGCAGCAGATTGTCAACAAGGCAACAGGTGGCGTATGTATAGATGCGGACGTCACTTTTGTCATAGCCGGCACCAGCGGCAGGCCTTTGAAACTGGAAGGAAAACTCAAGGAAAAACTGCTGCAGATCCCTTTTTTTGAAAGTTGACCCTGTATTTGCCGGGCATCTGTGTTAGAACCCTTTCACCGGTTGCACCGGACAGATTGCTCATGGAACCGTTTGCGTTTGGCCTGAACCGCGTGGAACAAACAGGGACTTTTCATTTTGTCAAACAAGTCCTCATTAAGAATATTACAGAATTTGGACCAGAACAACGGAAATATTATCCTTCCCTCCTCTGTCGTTAGCTTCCTGAATAAGGCCGTCAACCTTTTCTCTAATTCCTTTTTCAGAAAAAAGATGGCTTTTAATCATATCATCATCCATCATGTCGGTCAGACCATCGGAACATAACACAAACATATCCCCGGGATACACATGCCCTCTGAGAATGTCCAGTGCAGGGTCTTTCTGTATTCCCACAGCCCGGAGAATGACATTTTTGAAGGAATGATGATCTGCCTCTTCCCGGGTGATCAACCCCTGATCAAGCTGCTGTTTCACAAGGGTATGGTCTGTGGTCAACAGCTTGAACTGACCGTCCCGGAACCGGTAGGTCCGGCTGTCACCGATATGCCCCAATATGAAACGCGTGTCTGTCAAAACCAGCATTTCAGCAGTGCATCCCATCCCCTCACATCCTGGATGGGAGCCGGCATAAGAAAAGATGGCTTCATTGGCATTCAAGAAAACCGCCTGCAGTAACTGATACCGGATCTCTTCTTGATAGGAGGCCCCGGAAAAAGCGGTCTCAGCAGCCCGGGCGAACAGCTGACTGGCAATATCTCCGGCTGCGGTTCCCCCGATACCATCCGCAACCAGGCAAAATCCACGGTCCTCATCCACCACAATTGTATCTTCATTTTTTCTTCTACGGCGTCCCTGGTCGGTTTTGCCGTACATTGCAAATCGGCCCATTTATCTGAATCGCTCCGTCATAAAATCCGCCAAGTTGGATTCGTCATAAGACAAGTTTAACTCTTTTTTCAATTCCGCCAGATCATCATAGATCTGTCTGCCGGATGCATACCTTTTCACTTTGTCTTTTTCCAGGCATTTCATCACAATATCACTAAGGACCTGGGGAATATCGGCCCGTACTTCAATGACAGGCCGGATAATCTGTTTAGGCAGTGTGCTCAATGCTTCCAGTTCGTTGTGGAAGTTATACAGTCGCCTGCCCCACAGAATTTCATAGAAAATAATTCCCAGCGCGTACAGGTCTGCCTGATGATCTATCTCTTTTCCCAGGGCCTGTTCCGGTGACAGATATCCCAATTTTCCCTTGATCACCCCTGCCCGGGTAAAACTGGGTTCTGACCTGGCCTTGGAAATGCCGAAGTCACTGATTTTCACCTCTCCTTTGAACGAAATCAGCATATTCTGAGGGCTAATGTCCCGATGAATGATATTCAGCGGTTCACCGGTTTCACCACTGGTCCTGGTGTGGGAATAGTAAAGTCCCAGGCTGATTTTCTGAATCAAGAACATGGCCATACCCACCGGCAGTCCTTTTTTTTCATGGGCCATAATCTGGGCCAGATTTTTCCCATCCACAAATTCCATGGCGATAAAGCTGGCGTTGTGCAGTTTGAGCAAATCATAAATCTGTACGATATTCGGGTGCTGGAGATTAGCTGCCAGCCGGGCTTCCCGGATAAACATCTCCACAAAATCTTGATTTTCCACCAAGTGGGGCAGAATTTTTTTGATGGCCACTGTCCGTTTGAACCCATCATCTTTGATATATTCCGCCAGATAGAGTTCAGCCATTCCACCCTGTGCGATGCGCCGTATAAGCCGGTACGGCCCCACCTTTTCCATTTTATTATAAGCTTCCATCTCTTTTGACCGCTTCATTTTCAAATGCCGGTTTGTAAGGAAGACTGCAATGAGAAAACCGAACAGGCTAAAAATCCATACAATGATCAAAAGGCGGCTGTATTTTTCCATGGTTTTGTCCAGTTCACCGGCATCCAGCCCGAACAGAATTTTTCCAATTTTAACATTTGAAAAAATCAGTTCTTTTGAAAAAACCACCACCGGAATTCCCTCATAAACATATCGAACGACTTCCATTCCATTCAGGATGACCGCTTCTTTGATGTTTTCCGGATCTGTATAGGTTTCGCCAATAAGATCAGCATTGCTGTGGGCAATAACGGTATCATCATGATCCACTATGGCAGTAAACACCGGTTGCATTTTTTTCTGCAGTTCTCCCACTGCGATATTCAGGGCCAGGATATCCTTTTCCAGCAAGGGCGACCTGATCTTTTCCCCCGTATTTTCCGCTGCCAGAATCCCTTTTTCAAAAAATTCCTGGCGGGAGGTACTCTGGGCATTCCGGATGGAAAAATGAAAGGCCAGGGCAATCACCAGAAAAACCATAAAATAAACCGCCATGGGTTTCCAATTTCGCAGAACCCAGGAATTCGTAATTATTTTTCGGGTCAGGCCCGCCTTTGACATGGTTGTCAACTGCTTGGCCCATGTGATGACCGGATTTTTTTTCTCACTCTGAGACATCTGTGTTCTCCATATTAGCCTGCCATTATACTGCAGATCCAAGAAAATTTATCAGGGTGATCCTTTTGCAATCATTTTGGCACTTTTTTTATTCAACCAGACAATACAGTCCCGGTATCGTGCCGCACCGAACAATACGAAAAGAAGTAACAGTGATGTTATGGAAAAAAAAACAAACAGTTTTTTAAACCTGTCCAGATTATCTGCTGCAAGGGAAATAAACACTTCTCCCACCCGGGTATCGGAAAAGGTTATCTCAGTAGAAAAATTCATCACTTTTCGATTGTTCAGTCCGGATATCCGCCAGTAACTGACATTTCCCAGGGCCCCGAATTTTTGTTTTTTCAGGGTGAAAAACTGTTCCTGGTCCGTATAAGCAATCAGTTTGTTTTTATGATCAATGATAGAAGCGAAGACCACTCCGGGTTTTGCTGTTATTTCCTCCAGAAATCCAGCCAGGAGATCAAAATTTTTTTCCAAAAGCGGCAGGGCGGATTGGCTGGAAATATCTTTTGAGATGGCCACACCGGTTAAAATCAACCGCCGGGTATGGTTGTGTTCCCGGATGTGCATAAATGCGTATGCGATCAGACAAGCCACAAACCAGACTGCCAGAATCAACAAAAACCGTTTTCCTGTAAATATGATTTCGCTTACATATTTATTCGCCATGCCGTTGCCACCCTCCTTTAGAACACATTGACCATGGTAAAGAAAACCGTAAATCTGTTGATGTCTGCCTGTATGAAAAAATTGCAGGTGATTATATGTCACCTGATTAAATGTGACCTATATAAAAAAACAGTTGATGTCAAGCGCAGATTATATCATGATATAGAAAAACCGTTAGCCGGTTGCAATAATAGAAACAGGTGCACAATGAATATTATGACAAAAATTTCTGTTCTCCCGTGCATGATTTTCATCATCCTCTTTTCATCCTGCATCGCTCCGACCCCTTTGCCGGTTCAGGTGCAACAAGGTCCCCTGGTTTATAAATCAAATGATTATGCGGTTTGCAGGCTTGATGACAACACATCTCTGGCAGACCTGGCCCGCATTTATCTCCAGGATGAACGCCTGGTGTGGAAAATTGAAGATGCCAATAATACAGACAGTTATCATGAAAATACCATAATTGTCATCCCCTTGAAAGAAAGAAACCGCGGTGGTATTTTCGAAGACGGATACCAGCGTATCCCGATCCTGTGCTACCACCGGTTCGATGTTGGTGAAAAATCCAGCATGAACACCCCGCCCCGCATATTCGATCAACAGATGAAGTATCTCAAAGAAAATGGTTATCGGGTGATATCCGCTGAAGATCTGTTGGGGTTTTTGACGTATCAGCAGCAGATTCCCAAAAAATCGGTTCTCATCACAATTGATGACGGATACAAGTCTGTATA
>DATFJY010000377.1:0-21824 GCA_035268905.1 Desulfotignum sp.
TGTATTTTGTTCCGGACAACGATGACCGGGAAACGGCTTTCAGAAAAGGGGACATGGACCTGATTCTCGGTGTGGGTGACCCCGGCTGGATCCAGAAAATGGAAAAACTGCCCGAAACCCGTGTTGATGTATTCGGGCCCGGATATACCGGCATGTTACATTTAAACAGGTCGATGAAACCGTTGGATGATATTCGGGTGAGAAAGGCCATTATCCATGCCCTGGACAGGGACCGTTTTCTTGCGGCTTCCACCAGAAGACTGATAACACCGGTGCTGGCACCCATGAGTTCGGATTTTCTGTTCGGCGGCATTGAAAATGACAAAATTATTGCATTGGGCCTGGACCGGAAAAAAGATATCCCTCTGGCCAGACAGCTGCTTGCGGAGGCCGGTTTTGCCGACGGGTTTTCCATGCCTTTGTACGTATCTGAAAAACGCCTTTATCAAACAACGTATGAAATTTTACAACAGGAACTTGCCCCTATCGGCATCATGGTGGAATTGAAAAAGGTATCCCATTCAAAATACCACCAGCTGATTCGTGAAAACCAGAATGCCATTGTTCTGTATTTTACCCTCAGGCCCAATGCTGATGAGTATCTGCGGGGATTCTTTCATTCAGATGCCGTTGTGCAAACCGGGGCAAGTCCCCACACCAATTTTTCCCATTGCACGGCTGTGGACAAGCTCCTGGATGATGCCCGGTCTGAAATTGATCCCAAAAAACAGATCCGCCTCTGGGAACAGGCACAGATACGGATCCTCCATGAGGCCCTGGTGTTTCCCATCATGGACATCAAATATTGTGTGGCCAGACGGGGGAATCTTAACTACGGCCATGAGCTGAAAACCACCCTGGCAGGGTATCCTCAGTTTGATGAACGCACCAGCATTGTTGCCCGATGACTGCCTTAGTGCCTAACACATCATTTCCTGTCAACAAAAACAATAAAAGGAGGAGGGCAATTGGGTTGCGGTACCCGCTTTAATAATTAAAGCCATCTTTGACCAGGGAGCGTCCCGGAATCATGGTCTGGGTACGTTTAATACCGGCAATTTTCCGGATATGCTGGTCCAAAAATTCCGCAATGGTTTCTGCATCGGATGCCAGAAAATCCCGCTTGAGCACCACTTTTACCAGAAGATCAATGCTGCCGTGGACCGCATGCACCTCCTGGACCTCCTCCAGGGCAAACAATTTATCAGACAGGGTCACTTCGGCTGTGGTATCGGTATCAATGAGGACAAATGCGGTGATAGTGCGTTTCATTTCCGGATATTCCGGGGTCTGTTTTTCCAGCATGGCGGTCCTGAAACCTTCCATGCTTTTGGGAATAAGCCGGTCAATGCCGATGCCGTACCGACGGTTTGCGTTGGTATCCCAGTGGTGATAGGCAATATAGGTATACAGGTCTGCAATGGTTCTGCCCGGAAAATATGTGATCAAATCCCCGTTTTTGATGATGGCGGTCATGGGCAGATAAATGGTGTTGTACCAGTCCCGGGAGGCTTTTGCAAAATCACAGTCTCTGCCGGACTGGGAAGTCAGGAACACCTGGTGGTTGCGGATCTGCTGTTCCAGGTAATTGTATTTTCCCAGTTCCGTCAGATCGATCTCAAGGGGCAGCCCGGTTTTTTGGAAAAATTTGTTTTTCTCTATGTACAGCAGGTTTTCCATGGTGTTATTACCGGACAGCAGTTCCACCACCTTGGCGGATATCTCTGTCCACCCCAGTTCCTTGGCTGCGGCAACCCGGTGATTACCGTCCAGGACATAGTACTGGTTGCGGATCTGATACAGTTTGACCGGCGGCATGGCCTTGCCCTGTCGCATGGCCTGTTTGATGTCTATAAACCGTTTTCCGGAAACATGTTTCTTGGGCCGGAACCTGGAATCAAAATCCGCATATTTGCCCACACTGCCGGTGATTTTTTCCAGGGCAATGGTCTGGACGCCATGGTCGATGAACTGAACATCTTCTTCTTTGGCCTGCTGTTCGTTAAAGGAGCTGACATGGTCGGCATCATCCTGGTGGGACGGATGTGAAGAGAACAGTTGTTTCAATATGTTTTTCATGGGTTGACCTCGATCAGGGTATATCCACAGGTATTGATTACCCGGGTGGTGTTGACCTGTGTTATCCTGTCTGCAGGGTTTTCAAACGCCTGGTGAACATGCCCGTGGACAAAATAATCCGGCTGCTTTTTTTTGATCAGCGTGTGAAAGCATGCAAATCCCATATGGCACAAATCCTCTTTGTCATGGACATGCCGGGGCGGGGCATGGGTCACCACCATGTGTATCCGCCCTTTGCGCCACAGGGAAAACCACAGGCTGAAGATGTTTTTTTTCATCATGGCTTCGGTGTATTGATTGGCACCCCCGTTATACCACATGGAGCCTTCCAGGCCCATGATGGTAAACCCGCCCATGGAAACGATCCGTTTGTGGATGTTTTCACACCCCACAGGATTGGTGGGGGTATAGCGGATATCATGGTTGCCCTTGACATAAAAAAGGGGGGCATCCAGCCGGTCCCGCAGAAAAGACAGGTATTCCGGGTCCAGGTCTCCGCAGGAAATAATGAGGTCCACCGGTTCCAGGGTTTTGGTTTCCACCTTTTGGGTCAGGGTTTTGTCGATGAAATCCGACACCGTCAGTATTTTCAATCTTAGGGCCTGTTCTGGGGGAGTGGTCTGTTTTTTCATATCTGTTTTCCCGCTGGTATTTCAATAACATCCATGCCCTGGCGGGCACAACAAATTATGAAAGTTATGAGGGGTGAGTTATGAGTATTGAGAGAAGCTAATTTGATATTTTTTTCTCACTACTCAAACCTCAAACCTCATATCTCACTACTTTCATATAACCATCCATGCCCTGGCGGGCACAACAAAATATGAAAGCTATTAGCTGAGCACTGATGGCTGACGGCTTTCATATAAATAACAGATGTGCGTGATATTGTTGGTATCAAAATATTTCATAATGATATGATAGATTTTGCAAAATATCCAGATCCAAAAAATAGTACTTGCCATTTCATTTGGTTATGCTAAGTATAAAAGTTGACTGTAATCACGGCGTGACAACCCAATTACCCATGGCTTGAGAAGGTCATCTCCGGAACCGGGGGTGACAAAAAGCCGAACCCAAAATTTTCAGGAGGATTAAAGATGAAAAAATTATGCGTATCCCTTTTTGCACTGGCATTTGTTCTTGTTGCAGCACCGGCGTTCAGCGCCGACATTGAACTGGCCAAAAAATCAACCCTTGAATCCATTGTCAAAGCAGGAGAGATCCGGGTGGGATTTGAATCCGGTTACCTGCCCTTTGAAATGACCAATACCAAAGGCCAGTACATCGGATTCGATATTGACATGGGAAAACAGCTGGCCAAGGCAATGGGGGTTAAGTACGCCCCGGTAAACACGGCCTGGGACGGTATTATCCCCTCTTTGATCACCGAAAAGTTTGATATTATCATCTCCGGCATGACCTGTACCCAGGAGCGGAACCTTGCCGTCAACTTCACCGATCCCTATATTGTTGTGGGACAGGCTATCCTGCTGAACAAAAAACATGAAGGGGTTGTCAAATCTTATAGAGATTTGAATGATCCCAAATATGTTATCACTTCCAAGCTGGGCACCACCGGTGAACAGGCGGTGAAACGCATGATTCCCCGGGCAACTTACAAAAGTTTTGAGGTGGAAACCGAAGCGGTCATGGAAGTGATCCAGGGCAATGCCGATGCCACGGTGTATGACCTGCCCCTGATTGAGATCATGCAGGCACAGCACGGGGAAGGAAAAACAGTGGCCCTGACCGAGCCGTTTACATTTGAGCCCCTGGCCATGGCAGTCAGAAAAGGGGACCCTGACTTTCTCAACTTTCTGAACAACTTCATCCGCCAGTATAAAAATGACGGCCGGTGGCAGCAGTCCTATGACAAGTGGATAAAATCAGATGACTGGCAGAAAGATTTGCAGAACTGATAGTCTCTGGTTGCACAGTATCAGCAATTTTTGAATGAATCCGGGCCGGCATAAGGTTTCTTTTGCCGGCCTGTTTTTTTAAGGTCTGTAATATATGGAACAAAACATATCCAACATCAAACGCTTGAGCAATCCCATTGCCTACTTTCTGTCAGTGTGTGGTTTTCTTGTGCTGCTGTTCATGGTTATCGGAGCTGTGTATTATGCCACGGTGGCGGTGGATTATCAGTGGCGCTGGTTCAAGGTGCCAAAGTACTTCATGTACAAATCCACCATCACCTTGTATGCAGAAGGGTATGGAGAGATTGAGACCATTGCCGCCAACAAGGAAAAAGTGGATATCACCGTCACAACGGATGCCGGCACAAGGACCTATACGGTTCCCAAAGATTCATTTGACTGGATTGAAGGGGATATGGTGTCTCCTGGTGATATTGTTGCATCCTATGAAGGGGGGTGGAAGCCCGGCATCCTGGCCAAGGGGCTGTGGGTGACCCTGAAAATTTCGTTTCTTGCCACGATTTTCGGGATCATACTGGGTATCATCGGCGGTGTGGCAAGGGTTTCGGATACCCCGGTGCTCAAATGGTCGGCCATCACCTATGTGGAAGTCATACGGGGATCTCCCCTGCTCGTACAGATCATGATTTTTTATTTTGTTCTGGGCACCACCATGAACAAAATTCTGCTGATGAACGGCATTCCCAAGCTTGACCCCCAATGGTACGGCGTCATGGCCCTGTCCATTTTCACCGGTGCCTATGTGGTGGAAATTGTGAGGGCCGGCATCGAGGCCATTCATCCCGGTCAGGTGGAGGCTGCCCGGTCTTCGGGCATGACCTATTTTCAGTGCATGTTTCATATTATTCTTCCCCAGGCATTGAAAACCATTCTGCCGCCTTTGGCAGGCCAGTTCATCAACCTGATAAAGGACTCCTCCCTGCTGGGGCTGATTTCCATCAGGGAATTGACCAAGGCCACCCGGGAGGGTATCACCACCAGTCTGCAGACCTTTGAATTGTGGATATTGTGTGCCATTCTCTATCTGCTCATGACCTTTACGCTTTCCATGTGTGTTCAGTATCTGGAAAGGAGGACAGCCACCAAATGATAGATGTTATCAGTATTTATAAGACATTTTATGTTCCCCATGAGGTCAAGGCCCTGGTGGATGTCTCCAATACAATCGAGGCAGGTGAGGTGGTGGTGGTTATCGGTCCGTCAGGGTCCGGGAAAAGCACATTCCTGCGGTGTTTGAACCGCCTGGAAACGGCAGAGCGCGGGCAGATCCTGGTGGACGGGGTGGATATTTTTGATCCCAAAACCAATATCAACACAGTCCGGGCGGAAATGGGCATGGTGTTCCAGTCATTCAACCTCTATCCCCATTTAACGGTGCAGGGCAATGTGAATCTGGCCCAGAAACTGGTGAGAAAACGCCATAAAAAGGAGCGGGAAGAAAAATCCATGATGCTCCTGGAAAAGGTGGGTATCGCCAATAAAGCCAGGGCCTGGCCGTCCAATCTGTCCGGGGGACAGCAGCAGCGGGTGGCCATTGCCAGGGCTCTGGCAATGGACCCCAAGATCATGCTGTTTGATGAACCCACCTCTGCCCTGGATCCGGAGATGATCGGCGAGGTGCTGGAAGTGATGAAAACCCTGGCCAAAGAGGGCATGACCATGGTGTGCGTCACCCATGAAATGGGATTTGCCCGGGAGGTGGCGGACCGGGTGATTTTCATGGACGAGGGCATGATTGTCGAAGAAGGCACCCCGGAAAAATTTTATAAAAACCCCGACCATGACCGGACCAAGCTCTTTTTAAAACAGATTTTGTAGGGGTCGTATCACAGCTTGAAAGCCTTGGCCCATCCGGAAAACCGGCGGGCATGTGCCGGATCGATGGCGAAGAGTTCGGCCATGATGGCAGACACCGTCATTTTCTTGTCCCGGTGCTGCGGGGTTTTGGAAAAAAACTTGTCTGCACAGCAGATGATTTTTTCCGCCGGGGATATCGGCACCATGTCCCGCCGGGGCAGGGGCAGGTTGTGGCCAATGATGGTATCAAGACAGATGCCGGCCCCGGTGTGGCGTTCCGCCACCAGGCCGAATGCCGGATCCAGTCCTTCTTTGTCCAGAAGCGCCCGCCCCAGATACCCGTGGCAGATGTAGGGGGCATCCCCTGTGCAGCCGATGCCCGGGGATGCGGTCAAAAAGATACCGATGTCGTGGAGCATGGCCGCTTTTTCAATGAAATCCAGATCCAGGTCGGGATCTGCCAGGTTTCGGGCAATTTCCAGGCTTTTTTTGGCCACCTGCCGGCTGTGGTGCACCAGAATGGTATGGGTTTCAGACCCTGGCGTATAAAATTTTTCAATGACCTGCACAGGATCCATGGTCAGGACAACAGCACCCCTTCAATAAACGGGTCCAGGTCCCCGTCAAGCACCCGGTCCACATCTCCGATCTCCTGGTCCGTGCGGTGGTCTTTGATCATGCGGTAGGGATGCAGGACATAGGAGCGGATCTGGCTGCCCCAGGCAATCTCATCCTTGCCGTCATGCAAAGACTGCATTTTTTCGTCCTGTTTTTGTTTTTCCACCTGGTAGAGCCGGGATTTCAGGACTTTCATGGCAATTTCCTTGTTCCGGTGCTGGGAGGATTCCTGCTGGCATTGGACCACAATGCCGGTGGGCATATGGGTGATGCGCACGGCAGAACTGGTCTTGTTCACATGCTGGCCCCCGGCCCCGGAGGCCCGGAACACATCGATGCGCAAATCTTTTTCATCAATGTCAATATGGATGTCATCCTGGATATCCGGGTACACAAACACAGAGGCAAACGAGGTGTGGCGCTTGCCGTTGGCATTGAAAGGGGATATGCGCACCAGGCGGTGGACACCTGATTCCACCTTCATAAAGCCGAAGCAGTTGGGGCCGGCCACTTTAAAAGTAGCCCCTTTGATGCCGGCTTCATCACCCGGCTGCAGGTCAATGATGGTCAGTTTGTACCCTTTTTTCTCGACCCACCGGGTATACATCCGAAACAGCATTTCCGCCCAGTCCTGGGAATCGGTACCACCGGCCCCGGCATTGATGGAAACCAGGGCATCCCTGGCATCATCTTCCTGGTCCAGGGTGATGTCCAGAGAAAATTTTTTGATGCGGTTTGCAATGCCTGTCAACTGCCGGCCCACGTCTGCTTCGCTCTCCTTGTCCCCTTCTTCATGGGCCATTTCCAAAAGCATTTGTGCATCTTCCAGGTCGGCGCAGATGGAGCCGCAGGTATCCAGCAGGTTTGCCAAGACCGTCTGTTCTTTGAGCATCCGGGTGGCTTTTTCCGGATCATCCCAGAAATCGGGCCTGGCAGAGAAATGTTCCAGCTCCTTGAGCCGTCTTTCTTTTACCGGCAGGTCAAAGATACTCCTTGAGGCGGTCGGCTTTGGCGGTAAGGGATGATATGGTCTGTTTCAAATCTGTGTTCATGGGTAAAATCTCCTCTTGATATTATCTTTTTCTTTTACCACAAAACCCATGCCCATTGCAACAAGGCAGGCAATTGCCAGCAGATCACCGTGCCGGGTATAAAAGGACAAGCCGTTCAGGGCCGGCAGGGACCGGACATCCACCGCATCGGTGAACAATTGTGTGGTGCCGAACACCTGTCCTGTGGGATCAATAAATCCGGATATGCCGGTATTGGCAGCCCTGACAACGCTTCTGCGGTTTTCCACCGCCCTGAGAACAGCTATGGAAAAATGCTGGGCAGGGGCCGCGGTTCTGCCGAACCAGGCATCGTTGGTTACCGTGGTGAGAACATCTGCCCCGTTTTTGACAAACTGCCGGGAAATGGATGGAAACAGGATCTCAAAACAGATCAGCACACCGGTTTTGTGGCCCTGGAACGCAAGGGGAACAAACCCTGTCTCCCCTCTGGAAAAATTGCCGGCCTGTTCCGTAATTTTTTCTAAAAAAAACAACAGGTCCTGAAAAGGAACATACTCACCAAACGGCACCAGGTGCGTCTTGTCATAGAAGCTTAGGGGCACAGAAAGCTGGTTGAGCAGGTATACCCGGTTAAAATACCGGATAGGATCACCGGAGACGTCCACGGCCGGGCTTCCCATGAGAAAATGGGTTTTGGCCCTGCGGACATATCGGTCCACCTGGTTGGAAAAATCCAGGTCATGGCCGTAGTAAAAGGGCAGCGCGGTTTCCGGCCAGATGATCAAATCCGGGTGTAACCGGGCAGCCTCCAGGGACATGCGGCCGTATTTTTCAATAGTGGCCTCCCGGAAGGCCTGGCTCCATTTCAAGTCTTGGCGGATGTTTCCCTGGACGATGGCAAATACAGGTTCTGGTGCGGCTGCCATCTGCTGCGCCACCTGCGGGATGCGCATTACCCCGTACCCATAGGATGCCGCCAGAACCATACCGGTGTATAGCACACACCACCAGGTGCCCAGAAAAAAGTGTGTGCCTTTACGGCTGCTGCCGGCTGTTATCTGTATCCACAAGGTGCTGATCAGGGTGTTGCACAACACCAGTACAAAAGAGATACCCAGGACCCCGGTGATGTCGGCCATCTGGACCAGAAACCGGTCGGCAAACTGGGTGTACCCCAAAACGCCCCAGGGAAACCCGGTGAAAAGGTGGGTGCGCACAAATTCCAGCCCGGTCCAGATGCAGGCCCCTGCCAGGGGCATTGCGGCAGGGGAAGGGGCCAGTTTTTTGAGGGCACAGGCAAACAGGGCCGGGTACAGGGACAGATACAGGCAAAGCAGGATCAAAGCACAGACAGACAGCAGTATGTGAAGACCGCCAAAGGTAGACAGGGTGGGAACGATCCAGTAGATCAGGGTGGTGAAATGGACAAATCCGGCGGCAAAGCCCGCCAGAAAAGACTGGCGGACCGTCAGGGGTTCCAGGGAGATGATTAACGGGCACAGGGCCGCAAATGCCAGATAATGCACCCCGGGATCCGGGAAGCACAGGGTCAGCAGAAGGCCGCTGAACAGGGCTGGAAAATAGGGCAGCCAGAAACGCAGATGGAACAAAGAGCGCATTTTTTTCCCATGGGTCTTAAATTATTAAAAAAAGTCTGATATACTTATCAGCTGCTGGATGTGCAGTCAATTTTAAGTGTCAATAATATTGAAACAGGAGACAGGCATGTTTATGACAGACAACCGTTTCAATGAAACAGGTGAACAGCGTTACCAGCATATGCAGTCCATTCTGGAAACATGTCCTGCCGGTATCGGGATCGTCCAAAACGATCTAATCGTCTGGGCCAACGACACCTTTTATGCCATGCTCGGGTATACACCGGGGTCACTGACCAATAAAAAGACCTGGGAAGTGTTTCCCACCCAAAAAGAATGCAGGCGTGTGGCAGCATTACTGGCAAAAGGCATGGACAGGTTCGGCGCGGGCATGGCGGAAACCCGGTTGTCCCGGAAAAAAGGCCCGCCCCTGGACTGCCGCATTCGGGCATCCCGCATGGACAAAGATGATCCCGAAGCCGGCGTGGTAATGGTGGTCACCGATATTTCAGATATCAAATCCCTTCAGATCCAGCTCCAGCAGGCCCAGAAAATGGAAGCCATAGGGGTGCTGGCCGGGGGTATTTCCCATGATTTCAACAACATTCTCATGGGTATCCAGGGGCATTTGTCTTTGATGCGCATCGATCTTTCCGCCACGGAAAAAGTGATCACCCATATCCACCAGATTACAAAGCTGGTGGAAACAGCCGGCGAGCTGACAGGGCGGCTGCTGGGATTTGCCAGGGGCGGAAAATACCAGATCAAGGTGCTGGATGTCAGCCAGGTGGTGGAAAAGGCCATGAACCTTTTCAAACCCACCCGCAAGGACCTGATGTTTCAAGAATCCTATGCCGGGGATCTGGATATGGTGGATGCAGACCAGTCCCAGCTGGAACAGGTGTGCCTGTATATCATCGGCAATGCATCCCAGGCCATGCTGGATGAGGGAACCCTGTCCATATCCACAAAAAATATCACCATCCCCGAAGACCATGGATATCCCTTTGCGGTTAAGCCCGGCCCGTATGTGGAGATCTGTATCCAGGATACAGGCGTGGGCATGGACATGGAAACCCAGAAAAAAATATTTGATCCCTTTTTTTCCACCCGGAAAAACGGGAACCAGAATGGGAGAGGGCTGGGGTTGTCCACTGTCTACGGGATTGTAAAAAATCATGGCGGTTTTATCACGGTCCAAAGCGCTTTAGGAGAAGGCACGGCTGTTTATGTCTGCCTGCCGGCCACAAGCAAGGCCAAGCCAGCGTCCGAGGGTGATTCCGACACCGAGGCCCTGCCCAGGGGATCAGAAACCATTCTGTTGGTGGATGACCAGACCGAGATTATCAACGTGGGGAAAAACTTTTTGTCCCGTCTGGGGTATAAACCCATAACCGCCAGAAACGGCCTGGAAGCTGTGGAAATTTTCCGCATGTACCAGGATGAGATCTCTCTTGTTATTCTGGATATGGCCATGCCGAAAATGGGGGGCAAAAAAACCTTTGACATGATCCGACAGATCCGTACGAACATAAAAATTCTGGTGACCATGGGACAGGTCGTTGATGATGAAATGGAAGCGCTGCTCAGTCATGGATGTCATGGATTTATCCAGAAACCCTTTTCCATGTATGAGTTTTCCAAGGCCATCAGGCAGGTGCTGGACAAAAGCGCTGAATGAGTGTTACACCATGCCGCCGTTGACCCCGATGACCTGGCCGTTTACATAAGCGGCCCTGGCAGTGCATAAAAAAGAAACCACTGCTGCAACCTCTTCTGGTTTGCCCAGGCGGCCGACCGGGATGCTTGGCAGGATCTTGTCCAGGTTCAGGTCCGCTGTCATACCGGTTTCAATGAATCCGGGCGCCACTGCATTCACGGTGATGCCCCGGCTGCCGATTTCCCTGGCCAGAGCCTTTGTGGCGCCGATGATCCCGGCTTTGGCAGCGCTGTAGTTGACCTGTCCGGCATTGCCCGTCTGACCGGCAGCAGAGCTGATGTTGATGATCCGCCCACCTTTCTGCCGGAGCATCTGCCGGACCACCGGCCGTGTCAGGTGATAAAATCCGGTAAGATGGGTCTGTATGACCATCTCCCAGGCGGGTTTTTTCATCATGGCAAAGAGATGGTCATCCCGGATACCGGCATTGTTCACCAGGATGTCCAGGCGCCTGCGCTGTTCCAGAATCTGTTTTACGGCAGCGTCACACTGCTCCTGGCTGGTGACGTCACATCGGATCACGGCTGCCCGGCCGTTCTGAAAATGGATTTGGTCCATGGTGGCCCAGGCTGCATCTTTGTCGGAACGGTAATTGACAAAAACAAAAATTCCCTGTGCGGCCAGGTCCAGGGCAATGGCCCTGCCGATACCCTTAGATGCCCCCGTAACCAAGGCTGTCTTATTTGATGCAGTGTCCATGGACCCCAATTATCACCCATCAAACAAGATTTCAAGTGCCAAATGCCCTGTCTGGATATTTGCCATAAGCATGCCAGGTTTTGGTTCTTTCTGTGCAGTTCTCTTTGCCAGGCCCGCCCCTGTTGGTGTCCTGTGCCCGGCCCGAGATCTTTCGGGGCCGGTTTTCGTAACTTTTTTCAGTCAAGTAACTGATCACCTGTATCCGGTTCTGTATTCCGGTATGTCTGCTGGCCCCTCCGGATCTGACGGTCCGTTCACAGGACATCAAAGGGGCTCCCCATAGGAGTGTACCCAGCTATAGCAAATATCCAGACAAATGCGCAATGTGCTTTACAATTTACGGACTGGATGGTAATCTCAGGGATGGTCAGATGATCATAAGAACAGCAGCGTCAGGAGTTTTTTTATGGAACATATAGAAATCCGGTTCGGCAATGATCTTGAAACATATGACACGGAAGAGAAATCCTTTGAAGAGATGTTTCAATCGGTAAATCCCATCTTCTGTTTTTCAAAGCGCATCTGGAAGCCCCAGATGGATATTTTTGAAACACGAAATGAAATTATCATTCAGGCGGAAATCGCAGGGGTGAAAAAAGAGGATATCGTGATCGAGGTCAGCAACAAGGCGGTCAAGATTGCAGGGAAACGGAAATGCTCCCAGCCGGATCCCACTGCCACATACCGGTTGGCCGAGATCCAGTTCGGTCAGTTTGAAAGGGTATTGTATCTGCCCAGTGTGATTGATGTGGAAAATGTGTCTGCTGTTTTCAACAACGGCTTTCTTCAGCTCACCCTTGGCAAGTTGTTTACAGAAAACATCAAACAGCGGCATAATTTGTCCATGGATTTTATCTAGCGCAAGGGGACACAAAAAGGTATACAAATGGATGATATCAGACATTCCGCCAACACTGCCACCATTTCAACCAATGATATCCCCGGTACGATTCCCATACTTCCCATTGTGGATACCAATCTGTTTCCCAAAATGGTGCTGCCCCTGGTATTGATCCAGAAAGAAGCCATCGATCTCATTGATGAAGCCATGGCAGGCAGCCGGATGCTGGGCCTTCTTTTGTCCAGACGATCTGATGTGAACTCCAAACATACGGCTGATGATTTGTACCGTATCGGTACGGTGGCCATGATTTTGAAAATGTCCAAAATGGAGGATGAAAAAGCCCAGTTGTTGATTCAGGGGTTGAACCGCTTCAAAGTGACCGGATTTCTCCAGGGAAAGCCCTATTTACAGGCGGAAATTGCAGTGATGGCCAGTAAAAAAACGGATCGCAATATCGAAAACAGGGCACTCATGGCCAATTTGGTAGAGCAGTATGAAAAAATCGTCAATTTGTCGCCCGGTCTGCCCGGTGAAATGGCCCAGATGATCAAATCCCTTCAGGAGCCCAATGTGCTGGCTGATATGGTGGCATCCACCATTAACGCCCCGGTGAAGGAAAAACAAAAAGTAATTGAACTGATTGATGTTACCAAACGGCTGAAAAAAGTCACCCGCCTGGTGAATGACCAGCTGGAGATTTTGGAAATGGGTTCCAAAATCCAGACCCAGGTCAAGGAAGATATGGACAAGCAGCAGCGGGAATATTATCTGCGCCAGCAGCTCAAGGCCATCAGGGAAGAACTGGGGGAAACGCAAGAAGAGCCTGTGGAGATCAGGGAATACCGGGCCCTTATCAAGAAGAACTATCTGCCGGACGAGGCCCGCAAAGAGGCGGAACGTGAACTGCAGCGCCTTTCCCGCATGCACCCCTCTTCTTCGGAATATGTGGTGGCATCCAGCTACCTGGACTGGATAACAAGCCTTCCCTGGAAAAAGGCCTCCAGAGATATGCTGGATATAAAGTCAGCCCGCCGCATACTGAACCAGGACCACCATGGTCTGGAAAAGCCCAAAAAACGGATCCTTGAATATCTGGCCGTGCGCAAGCTCAAAAAAGATTCCAAAGGGCCTATCCTGTGTTTTGCCGGCCCCCCGGGCACCGGGAAAACCTCCCTGGGCCGGTCCATTGCAAGGGCGCTGGGCCGGGAATTTGTGCGCATATCCCTGGGTGGGGTCCGGGATGAAGCAGAGATCCGGGGCCACCGCAGGACCTATGTGGGGGCATTGCCGGGGCGGATCATCCAGAATATCCGCAAGGCCGGTAGAAAAAATCCGGTATTCATGCTGGATGAAATCGACAAGGTGAATTCCTCCTACCATGGCGATCCCTCCTCTGCCCTGCTGGAGGTACTGGATCCCGAGCAGAACTATTCTTTTACCGACCATTATCTGGATGTATCCTTTGACCTTTCCGATGTTATATTTCTCACCACAGCCAATGTGCTCCACACCATCCCGGGGCCTTTGCGGGACCGCATGGAGGTGCTGGAACTCAACGGGTATACAGAAGATGAAAAACAAAAGATTGCCACAAAGTACCTGATTCCCCGGCAGCGGGAAGCAAACGGCCTTGCTGCGGCCCAGATCCGGTTTACCCCCGGGGCCGTGAAAAAAATCATCACCGGGTATACCAGGGAATCCGGCCTGCGCAATCTGGAACGGCAGATCGGGGCCGTGTGCCGGGGGGTGGCTGCCAAAATAGCAGAAGAGGAAGTCACCCATCTGGTCATCCGGAAAGCGGACCTTCATGAATACCTGGGACCGGACCAGAATATGCCGGATCTGGCCCTGCGTATCAAAACCCCCGGCGTGGTGGTGGGCCTGGCCTGGACCCCTGTGGGGGGCGAAATTCTGTTTGTGGAGGCAGTGGCCATGAAAGGGGGCAAAGGCATGACCCTCACCGGTCAGCTGGGGGATGTCATGAAGGAATCCGCCACCACCGCCCTGAGCTTTATCCGGTCCCATGCGGAAGAACTGGGGGTGGATGATACCTTTTTTGATTCCCATGATATCCATGTCCATGTACCGGCCGGTTCCATCCCCAAAGACGGACCTTCTGCCGGCGTTACCATGTTGGCAGCCCTGGTTTCCCTGGTCACCGGCAAAAAGGTGCGGCCCCGCCTGGCCATGACCGGTGAAATCACCCTCAGGGGAGAGGTGCTGCCTGTGGGCGGGGTCAAGGAAAAAATTATCGCCGCACACAGGGCCGGGATCCGGTCTGTGATTCTGCCGTTATGGAACAAAAAGGATATGGAGGATGTGCCCCGGCATATCCAGGAACAGATGGATTTTTCTTTTACCGATAAAATGGCGGATGTCATCCTGCACGCATTTGACCCATGATAATGGACCCATGAAAAAAACATATCTCCCCATGATTTCCCGTTTTACCTGTCTTTTTTTGCTGATGGTGTTGACGCTTTCCGTTATTGGGTGTTCCAAATCCATTGAATCCATGCCCCATGCACCCCCGCCCCGATCAGATGCGGGCAAAATGCCGGCCACCCAGCGGCCTTACACGGTCCTGGGCAAACAATACACCCCCATTGCCACTGCCCACGGATTTGTTCAGACCGGCATCGCCTCCTGGTATGGAAAAAAGTTCCACGGCCGGAAAACCGCCAACGGCGAAATTTATGACATGTATGCCATGACAGCGGCCCACAAAACCCTGCCCATGAACTCCTGGGTGGAGGTGCGCAACCTTGATACCAACCAAAAAATCCGGGTACGGATCAATGACCGGGGTCCCTTTGTTACCGGCCGGATAATCGATCTTTCCTATACCGGTGCCAAACGTATCAATATGCTGGGACCGGGCACTGCCAGGGTCAGGGTGACAGCCCTGGGGGCGGCCACAGCCTATTCCAAAACAACGCATGATCCGGTGTCCTTTAAACAGCTGGATTACTGGAAGGGAAATTTCACTGTTCAGGTGGGGGCTTTCAAGATAAGGGCCAATGCGCAAAAGTTCAAGGAAAAATTGGCCAAATCCTATTTGAACGCCCACATTGTGGCGCACAAAGATTATCGCGGTACTTTTTATAGGGTGCGCATCGGCCGGTTTTCCAACCTCAAGGATGCTGAACGGTTCAGTGTCACCTTGAAAGTTGATGACGGGTTTGGCCAGGCCTTTGCTGTTGCACAATGATTACCATCAAGGGGGTACTGTCCCGCCTCACATACCAGAACCCGGATAACCAGTACACGGTGTGCCGCATTCAGGTGGAAAAGATCCGCGATCCCATCACTGTGGTGGGGTTTCTGGCAGGGGTGGCGGAAGGGGAAACCCTTACCCTGAAAGGGCAGTGGGCATCGCACCCAAAATACGGGGACCAGTTCAAGGCAGATGCCTATGAAGTCACCCTGCCGGCCACGGTATCAGGCATCCGAAAATACCTGGGATCCGGCATGATAAAGGGCATCAGCAGATCCCTGGCAGACCGGATTGTGGACAGATTTCAGGAGCAGACCCTGGAAATAATTGAAGACCAGCCGGAAAAGCTCATGGAGGTCGCCGGCATTGCCCGGGGCAAACAGCAGATGATCCAGAAGGCCTGGAACACCCACCATGCCGTGCGCCGGGTAATGCAGTTTCTCCAGGAAAACAATGTCAATGTGGCCCATGCCGGCCTGATCCTTAAAACCTATGGCCCAAAAGCACTCCAGATTCTGGAAACCGATCCGTTCCGCATCGCCATCGATATCCCGGTCATCGGGTTTTCTGCGGCAGATGCTGTGGCCCGGGCAAAGGGGGTTGAGAAAACCGATGAAAAGCGGCTGCAGGCCTGCCTGCTCTGCCAGCTGCTTGTCTGTGAAAGTGACGGCCATGTGTATGCTGATAAACAGGCGCTGTTCACTGCCTGCGCCCGGCTGAGCGGAGTGGACCCGGATCTTTTTCCCCCTGCCCTGGATTCCTTGGCAGATGCCAGCGAGATCCTTTTGTGGGATGACAGGGTGTACCTGGCCCGGTTGTTCAAGGCGGAAAAAGGGATCGCAGACCGGCTCTCAGCCCTGCTCTCCATGCCGGTGCCGGATCCGGAGATCAGCCAAGAGGTGATCCTGGAACAGGTGCTCACCGGCATGGCCGTGAAACTGTCTGATGAGCAGCTGGCAGTGGTGTGCCAGGTGATGGCCCAAAAAGTGTCGGTGATCACCGGCGGGCCGGGCACCGGTAAAACCACATTGGTGCGGGCCCTGTGCCAGGTGTTCAAATATAGCCGCCGCAAGGTGGTTCTGGCAGCCCCCACCGGCAGGGCCGCCAGGCGGCTTTCTGAAACCACGGGCAAAAAAGCCTTTACCCTGCACAAACTGCTGGGTTATGACACGGAACAGGGCACAGTTGCGCACAATTTCTCCAACCCGTTGAACCTGGATGTATTTGTGGTGGATGAAGCCAGCATGGTGGATACCCAGCTCATGTTTCACCTGGTGGAGGCCATGCCGCCCGGGGCCAGCCTGATTCTGGTGGGGGATACCTTTCAGCTGCCCTCGGTGGGCCCCGGCAATGTGTTGTCCGATATCATGGCCTCGGGCCGGATCAGCGTGTTTTCTCTGACCAAAATATTCCGCCAGGCCATGCAGAGTCCCATTGTGCGCCACGCCCATGACATCCGCAACGGACAGATTCCTGATTTTAAAACCAGGGATTCCCGGGGGGACCTGTCAGAATTTTATTTTATTGAAAACCAGCACAGTGAAAAGGTTGTGGAAACCATTCTGGAGTTGTGTGCCAAAAGGATTCCTGCAACCTTTCCCCATATCACCGATTTTCAGGTGCTCACCCCCATGCACCGGGGGGAGGCCGGCACCATCAATCTCAACCAGCAGCTCCAGGCCGTGCTCAACCCGGGCAAAGGGGGTATTGACAGTCACGGTATCTCTTTTAGGCCCGGGGACAAGGTCATGCACCTGAAAAACAATTATGAAAAAGAGGTGTTCAACGGTGATATCGGCCAGGTAAAAGAGGTGTCAAAATCAGAAAGCAGGGTCTTTGTGGAATATGACGGCCGCACGATACCCTATGATCTGCTGGAAATGGATGAGCTGACCCTGGCCTATGCCATTTCCGTGCACAAATCTCAAGGGTCTGAGTATGACGCGGTCATCATCGCCCTGACCATGGCCCATTACCCGCTGCTCCAGCGCAATCTGTTGTACACGGCCCTGACCCGGGGCAAACAACTGGTGATCATTGTGGGATCTTCCCAGGCCGTTCACACCGCCTTTGAAAACAACCGCACCAACCTGCGGCGATCCGGGCTCAAAGACCGGCTGGCATTAAATTGAAAGCCGCTGCTGCCACTTTTTATGGGCCGCCCCTGATGGGATGTGTGTCCAAAAACCGGCCTGCAGGGTGGATATGCCAATTCTGGATATTTGCCATAAGCATACGAGGGTTTCCATCGCTCTGAGCAGCAAGCTTTCCCAAGAACCGCCCCTGGTAGTATCCTGTGCCCGGACCGAGATCTACGGGGGCCTGTTTGCATAAGAACAATGAAGGGCATTAACCCGTCCTCTGTCCGAAACCCATCCTGGCAAATTTTACCAGGCCCCCTCCGGATCTGACGGTCCATTCACAGGACACCACCAGGGGCTCCCCATAGCGGGTACGGTGCTATGGCAAATATCCAGATGTCAATTTCATCCTGTTGAAATTTCTGGCAATACCTGTTAAAAGAAATGCTTTGGAATTTTAACAGGAAATGACTATGCATTATGACGGAATGATCATACGGCCCCCCAGTGAGGCGGACAGTATCCTGCTCCAGGTGACCCTGGGATGTTCCCACAACAAGTGTACCTTCTGCGGTACCTTCCGGGACAAGCGGTTTACCATCAAAAAAGAGGACATCATCTTTCAGGACATTGAATATGCCCGGGCCCATTTTCCCCGGCAAAAGCGGCTGTTCATCTGTGACGGGGATGCCATGATCGTGCCCATGCGGCGCTTGCGTCCCATTCTGGAACGTATCCGTGACCGGCTTCCCTGGGTGGAACGGGTGGGGGTGTATGCCAACACCAAAGGTATCGGCATGAAAACCGACGAAGAACTGGCTGAACTTCATGACCTGGGGGTGGGCATCGCCTATATGGGCCTGGAATCCGGTGATGACCAGGTGCTGGCCGATATCCGCAAAGGCGCCACCGCAGACAAGATGATCCGGATGGGCCGGCGGGTGAAACAGGGGGGGATTGCCCTGTCCGTCACCGTGCTGGTGGGTCTGGCCGGAAAAGAGCGGTCCCTGGTCCATGCAAAGGAAACCGGCAGAGTGTTGTCGGAAATGGACCCGGACTATGTGGGGGCGTTGAGCCTGATGCTGATTCCCGGCACGGAGCTGCATGCCGATCACCAGGCCGGCCGGTTCCAGCTGCCCTCGCCGGAGGAAATGCTGGCGGAACTGGGGCAGATGATCGCTTCCACACACCTGTCTGACGGGTTGTTCCATGCCAATCATGCCTCCAATTATCTGCCCATCAGGGCCAGGCTGCCCCGGGACAAGGAAAAAACCCTGGAACAGATCGCCCGGGCACTGAGCGGCAAAATAAAACTCAAACCCGAATTCATGAGGGCCTTGTAACCCCGGGCCTGTAAACAGGAGAAACATACCATGGTGGATAACACAGAAAATATTGACCAGTTGACCATTAATACCATCAGAACCCTTTGCATGGATGCGGTGCAGAAAGCCAACTCCGGCCATCCGGGTGCGCCCATGGGCCTGGCACCGGCGGCGTATGTGCTGTTCAAACGCTTTTTGAAGCACAATCCCAAAAATCCCGCATGGATCGACCGGGACCGGTTTGTACTGTCCGGGGGACATGCTTCTTCCCTGCTGTACAGCCTTTTGTACCTGTTCGGTTACGGGCTGGATTTGGAGGACCTGAAACAGTTCCGGCAATGGGGCTCCAGAACCCCGGGCCATCCGGAGTACGGGGATACCCCGGGGGTGGAGACCACCACCGGACCCCTGGGCCAGGGCATTGCCAATGCCGTGGGCATGGCCATTGCCGAACGTCACCTGGCGGCCCGTTTCAACCAGAAGGATATCTCCCTGATCGACCACCATACGTTCTGCATGTGCGGGGACGGTGACCTCATGGAAGGGGTGGCCATGGAAGCTGCTTCCCTGGCCGGACATCTGGGCCTGGGCCGCCTGATCCTGCTCTATGATGACAACCACATCACCATCGAGGGGGCAACGGATATCGCGTTTACGGAAAACGCAGGTGACAAGTTTGCCGCCATGAACTGGCATGTACAGGCGGTAGAAGACGGCAATGACCTGGATGCCATTCAAAGCGCCATCCAGGCGGGAAAAGAGGAAACCGCCCGTCCGTCTCTGATCAGGATCAGGACCCATATCGCCTATGGCAGCCCCAACAAGCAGGACACGGCCGATGCCCATGGCGCCCCCCTGGGCGAGGAAGAGATCCGGCTGGTGAAAAAATTCTACGGCCTGCCCGAAGACAAAACCTTTCATGTGTCCGACAGGGTGCTGGAAGCGGCTCAACCCGCGGTGGCAGCAGGACAGAAGATGGAAGATGCCTGGCAGGAAGCCTTCATTGCCTATAAGGACATCTATCCCGGCGCAGCAGCCCTGTTTGTTGATGCGGTGAGCGGATTTCTTACCCGGGGCTGGGACAAGGATATGCCGGTATTTTCTGTGGATGACAGCCCGGTGGCCACCCGGGCCGCTTCAGGCAGAGTGCTCAACGCTATTGCCCCGAACCTGCCGGTGCTCATGGGCGGATCCGCCGACCTGGCCCCTTCCAACAAGACCTATCTGGACGGTTCCACCGAGTTCCAGAAAAATGCCTTTGACGGGCGGAATATCCGGTTCGGGGTGAGGGAGCATGCCATGGGTGCGGTCATGGCCGGCATGTACCTGCATTCCGGTGTCCGGCCCTATGGCGGCACCTTTCTGGTGTTTGCCGATTACATGCGGCCGGCCATCCGGCTGGCGTCTCTGATGAAACTGCCCCTGATCTATGTGTTCACCCATGACAGCGTGGCCGTGGGCGAAGACGGCCCCACCCACCAGCCGGTGGAGCACCTGGCAGCCCTGCGGGCCATTCCCGGGCTGAACGTGGTGCGGCCGGCAGATGCCAATGAAACCGCCCTGGCCTGGAAACAGGCCCTTTCCACGGTGGATTCTCCCACAGCCCTGATTTTAAGCCGGCAGAAGCTGCCCATCCTGGACACTTCACTGCGGGACGGGGAATTTCGGTACGGGGCCTACGCCATCCGAGACAAGGGAGATCAGGCAGATATGATCATCATTGCCACCGGTTCCGAGGTCCATATCAGCCTTGGGGCGGCACAGATCCTGGAATCGGACCACGGCATAAAGGCATCTGTGGTGTCCATGCCCTCTTGGGAATGGTTTGAAAAAGCCCCGGCATCTTACAGAGAGCGTATCCTGCCGTCAGGTGTTACCCGGCGTCTGGCTGTGGAGGCCGGCATTGCCATGGGATGGGAAAAATATGTGGGGCCTGGCGGGGCCGTGATCAGCATCGAGCGGTTCGGGGCTTCGGCACCGGGCGGGGTGGTGCTGGAAAAGCTGGGGTATTCCGTGGACAATGTGGTGAAACAGGCATTGGATCTGCAAAAGGGGTAATATCCGGTGCACCTGGAAGATCAGGCGCACCAGGAATTTTGCAGGCAGATCAGGACCGTTTATTTGATCAGGCACCCCGCCCCTGCGGTGTCCTGCATCCGGCCTGAGATCCTTGGGGGCTCTGACAGTCCTGCTACAGGACACCGCAGGGACTTGGTCAAAATACCAGGTGCTTTTATTATGTGAAAGCGCTTTGAAGTGATGGCCAGAAATGGCACTGTAAAAGGAGATACGGCATGATTATTTCCGTTAAAACCGACAGCAGGACCCAGATGAAGGATATTACCGATCAGGTGCGGCAGGCGGTGAAATCTTCAGGCATACAGAACGGCCTGGTGCATGTCTGTTCCCTGCATACCACCGGGGCGGTGACCATCAATGAAAATGCCGATCCTGCCGTGCCGGTTGATATTTTGAACACCATCAACAAGATTGTTCCCTGGGATGACCGTTACAGGCACATGGAGGGCAATTCCGCGGCCCACATAAAGGTCAGCCTGTTCGGGCCGTCGGAGATGGTGGCCCTGGAAAACGGGTCCCTGGTGCTGGGCACCTGGCAATCTATTTTTTTCTGTGAATTTGACGGTCCCAGGCAACGGAAGGTGCATGTCACCATCCTGGCGGATAAATAAAAGGAAACCCGTATGAAAGTGATATGGCTGCTCACCGCCTTGGTGGCCGGCATGATGGCCCCTGTCCAGGCCGGTTTCAACGGGAAAATGGGCCGGGCCATCAGAGACCCGGTGTTTGCGGCCCTGATTTCGTTTTTTGTGGGCACCCTGGGGCTGCTGGTTTACGGAGTTGCCCTGCGCATGGATTTTACGGCATTGCG
>DATFJY010000378.1:0-12191 GCA_035268905.1 Desulfotignum sp.
GAATGCATTTACCCGATAGCCTTTTTCATTGGATACCATTGGAAAATGGTGATATGGTTCCAGTTGAGGGAAAGTGACAAGGCCATTACTGCCGTAAGCTTCAGTCCCTGTCGAAAAAAACAAGAAAAGGATGAGGGCTGCCTGGATTGCGGGTTTCCCGCATTATGATACAAAAAGGGGTAGTATGGATATAGCGCGATTCCGCTTCAAAACATTGCAGGCAAGGCTGCTTTCGCTTTTGTTGATTCCGGTGGTGGTGATTCTTCTGCTGGGAGGGGCGGCCAGTTTCTGGTATGCCAGGGGCATCATGCTGGACCAGTGGCGTGAATCCGCCGTGGTGAAACTGCAGCGGGCTGCCCATTACATTGAAATGCGGCTGCTCAAACCGGTGGACCTGCTCAATGTAATGTTCCAGGTGTCTGACCGCAATGCCGCTATTGTGTCACCCGAACAGGTGGTGGGGTTTCTGCAGGTGATGGACGGGGTGGTGTCTGCAGCGTATGAGCCGGCTGAATCTGCGCCATCCATTAACCGAAACAGGATGCCGGAAATGGGCCACATGGACAGGATGAATGTTGACAGGCACATGGGGATGCGGTTTTCCCGGTCCAAAATCGCCAGTGTGTCCGGTCCCCGGTACCATGCAGAAGATGACGGCCGTACCGTGACCATGCGCATCACCCTGTCCGGTCCTTCACAAGAGACACTGGGGCATCTTGCCATCCGCATGGAGTTTGATTTTCTGCTCAAAGATATCCTGTCGCTGGGATGGTGGCAGAGCGATATGGCCTGTATTGTGGATGAAACAGGTACCTATATGGCCCATACCAACATGACCATGACAGACCGCCGGACCCTGGGGGGATCAGGTGATTCCCTGGAACAGGCAATATTGAAAAAAATGGATGCCCGGGCTTCTGGTACGGTGATCCCCGGTGGCCATCCCCCGGACATGGTGGCGGGTTTTTACAAACTGGACCAGGTGCCCTGGACCATTATCATGTTTGCCGACGGCCATAAAATTCTGGGTTCCATTGTGACCTACAGAAATGTCCTTGCCCTGGGAATTTTTATTCTGGCAGGTCTGGTGCTGGTATTGATCCGGTTTCACATGTGCCGGATGGTAAACCAGATCCAGCAGCTGTCCACCAAGGCGGAAGCGGTGGCAGACGGAGATTATGGCGATCCCATACCCGTGGAAAGCCGCGATGAAATCGGGCACCTGGTGGAAAGTTTCAATGCCATGGTCACAGGACTGGAGGAACGGGATCATATCCGCAACAGCTTTGGCCGGTATGTGGACCCGGAATTTGCCAGAACCCTGATGGCGCATCCAGAGGCCGGACAGCTGGGAGGCAGCCGCAGGGAGGCGGTGATGCTCATGTCCGACATCAGGGGATTTACCAGCTTGTCTGAAACCCTGGGCCCGGAAGTGATCGTGTCTGTTCTGAACCGGTATTTTTCCCATATGATCGAAATCATACGGGAACACCAGGGCATTATCGTGGATTTTTACGGGGATGCCATCCTGGTGTTTTTTGATCCCCTTGATGAACCGACCTCTGATACGATCCACCGGGCAGTCCAATGCGCATTTCACATGCAGGCTGTGATGCCCCAGGTCAACCGGGAACTGAAAAAACAGGATCTGCCGGATCTTTCCATGGGGATCGGCATTCATGCCGGCCAGGTGGTGGTGGGCAATATCGGTTCAGATACCCGGGCCAAATACGGGGTGGTGGGACCGCCCGTCAACATGACTGCACGGATTCAGGAACTGGCTGAAAAAAGGCAGATCCTGATTTCAGATGCAGTACTGGACCAGGCCGCGGAAGAAGTCAAGGTGCTGTCTTCTTTTCCGGCGGACCTGAAGGGCGTGGACCAGGCCATGACCCTGCATGTGATCGAACCGCAAAACCCCCCTTATTAAACATCTGCGGAGGAAATGGCGGGTGATGTCCGGCCGGATGATCATGGTCGGTTCTGCATTCTGCCCCCCGGTTTCCGGCTCAAAATCCATGGATTCGTCCCGGCCTCATTCAGGGCCGGCGGATAAAATTTGCGCAAGGTCGATCTGGTATTTTTTGATTTTGCTGTTCAAAGTTGTCCGGGTGATGTGCAGTAATTTTGCCGCCGCGCTCTTGTTGCCGCCGGTCTGTTTCAAGGTCTGTATCAGGGCCATGGCTTCAACTTCTTCCAGGGATTTGCCCCCCAGTTCCGGCAGGGAGTCCGGGGAAACGTCATCTGGTCTGTAGTTTTTCACCACATCCGCGGGCAGGTCTTTTTCCGATATATATTGACCCATGGACAGAATGACTGCTCTTTCAACGGCGTTTTCAAGCTCCCGGACATTGCCCGGCCATGGATGTTTCAACATTGCATCCATGGCCACGGGCGTGAATCCCTTGAACCGTTTCCGGTTTTTTTGTGCGTACCGGGTCAGAAAATGCTGGGCCAGCAGGGGAATGTCAGCAGTCCTTTCCTTTAGAGCGGGAACTTTTATGTTGATCACATTCAGGCGGTAGAACAGGTCTTCTCTGAATTGGCCATGTTTGACCGCCTGTTCCAGGTGTCTGTTGGTGGCCACAATGATCCGGACATCGATGCGGATGGGCCGGTCACTGCCGACCCGCTGAATTTCTCTTTCCTGGATGGCCCGCAGCAGCTTGACCTGGATGGACAAGGGGATGTCTGCTATTTCATCCAAAAAAATGGTGCCTTTGTGGGCATGGAGAAACAGGCCGTCCCGTTTTTTGTCCGCGCCGGTAAACGCCCCTTTTTCATGGCCGAACAGTTCCGATTCCAGAAGGGTTTCATTCAACGCGGCACAATTGATGGAGACCAGTTTGTTTGTTTTCCGGTTGCTGTGGTCATGAATGGCTTTGGCAAACAATTCTTTTCCGGTCCCGCTTTCTCCTGTGAGCAATATGGTGGCATCGGTGGGGGCCGCGATTGCAGCCGTTTCCATGACGGTCTTCATGGCCGGACTGGTGCCGATGATGCGGGAAAATCCGGTGTCGGCAGATATCTTCTTTTTCAGGTCTGCATTTTCCCGGGTGAGGTGCAGGTGGCGTATGGCCCGTTCGATGGTGAGTTTCAGGTCATCAAAATTCAAGGGTTTGGTCAGGTAGTCGTAGGCCCCCAGTTTCATGGCTTCCACGGCCGTGTCCACCGACGAATAGGCGGTCATGATGATGATGGGGATGGCCGGATTGAACGCCTTGATTGCCGTGAGGGCTTCCATGCCGTCGACATTTGCCATTCTCACATCCATGAGCACCAGGTCATAAGGGGTCTTTTTTACCCCGCGTATGGCATCTTCCCCGTCAAAGGCCTTGTCTATGGCGTGCCCCAGGCTTTGCAGGACGGTTTGCAGCATGGACAGATGGGCCGTGTCATCATCGACGATCAGGATGGTGCCTTTCATGACGGTTTCCTTTGCGGTTTTTTCAATGGGATGGAGATGAAAAACACGGTTCCCTTTCCAGGGTGACTTTCAAGCCGGATGGTGCCGTTGTGGCTTTCGATGATCTTGTGGACAATGGCCAGACCCAGGCCGGTTCCCTGTTTCTTGGTGGTAAAATAAGGGTTGAACACCGCGGTCTGGTCATCCGGCACAATGCCGTGTCCGGTATCGGAAACCGCAAAACAGACCGCTGTTTTTTCCATTCGGACATCCACTGTCAGGACTCCGCCGTCCGGCATGGCCTGGATGGCATTGATGTAAAGGTTCAGCAAAACCTGGGTGAAACGGTCCGGGTCCAGAGACAGTTCCGAAAGCGGCGTGGTGATGCTTTCATTGATCTGAATGCCCGCGGTTTGTGCCTCATGCCGGATAATATGCAAAGAATGGCGGACCAGCGGTTCAGGCTGCGTGGTGCGCAGCTGCAGGTCAGCCGGCCGGGCGAATTCCAGCAGTTCAGAGATGACGCGGTCCACCCGGTCGATCTCTTCCACCATGAGCCGGGCCGCTTTTTTGTTTTTACTGCCCTGGTCAAACAGGCTGCCGAAAAAACCGGCATACCCCTTGATGGAACTCAGCGGGTTTCTGACTTCATGGGCAATGCCTGATGCCAGGGTCCCTAAAGCAGCCAGTCTTTCTTTTCTCCGGATCTCCTGCTCCAGGGCACGGATCTGCCGCAAATCTTTGACAATGAACAAATATCCGATAAACGCCCCGGTCTGCCCGAAGATCTGGGTAACCATAACGGAAACCGGGATGGATCCTGATTTTTCCAAATCGACAACAATCTCCATCTCTTTGCCTTTTCCGGGGGCATCCGCTGCCTGATGCAGGTCCCAGATATTTTCAGGAAGCATCTGTTCCGCAGTTTTCTTTGTGTCAGCCGGAAAGCGGATTCCTGAAAGTGCGCAGGCAGTATCATTCATATAGCGGATGTGCCGGTGCCGGTCCACAATGATGATTCCCATGGGAAGGCTGGCAATGGTTTCGGCGGCAAAGGCCCGGGTGTCCTGCAGCAGCCGCCGGGAGCGGATCACACTGCGGGACCAGAAAAAGGAGACCATGCCGGTCAGTCCGGTGAGAAACACAAGAATGATCATGACGATGTTGTGGTGCAGGTCGTCAATGACCGCCTGTTCAAAGGGCTGTGCATCCATGCCCATGAGGATGACGGGCCGGTCTTGTGATGTCCATTGCAGGGGATCCGGCAGCGCAGGGGCGCTGTCGTTCGAATCCGGTGTTTCCATTGTGCCGGGAAGGGGGAACCGCGCTGGTCTGTATACTTCAAAAAACCGGGTGCGGCTGTCTGGTTCAATGATCCGCCACCCTGGCGAATCGGGGTCTGTCAACACATTTTGCAATGCTGCCGTATCCAGAAGGGTGCCGGTCATTTTCCGGTCACTGTGGGCCAGTATTTTTCGGGAAAGGGCGATCAGCGCCACATATGACACATCCGGGTGAAAAGCCGCTGTTTCCAGAATCGGTTGCAGGTCAGCCGGACGGTCCGGCATCTGTATCCGGATATCGGCTTCCACCGACTTGATCAGAGCGGCCCCTTTTTCCGTGAGCAGGCTGATCATATGCTGTTTGTCCCGATTGTACATCATCACGGTCTGAAAAATGATAAGGCCCATGAGAACGGCACTGATGGCCATGAGAATCCAGGGAGAGGCCGACACCATCAAGCGGTTTGTCTGTTGTAAATTCATGGGACGTTGTGTTTCCGAAAGTGGTTAAAAATTGATCACTGCCCGTTTCAGAGTGTCCAAATAGTAACCATTTTGTCGGATAATGCAACTGGTTGTTTATGGTACAGGAAAAAGCAACTTGTGATACCGGACAAACAATAACCGGGATATATCATAAATTCCATTATGTTATGAATCATTGACACATTGTGGTATGGTCATTGCACAATATGTATGGCAAACCCGGTATAACCGGTGAGAAAAAAAGGGAAAAGAAAACACACAATGTAGGGATGCAATCCATTCGGTTCAGGCATAAGACATTGGTTTTACGGGGGCGGCGGCATCATCGGCTTTCTCATCATGCTGTTGGTCATGGGGTTGCTTGTTTTGGACACTATTTATGCGTTAGGGAAATTACAATGAAACTTTATTTTACGCCATGGGTTTTTTTGTGTTTTGGTCTTCTTGTGTTTTGTCAGAACAATGTTTTGGCAGGAGAACAAAAAGATCTGACAAAACTGGAATCCAGCCTGTCAACAACCATAAAATTGTCAGATCTGCTCACCTATGCCTATTTGTCCAGCCCGGCCATCACAGCTTCCAAAAAATCCTGGGAGGCTTTTATTGAAAATTACAGGGTCGGCAAAAGCTATCCTGATCCCCAGCTGGCCGCCACCTATTTTCCCCGGCCCATTGAAACCCGGCTCGGCCCCCAGGACTGGAGTCTGACACTTTCCCAGGTGATTCCCTTTCCCGGAACCCTGTCCCAAAAGGGCAGGGTCCTGGAAGCAGATGTCACCATTTCCAGGCTCAAGGTGGATAAAACCGTTAAAGCCATTGTCACTGAGGTGTCTTCTGCATTTTACGAACTGGTGTACATCCAGAAAGCCATTGAGGTGGCCCGGGCCAACCTGGATCTGAATCAAAAAATGCTTCAGATCAGCCAGAATGCCTATGCAGGCGATAAGGCCCTGTTTTACGATGTATCCAAGGCCCGTGCCCAGACCGCCCAGATACAATATGACATCCTGCTGCTCCAGGAGCTGGAAAAAACAGAAAAAACAAAGATCAACACCCTCTTAAACCGATCCCCAACCGCAGCACTGGGAAATGCGGCCGGCATCTTGCCACAGACCGTGGTGTATTCTTTGGATGAGGTGTATGAACTTGCCATGCTGCACCAGGAAGATATCCTCATGGCTGAGGAAAAGGTGCATAAATCAGAACAGGCCATTCAGCTGACACGGATTGAAACCCTGCCTTCATTCAAGCTGGGCCTGTTTTATGCCGGCATTGGTGATCCGGATGTGCCAAATCCGCCGCAAGATGCCGGTGATGATGCCGTGGGAGTGCAGTTCGGCATGAACCTTCCCTTGTGGTTTGGTAAAAACAAAAGCCTGACAGCCCGGGCCCTGGTAGAAAAACAAAAAGCACAGGCAGAGAAAACCGACACAGCCAACAAGGTCAAGGCCAGGATCAGCCGCCTGTGGTTCAAGCTGGAAAATGCCGAACGGCTGATAACCCTTTATGAAAAAGACCTGCTTCCCCAGGCAGTCTCTTCTGTACAGACGGCAGAGACCTGGTTCAAACAGGGCCAGGGCAGTTTCAGTGATGTTCTGGAAATCCAGGCAACTGCCTACAATTTTCAATTGTCCCTGGAGCGGGCCAAAGCAGACTATGCCAAGACCCTGGTGCTGCTTGAGCAGGCAGCCGGTGCTGTCCTGGATGCCAAAAACGCGCGGAACACAGGAGAAAAAAAGCCATGAAATCACGGATGTTTTCCCTGACAATTTTGACAATGCTGGTGCTTTTCTTTGTGTCTGTCTGCGCTGCAGATTACGGTACCATGAAAAAAGACCTGGAAAAGTATACGCCCCGGGACAGTTTTGCCATTAGACAATCATCTGATATCGCTGTGCAGAAAACACCTTCCCATACGGCTGTTCCTGCCGGATCACAGATTCCTGACAGATCACAGATACACAATCTGAAGCAGGGATATGAAAACCAGATATATGGGCCCAATGCCGATGCCGCAGCAATGGGGGTGGATGAAAAAATCCTTGCACAGGTATCTCAAACAGGCGATGACCCAAAAGCATTTGCAGCGCTCCTTGCGCAAAAGATCGATCTGGAAGAGATAAAAGCCATTGCCGCCTTAAGAAATACAGATATCAAGGCAGCCCAAAAAAAGGTCATGGCAAAGATCCAGTCCTTTGACCAGGTCACGCAGCTGGATGACAGCCTGCAGCAGTATGCGGCCTTCACCGCTGCCCTCAACAACCGGGTCGGGCCTTTGAAAACAACGGATGCCATCAGGGCAGGGCACCCGTTTCCCGGCCTTGCTGCACTCAAGGGCCGCGTCATCCAAAGCCAGGTGGACATGCTTTTGGAACAGATGAAAATTGTGAACAAACAGGTGCGCCAGGATGTTGAAAATGCCTATTGGGAGCTTGTCTATACCACCCGGTCCATCCGGATCATCCACGAAACCACAGCAGCCTTCGACCGCCTTCTGGATGTTGCCGCATCCCTGTATAAAAGCGGCAGAACCAGTTACCAGGATGTGATCAAAATCAATATAAAAATAGAAGAACTCAAAGAAGAGCGGGTTTCGCTGGAAAATGAAACAGACAACATAAAAATCCGGCTGCTTGAACGGATGAACCTTTCTGCCGATACCCGGATGGGTTCGGTGAAAACAGCAGCTTTGCCCGGAACAATTCCCCGGCCCGGGGCATTGTTTGCCATGGCCAGGGACCATCGCCAGGAACTGGCGGCCCTCCGGTTTCAGATCAGCAAACTGCAGTCCATGGTGGAGATGGCTGAATCCATGAAGGAGGCCCGGTTTACTTTAGGATTGTCCTATTTCGAAGCCGACCATGTCAATACCGCCGGCACCGGTGCCCCACAGCAGCCATTTGCCGAAAAAACCATGGCATCCATGAAAAACAACCAGCCTATGAACCCCTGGTACGGGGTGGACAGCCCCTGGTTACAGCAGACAAGGCAGACACTGGCAGGTCTTGAACATACCCTGGTTGCCAGAGAGAATGCCACAGACCGCATGGTGAACAATGCCTGGTTTAAAACAGACAAAAACCTGCGGGAACTGGATCTGTACAAAAACAGGATACTGCCTTTGGCAAAGTCTGCCCTGGATGTGTCCACCAGGGAATATGAGACCGGGTCAATTCCCTTTTCCCAGGCCATCGGTTCCTATACAGACTGGCTGAAGGCAAAACTGACCATTGCACAGAAAACAAAAGACCTGGGCATCTCTTTTGCCGCCCTGGAAACAGTTGTGGGTACAAATTTATAGAGATGTAACAGTACAAACTGCTGTGCAAGGGGCCAGACCTGCTGGACAGAACACCCATATAGCTGGTCAATAACCCCCATGCCCTGGCGGGCACAACAAAAAATCAAAGCGGTTAGCCGGTGGCAACTGCAGGGGAAATTTTGTTTTGTGAAAGTGAATACTTGCGTACTAACACCCATGCCCTAACGGGCACAACAAATTATGAAAGTTATGAGTGGTGCGTTATGAGTATTGAGAGAAGCTAATTTGATATATTTTCTCACTACTCAAACCTCATATCTCACTACTTTCATATAAACAGCTAAGGCCTAACAGCTTTCATATAAAACGCATATAAAAGTTGCGCAATGGAAAATGGTGTATTGGAAGAAACAGGGAGAAACGGTTTATCATGAATATCAAATCCTTGATACTGGTCATTTTTTTGACAGGGCTGATCACAGGTTCAGCAGTATTCTTTATTATGCGTACCATTGGACCGGCATCCTCCCCAAACAGCAGGGTTCCGTCTGAACAAAATGGCGGTGCTGTGGAAGAGCGGGAAATCATCTACTGGAAAGCCCCCATGGATCCCACGGAGATATATGATGAGCCCGGCAAAAGCAAAATGGGCATGGACCTTGTGCCGGTGTATGCAGATGCGGTTTCTGCAGATGGGGCCTCAAAAGATGAAAATAATGCAGACCGGAAAATTGTATACTGGAAGGCCCCCATGGATCCCGCAGAGATCTATGATGAACCGGGCAAAAGCAAGATGGGCATGGATCTTGTCCCGGTGTATGCAGATGAGGTAAAGGGCGGGGTGGATATCAAAATAAATCCGGTGGTGGAACAGAACATGGGCCTTAAAATCAAACCTGTTGAACAGGGTCCTTTGAACCATGTCATCAGAACCTATGGCCATGTGACCTTTGATGAAACCAGGACCGGCATTGTCAGCCCCAAAACCGCCGGGTGGGTTGAAACCCTTTATGCCGACTATACCGGGTTTGTTATTGAAAAGGGTGATCCCCTTTTTGCCATGTATTCTCCGTCCCTGCTGGCATCCCAGGAGGAATATCTGTCTGCCTATAAAAATTTTTTGGCACGCAAAACCCCTTTGAACAAGGATTTGCTGGCATCAGCCAAAAAAAGACTGGCATACTATGACATTGCAGACCAGGACATCGCTTTTCTGGAACAGACCGGGCAAATCCGCAAAACCCTGATTATCCGGTCCCGGTTTAAAGGGGTGGTGACCCATAAAAACGTGATTAAAGGGGCATATGTCAAAGCCGGGGACAGCCTGTTCACCATTACGGACCTGTCCACGGTGTGGGTGGAAGCCCATATCTTTGAATATGAGCAGAACCTGGTGTATGAAGGGCAGACCGTTGAAATGACCCTGTCCTATGATCCGGACAAGGTGTACACGGGAAAAATTGCCTATATCTTTCCCTATCTGCAGCCCAGAACCCGGGATGTGGTCATCCGAATCATCTTTGACAATACAGCGGGTGACCTGAAGCCGGACATGTTTGCACATATAAAAATCAATACCAGCGGGGATGCAGCCGGCCTGATTATTCCCTCCGAGGCGGTGATCCACTCCGGGGAAAAACAGCTGGTTTTTGTGGCCAATGGCAATGGCCGGTTCACCCCCCGAAAGATCACCACCGGTGTCCATCTGGAAGAGGGCAGGGTACAGGTGCTGACCGGCCTGGCACAAGGAGAGGATGTCGTGGTGTCCGGCCAGTTTCTGCTGGATTCTGAATCCCGGCTCAAAGAGGCGATCCAGAAGATGATCGCATCCAAATCCGGCACTGCCAAAGAAAAAAAGGCACCATCCCAAAATAAAGGGGACAGTTTTTTTGAAGACATGGAAGACGGCACAGAATCCGGGGAAGATTTTTTCCAGGACATGGAATAACGACCATGCACTGCCGGGCACAACAGAATATGAAAGCTGTTAGCTGTTAGCCGGTAGTTACCAGAAGAAAATAATTAGTAATTGTTACTGGAGGTTGAAAGCTGATTTTTGACGGCTGACGGCTGATGGCTTTCATATAAACAGACAGGGGATGCTGCGATGATAGACAAGATAATTGAATGGTCTGTACACAACAAATTCATGGTGATCCTGGCAACTTTTTTTGTCATTGCCGGTGGTATCCTGGCCATGGTCAACACGCCTCTGGATGCCATCCCTGATCTGTCCGACGTGCAGGTTATTATCTATACGGAATATCCGGGCCAGGCCCCCCAGGTGGTGGAAGACCAGGTCACCTATCCCTTGACAACCGCCATGCTCAGCGTGCCGTTTGCCAAGGTGGTCAGGGGGTATTCCTTTTTCGGGTACTCTTTTGTCTACCTGATATTTGAAGACAGCACCGATATCTACTGGGCCAGATCCCGGGTGATGGAATACCTCAATTTTGTGTCCGGCCGCCTGCCTGCAGGGGTGACCCCCAGTCTCGGGCCGGATGCCACAGGCGTGGGATGGGTGTATGAATATGTGCTCCAGGACACCACGGGCGAAACAGACCTTGCCGAACTCAGGTCGCTCCAGGACTGGTTTGTGCGGTATGAACTCACAGCGGTTCCCGGTGTCTCGGAAGTGGCCAGCATCGGCGGATTTGTCAAACAGTACCAGGTGGAGGTGGATCCCAACAGACTGGCATCCTATGGTATCTCCATCCGGAAAATCAAAAACGCCATTCAGCAGTCCAATGCAGATGTGGGGGGCAGGCTCATCGAGATGGGAGAAACCGAATTCATGGTCCGGGGCCTGGGGTATATCTCCTCTGTGGAAGACATCAGACAAATAGTTGTGTCTTTTGATGACAAAGGCACCCCGATTCTGCTGGGAGATATTGCCAATATCCAGATCGGTCCGGAGCTGCGGCGGGGTATTCTGGAATGGAACGGGGAAGGGGAGACCGTGGGCGGCATCGTGATCATGCGGTACGGGGAAAACGCCCTGGAGGTGATCAAACGGGTCAAGGCAAAGCTTGCAGACCTGGAAAAAGGGCTGCCCGAGGGGGTGGAGATCCTCACAGGGTATGACCGGTCCGCTTTGATCCAGCGGGCCGTGGATACCCTTAAAACCAAACTCACCGAGGAGATGATCGTGGTGGCCCTGGTGTGCATCATTTTTCTGTTGCATTTCAGATCAGCATGTGTGGCCATATTCACCCTGCCGGTGGGCATCTTGATGTCGTTTCTGATCATGTATCCGTTCAATGTCAACGCCAACATCATGAGCCTGGGGGGTATTGCCATTGCCATCGGCGTGATGGTGGACGCCGCCATCGTGATGGTGGAAAACGCCCACAAACATTTAGAGCGGGACCGGGGCCAAAAAAGCCATACCCGGATCATTATCGCTGCCGCAAAGGAGGTGGGGCCGGCCCTGTTTTTCAGTCTGCTGATCATAACGGTTTCCTTTCTGCCGGTATTCTCCCTCATGGAGCAGTCCGGCCGGCTGTTCAAACCCCTGGCCTACACCAAGACCACTGCCATGGCAGCCTCTTCTGTTCTGGCCATCACCATTATCCCGGTGCTCATGATCTTTTTTGTCCGAGAACACCCCATTGATCCGGCTCTGCCAAAAAAAGCAAAGGCAAAGATCTGGGTTCCGGCCCTGGCAGGCCCGCCCCTGGCGGTTGTTTGTGCCGGCCTTGCAGGCGTGCCCCTGCCGGATATCAGCCTGGTACTGGCCCTGGGACTTTCTGTG
>DATFJY010000379.1:0-8882 GCA_035268905.1 Desulfotignum sp.
CATCCTTCCTCTCGCCTTGAAATTTCTTAAAATTTACAACAACAAGTATGAACTGAGCCGGCGTATGGGCCAGGAGATTCTCAAGGTTATGGAGGCCTATGACTGGCCGGGTAATGTCCGTGAACTGCAGAATGTAGTTGAGCGTATGGTCGTGTCAGCTGATAATGAAATGCTTTTGCCCAGACACCTGCCTGACAATATCTATCAGCAGACTGAAAAATCCGATAACATCAATTTTCCCAGCGATGAAATAATGGATTTGAAAACCGCCCACGATGCCCTGGACCGCCGGCTAATCGCCAATGCCCTGGCCCGGACCCAGACTACACGGGAGGCTGCAAAAATACTCGGTGTTACCCATTCAACCGTGATTCGAAAAACCCAGAAGCTTCATATGGGAAAAACCAGCAATCTTGGCTCAGTAAATGTCAAACCGGTGAACACACCACCTTGACATGATAAAAACTGGTAACGTCATTTCTGCCCACAAACCCCATCTCCAGGTTCAGGTACCAGGCTGATACAAACGTGCTTTTGTCAGCACCCCACAGCCATTTCTGTTCCCCATCAAACATTGGTGACATGCAATGATCCCGGCCTTTGGCCAGGGGCGCGGCAAGGGTGAGCAGTTCGTGGATGGTGGGGAGGCGCCATGTATTATACCCTTCAAACAGGTGGGTATTCAACCCTTCCACATAGGTTTTTGCCTGAAACCAGGTAACAGGAAACCAGGTACCCGCCTGCTGCCACAACAGGTTGGTATGCCTGTCATGCACCAGGCTTTCACCGGACAATACAAAATCATTGGCCCCGTATCGGCGGGGCTGCATGAACCGATCCAGATCAAAAAAATCCCGGGCCTGTTTCATGGGGATTTTTAAGGGAACAGCACGCACCGGCAACTGCCTTATGGTGTCAGATACCCCATGCCATAATCCATTTTCATGTATTTTCTTTCCATTTTTTTCCCAGCTGTCTGTTTTTCGACCGCCGGAAGCGGCCTGACCTCTCCCTGACTGCTGTGCTTTTTCAGGCAGATGAACGGTCTCCTGTTCCAATTCCGGGGGCAGGGAACATATTTGCTCTTTTTTTGCCTCCCAGGCACGGAACAGATCTGCCAGATCCCGGCACATGATATCTGCTCCCTGGAAACGCCCGGCCGGATCCGGATCAAGGGCTCTGGCAAAAAACCGATCCCAGGACGTATCCAGGTCCGGGTTCATCTGTGATGACGGGGAGCAGCTCTTTTGGGGCAGCCGGCCGGTGAGCATTTTGTACAGAACGACACCCACTGCATACAGATCTGCCGTAACATCAACATTGTCGGGGTCTGCCTCCTGTTCCGGGGCTGCGTAATACGGGGAGCCCACCCGGATGCTCCCATGGCGCTTCCGCCATTCTCCTTGTTGCAGGGAGAGGCCGAAATCACAGATTTTTATGGTATCTAGGTCTGTGATCAACATATTGGCAGGCTTGATATCTCTGTGAACAATACCGGAAAAATGGAGGCACACAAGGCCTTTCAATATCTGTGTGGTATACGCCACCGTTTTTTTAATGGGAACAACCCGGGTATCATCTTCTTCAAAGGATTCCCCCATAAGGGTTCCCAGATTATTGCAAAAAAAATCCATAATATAATACAGCCGGTCTCCTGTGCGCCCAAAATCCAGAATATCCACCACATGGGGATGCCGGATGGCAGCCATGGTGATCGCTTCTTTGGTGAACAAATCTTCCAGCTCATTTTGCGGGGTAAGGCTGGCCAGCAGGGAAGACGGCGCCAGCAGCTTTAAGGCAGCAATCTTTCCGGTGACAGGATAGGCGATTTTGTAAACCCTGCCCATGCCCCCTTTTCCCAGCAGGCCGGTGATGGTGAATCTGCCGATTTTTTTCATGTCGGGTTACCTTTAATCTCCCCTGCCCGCAGTACCAGAGCCCACAGCCAGTTTTTCCGCATACATTTTCGGGATACCGGCAGCAATAATTTTTTTGGCGGTCTCGGCAAAAGGATACGCCAGGGCTTTGACAGACAATTGAAGGGTTCGGGTGTCATACACCAGAAATTTTGCTTCATATGTTCCATCCCTGGGCTGTCCCACACTGCCGGCATTGATGATATATTTTTTATCTGCATCGAGCTGACACACCCCGGAAACCAGCTTGTCTTTTGTCAGACTGGCACCGTCCCAGGAAATAATGCCCAGGTCATGGGTATGTCCCACAAAGCAGATACGTTCCTGTAACCGGTCCAGCTTCTGGATCAGTTTTTTTTCCGGCACCTGGAAAAGATAGAGGAATACATTTGCAGGCGGGACCCCATGGACAAACCGCAGGCTGTGCTTCACCAGGAAAAAGGGCAGTTTGCAGATGTCTGCAACAGCAGGCACGGACAATTGCGACCGGGTAATTTCCAGTGCTTTTTGGGCCATGGGATTGAACCACTCCAGGCTGGCCCTATTTTTCACTGCCATCTCATGGTTGCCCAGAACAGAGGCGATGTTGTGCGCTGCCAGAAGATCCATGACAGCCTGGGGATCCGGGCCGTATCCAATATTGTCCCCCAGGCAGACCACTTCATCCAGGCCCAGGGTGTGAATCTTCGCCAGAACTGTCTGCAGGGCCTCCAGATTGCCGTGAACATCTGATAATATGGCAATTTTCATGGTTGGGTCCCTCCTGTTCTGCATTTTTTCTTACTTGTGGATGCTGTTCCAGCATCCATTGATGATCTCATTCCAGGTTACCAGTATACCGGTCATGGGATCATTTTTAAAGTATGATCCGACCGACAAGCTTCACAATATGAAATCGAAATGAACCCGTCCTAACATTATTTTAACAAAACATTAAAGAACAACTAATACAAATATACTAAATTATCACTCTATGGATGCCTTTGGGCACATTGTGAAACTGTCATGCAACCAGCAAATTTTAACATAAAGAAACCTTCAATGAATACCGATAACACAACTGTCCAGGCAAAGGCCCGGCATACGGCAGAAAAGACCGAAACGGAAAGGGGCACATCCCAGAAGCGCCGTCACAGCCTTGTGGACAAGGAAAACCGGAACACTGTGGGTGAAAAATCCGTTGAAAATCCCAAAATGCGGTGCGAAGAGGTCAATGTCTATTATGATAACGGTGCCACCAAAGCCATAAATGCCGTATCCCTGGATATTGGTTCCAATGAGGTCATTTCCATGATCGGTCCGTCCGGATGCGGCAAATCCACGTTCATCCGCTGTTTGAACCGCATGAATGACACCATTGACGGCTGCCGGGTGGAAGGGCGTATCTTTCTGGAAGGTAAAAACATCTATGACAAGGATGTGGATGTGGTCCCGCTGCGGGCACAGATCGGCATGGTTTTCCAGAAACCCAACCCTTTTCCCAAATCTATTTTTGACAATGTGGCCTATGGCCCCAGAATCCATGGACTTGTCACCAACCGGAGCGAGGCGGAAGAGCTGGTGGAAAAATCCCTGGTCCGGGCCGGTTTATGGAACGAGGTCAAGGACCGGCTGGACCAGCCCGGTACCGGCCTTTCCGGCGGACAGCAGCAACGGCTGTGCATCGCCAGAACCATTGCCGTCAACCCGGAAGTGATCCTCATGGATGAGCCCTGTTCCGCTTTGGATCCCATTGCCACGGCCATCATCGAAGAACTGATTGATGAACTGCGCCGGGATTACTCCATCGCCATTGTCACCCATTCCATGCAGCAGGCATCCCGGGTATCCCAGCGTACCGCCTATTTTCACCTGGGCGATCTCATTGAAATCGGTCCCACAGAACAGATCTTCCTCAATCCCCTGCACCAGTTGACACAGGATTACATCACCGGACGGTTTGGCTGATCCCGGACAATTGTGTCAGCAGTCTTAACGGACCAGGTATAATCTTGGACAGTGTCCACCTGAACACCGGCACCGGCAGCCCGATCCGCTGCTGAATGGCACAGGCAGGGCCTGCCTGATGCCGGAACGTTCCACTGCATCCCATATATCCAGTCTATCCAGTATGCCCTTGTGGATCTGCGCCTTCTGATTCTGGTTGACCCCGCTGAAGCCCAGAATACCGGCAATGAAAAACTGCGGCCAGGGACTTGCACAACCAAGGCAATGGTGGTATGTCAATACCCATCTGCTATTGTTCAATTTTGGCCTTACTTCCAGCTGAAGCCAGGCCCGGATTGAAAAAGTGCACATACCAAGGATCTTTTATGGCTGATAATCCAACCCGACAAGAATTGCTGCACCGCATCAGTACATTAGAAAAGGAAACCTCCCAGCTCCAGCTTGCCAGACAGAACCTGCAGCAGAATCTGCGTGAAATGACTTTTCTCAAATCTCTCGGGGACCAACTCAGCAGCAGGCTTTCCGTTGATAATGTTGCCCGGTCAGCCGTTGATGGTATATGTGATATCATGCCTGCTGATCTTGTCATCTTTTTTTTGCGGAAACAGAACCAGCTGCAGCTGGTTTCCCAAAAATATCAAGATCCGCAGTTTCTTCACAGTCTGGAAGGCACACACAAGGTGGGGCAGTGCCTGTGCGGATTGGCTGTCAAAGAAAACCACCCTGTTTATGCCACCAACATCCACACAGATGACAGGTGCACCTGGAACGAATGCAAAAAAGCCGGTCTGACCGCTTTTGCGGCACTGCCCCTGTGTATAGATGATGGGGTTATCGGTTTGCTGGGCCTGGCATCGGCCCGTGAATATGACTTTAGAAACCATGCCACCCTTCTTGAAACCGCGGCAAACCAGATCGCGGTGGGACTTCAAAACGCCTTGTATTACAATCAGATACAGGCACATTCAAAAGAGATGGTGCAGGAGATCCAGGAAAAAAACCGGGTGAAACAGGTGTTGGATGATTCCATCAATTTTACCGAAGCGGTTCTGGACAGCATCCCTGATGTGATCGGGGTTCAGGACGGAAACCACCGGATCATACGATACAATAAAGCAGGGTATGCGTTTCTTGGACAAACCCCTGAAAATGCCATCGGCAAAAAATGCTATGAACTGATCGGCCGGGTGTCGCCATGCCGCATCTGTGCTACTGCTGAAGTTTACAAAACCAAAAAGCCGGCCCAGGTGGAAAAATATGTCGCAGACATTGATAAATGGCTGGATGTCAGGGCATATCCCGTACTGGACGAAAACAATGACATTGCACAGGTTATTGAACATTTGCGGGACATCAGCAAGGAGAAACAGTCTGAGATAGAACTGCAGGAATCCCATGAGAGAATGATCGCTGTTTTGAACAGTATCGATGCCACCATCTATGTGGCGGACATGGATACCCATGAAATCATTTTCATGAACAGGCACATGATAGAAAGTTTCGGCAAAGACAGTACCGGTGATATCTGCTGGAAGGCATTCAGAAACGCATCTACTCCCTGCCCGCACTGCACCAACGATAGACTGATCGATGACAACAACCATCCCACCGGTGTCTGTGTGTGGCAGGGCCACAACCCGGTAACCGATAAATTCTACGTCAACCATGACCGGGCCATAAAATGGACTGACGGCCGGCTGGTAAAACTGCAGGTGGCAACCGATATCACGGACCACAAAAAAATGGAAGAACAGCTGCGGCAGGCCCAGAAAATGGAAGCGGTGGGAACGCTTGCCGGCGGGATCGCCCATGATTTCAACAATATGCTGGGCGTTATTTCCGGCCATACAGAACTGGCCCTGAAAAAGGCAAACCCGGATGACAGACTCTACAAGGACCTTTTACAGATCCTCAATGCAGCAAAAAGGTCTTCCGAAATTACCCGGCAGCTGCTGGCATTTGCCAGAAAACAGACCATCTCCCCCACAGTGCTGGATCTCAACGATACGGTGGAAAAAATGCGCAACATGCTGGGCCGGCTTATCGGAGAAGACATCGACCTGCTCTGGGAACCTGCAAACGATATGTGTACGGTGAAGATGGATCCTTCCCAGATAGACCAGATCCTGGCAAACCTGTGTATTAATGCCAGGGATGCCATTGCAGGCGTGGGCAAGATCACCATAGAAACCGGCATAACCGTCTTTGACCAGAGATATTGTGATACCCATGCCGGATTTGTTCCCGGTGAATTTGTTCTGCTGGCAGTCAGTGACAATGGCAGCGGCATGGACCAGAAAACACAACAAAATCTGTTTGAACCCTTCTTTACCACAAAAAATCCAGGAAAAGGCACCGGGCTCGGACTGGCCACTGTGTACGGTATTGTCAAACAGAACAGCGGCTTCATCAATGTCTACAGCGAACCCGACCAGGGAAGCACCTTCAGAATCTATCTGCCCCGGCATACCGATAAACCGGACAACATACCAGACGAACCCGATTCTCCCATGCCGTTGGGCAAAAAAGAAACCATCCTCATCGTGGAAGATGAGGCCACGATTCTGGAAATGCTCGAATCCATGCTGGAAAGTCTGGATTACATTCCACTTTCCGCCGACACTCCCGACAAAGCCATACAGATTGCCGGATCACATACAGAACCGATTCACCTGCTCATGACCGATGTGGTCATGCCGGAAATGAACGGCAGAGATCTGGCGGAAAAGATGGCAAATCTCTGCCCGCAAATTAAAATTGTATTTATGTCCGGGTATACTGCCAATGTTATTGCCCACCAGGGTGTGCTTGACCAAGACGTGCATTTCCTTCAGAAACCTTTTTCCATGGAGGATCTTGCCCAAAAAATACGGGAAGCCCTGGACGAATAAGAATAACCTGTAACATCACATTTACATCTGTATGTTTTCCAGAAAATATAAAGCAGGTAAAATTATGTTTATAAAAATAAGGATATTCCCATGAGTGAACAACGGATGCGGAAGCTGTTTGAAAACCGGGTCCCCGGCTTGTTTTATATCCTATTCATATTTGCCGTGGTTGAGTTCGCCATCCTGATGATCTGCGTGGTTTCCGCAGCCAACCAGACCCTTGTCAGGGTGTATGATCCAGACAGCACAATGGTATATGAGGATATATACAGTGCCAACGCCTTGACGGAATTCAAACAGGTATACGGTATAAAGAGTTTCAAAGAGGAGGGCTTTGTCGTCACCCGGGTGCTGGTTGACAATAAATTTCCCACCAGGACCTGGATCGCTTTATCCATCTGCATTCCCCTGGCATTGATCCTGTTTGTCGTATTTGTGGTCAGGATATATGAAGATCTGTTTCACCTGAAAAAAAAACAGCCGGAACCAGAAACAAAAAACAGCCGGGAGTTCGCATTTGAAGAAACCAGATTTGAAAAACTGTTTTCTACCCTGGGACGCTTGAACATCTATTCACTGGGGGCCACTGTCATTGTGGCGGCATTTCTATACTGGATGGTGCCGGACCTGCTGGTATATATCGGTAAAATCAGTTATCAGACCATTTCAGAACTCAAATGGGTCCTTTTGTGCCTGGTCCTGCTTGGCGGAGCTTACTTCATATGCAAAATGTTTTTATCCTACAAAACCAAAATAAAAATCATACAGCAGCAGTCTGAAATCCAGAAAAACCGGGACCGCCTGGCAATTGAAGCCCGGTTTGGGACTAAATTGCTGGAAGACATGCAGGAATGATGCGCAGAATTTTCGGGATCTGGGATTTGGTCTGATCCCATCTCCCAACCCTGTCATCCATTCATTACAGGATGTTGAAGCCGGCTTCCTTCCAGCCGGCAATTCCCTTATCCAGTACCTGAATCTGTGTGTAGCCCTCGTCCATATATTGTGCGGCAAGCCTTGCCGCAGAGCTGTCGCCGGGTCACCCTCAATAGAAGATAATACGGGTATCCAAAGCCAGGTCCGGCTTCAATTTCAAAAACGCGCTCATGGGGATCGCCCCTTCCAGGTGGGCCGTATCCCTGAATTTGTCATCATCATAAATGCACACCAGCAGGGCCATTGCTTCATCCACTGCCCCTTTGGCGTCTGCAGCTGATATTTTATGCAGCTGGGTCATAAAGAGCTCCTTTTCACGCATTTAGCCGTTTTTGTTATCCGGGAGCTGATTGTTTTTTACAAGCTGCCCGCCCTATTCATCTTTAAAATACAAATTAAGGATTGCCTAATTGTTTACAAGTACAAAAAATATGTCAATGCTGCGTTTCTGACTGGCATTGGAATATGTAACATACACACAGTATCACAAATTAAAGACTTTGCATTGCGAAATCGCATGCAGTGTGCAATGATCATAAAAAAACCGGCAATAAGTAACGATTCCTTATACAGGAGATGATATGAAGATACAACCGATAAAGGGTCTGGTGCTGCTGCTGTTGATGGCTTCGGCGGCGGCATGTTCCGGAATCCAGGTAAGCCAGGATTATGATACACGGATACCGTTTCCAGATATGCAGACCTATGCCTGGAAATCTCCAGAGGAAAAAACCAGTGATGATATCAGAGAAAACAATCCATTACTGCACAAACGGTTTCACGAGAACATAGACAGGATATTGACGGAAAAAGGGTATGTTCGGAAAAGTGATCCGGATTTTCTGGTGGACTATGAATATGCCATAAAAACCAGGATCCATTCTGAACCGTATACCACGGGATTTGGCTTTGGCGTGGGCCGATATCACCGCTATGGCGGTGTCAACATTATCTCAGCTCCGAAAGTGTATGAGTATGATGTGGGCACGCTGGCCATTGATGTGTATGATGCCGGGCCTGACACACTGTTGTGGCGGGGCATGGGATCAGAAGAAATTGCCGAGCACCCCACCCCCGAAAAGAGCACAGAAATGGTCCGTCGGATAGTGGAAGCCATTCTTGAACAGTTTCCACCGCAATAAGGGAGCCTGTCGGAGATTGAAATATTTCGGCATTGACGGATGCAAAGCCG